>NZ_LT607412.1:3916779-4218070 GCF_900091455.1 Micromonospora coriariae | reverse complement strand
CCGGCGGAACAGCCGGGCCGCGCCGACACCGAAGACCAGGGCCCAGCAGGCGATGTTGGCCACAGCGGCCATGCTGACCCCTTCACCGGTCAGCGGGGCACGGGACAGCTCGCCCACGCCGTACACCGGGGTGAACCGGGCGACGTGCTGGAGCACCTCCGGCAGCACCTCGAGCGGGACGAAGAGCCCGCCGAACATGGCCAGCACCGCCAGGATCGGCCCGATGAACTGCATGACGTTCTCGGCCGGCACCAGGTAGCCGATGAAGAGGCCGAACGCGGCGAAGACCAGCGAGCCGACCCAGGCGCCGAGGCCGGCCAGCAGCCAGACGTGCATCGGGATGCGGACGCCGGCGGCCGCGCCCACCAGGAACTCGACGACGACCGCGAGCAGGCCGAGGGTCATCGCGGTGATCAGCTTGGTGGCCACGTACGCGGTCGGGCGCAGCGGGGTGAGCCGCAGCTGCCGGCTCCAGCCCAGCGCCCGCTCGGTGGCCACAGCGCCGCCGGCGCTGGTGGTCGCCACCATGGCCGCGTAGACGGCCAGGCTGATCATCACGTACGCGGTCACCGGGCGGCCGTTGTCCAGCGACTGCCCGCCCTGCGGCAGGCCGAAGATGAGGAAGAAGACACCCGGCATGATCAGTGTGAACGCGAGCGTGCGGCGGTTGCGCAGCACCCTGCGCAGCTCGATGCGCAGGACGGCCGGGGCGAACCCGCCCAGGGCGGGCAGCCGGCGGTCCGGCTCGTTGGGCCGGTCGGCACGGGTGGCGGCGGGGGTTGCCGGCAGGGTGATCATCTCAGGCTCCGGTGTGCTCGGTGGTCAGGGCGAGGAAGGCGTCCTCGAGGTTGCGGGAGGTGATCTCCACGTCCCGGGCCGTGGTCCGGGTGAGCAGGTGTCGGGCGATCGCGTCCGAGTCGCCGGTGCGCACCAGCACGCTGTCGCCGCGTACCTCGACGGCGTCCACGCCGGGCAGCGCGGCGAGCGCGGCCTGGTCGGCGCCCGGCAGGGTGGCCCGGACGGTGCGGCCCGCGGCCAGGTTCTTGATCTCCGCGGTGGTGCCGTCGGCGACGACGCGCCCCTGCCGGACCAGCACGATCCGGTCGGCGTACGCGTCCGCCTCATCCAGGTAGTGGGTGGCGAAGATGACGGTCCGCCCGGCGCGCGCGTCGCGGCGCAGGGCCTGCCAGAAGTCCCGCCGGCCCTCGACGTCCATGCCGGTGGTCGGCTCGTCGAGCACCATCAGATCCGGGTCCGGCAGCAGTGCGAGCGCGAAGCGCAGGCGCTGCTGCTGGCCGCCGGAGCAGCGCCCGACCACCCGGTCGGCGATGTCGGCGATGCCGGCCCGCTCCAGCACCTCGGCCACCGGGCGGGTGTGCCGGTAGAAGTGCGCGGTCATCTGGACGGTCTCACCGACGGTGAGGTCCTTGAGCAGCCCGCCGGTCTGGAGCACCGCGGCGACCCGGCCCCGGGCCACCGCGTCGTCCGGGGTGCCGCCGAGGATGCGGACCGTGCCCGCGTCCGGGCGGGCCAGCCCGAGCAGCATGTCGATGGTGGTGGTCTTACCCGCGCCGTTGGGCCCGAGGAACGCCACCACCTCGCCAGGCTGCACCCGCAGGCTCAGCCCGTCGACCGCGGTGACGGCGCCGAAGGTCTTGGTGAGGCCGTCGAGTTCGACGGCCGGGTGCGTACTGGTCATGTCAGTCATGCTCCTGCCACGCGGGGCCCGGTACCCGGAGCGGTCGTCACGTTCCGCCCGTGACATTTGTCAGGGGCCGCCCCGGCGATACCGAGCGTGACGTCCGCATGACGGGCACCGGGACCGGCACCGCCGAGGAATTCCGCGCACGGCAGCGGGTAACCGCCGGGCCGGACGCCGGGACAAGGGGGAACGCGATGGGTGCCACGCCGCAGGGCCGGATCGAAACGGTCGTGCTGATCCACGGGCTCTGGATGACCTCGCGCAGCTGGGAAAGGTGGGCTCAGCGGTACACCGCTCGGGGTCTGCGGGTGCTCACGCCCGCCTGGCCCGGGATGGACCGGGACGTCGAGAGTCTGCGCGACGATCCCACCCCGATCGCCGAGCAGAGCATCGCCGGAATCGTCGAGCACTACGACGGACTCATCCGGGCGCTGCCCTATCCGCCGATCATCATGGGGCACTCGTTCGGCGGCCTGATCACCCAGATCCTTGTCGACCGGGGCCTCGGCGCGGCGGCAGTGGGAGTGCACTCCGCGCAGGTGAAGGGGGTGCTCAAGGTGCCCCTGAGTCAGCTGCGCTCCGGCTTCCCGATCCTGCGCAGCCCCGCCAACCGGCACAAGGCCGTCCCGTTCACCCCGGACGACTTCGCCTACACCTTCGGCAATGCGATGAGTCGCGAAGACTCCGACCGGGCCTGGCAGCGCTATGCCGTCCCCGGCGCGGGGCGGGTGTACTTCGAAGGCGCGTTCGCCAACATCGACCCACGCTCACCCGCCCGCGTCGACGCCGGGCGCGACGACCGCGCGCCGCTGCTGCTGATGGCCGGCGAGGTCGACCACGTGGTGCCGCCGTCGGTGGTCCGCGCCAACGCCACGCTCTACCAGAAGTCCCGGGCGCTCACCGCGTATCAGGAGTTCCCCGGCCGGTCGCACTTCACCGTCGGGCAGGACGGCTGGGAGGCGATCGCCGACTACGCGCTGGACTGGGCGCTGCGCGCGGCCGCACTGCCCCGCGAGGCGACCATCGCCAGCGAGAGCCCGCGCCGCTGAGCTTCCACGGCGCGGGCGCGCTGTCCTGCGCATGGGCGGACCGAGCGGGGGTAACGGGGAGGGATGAGGGCGAGCTTCCGGCTTGGCCGGATCGCGGGTGTACCGGTCGGCGTCAACTGGAGTGTTCTGGTCATCTTCGCGCTGATCGCCTGGGGGTTGGCGGCCAATCAGTTTCCCCGGTCCTACCCGGACCGGTCACCGGTGGCGTACACCCTCGCCGGGTTGGCCGCGGCGGTGGTCTTCTTCGTCGGCCTGCTGGCCCACGAGGTG
The DNA here is from genome assembly GCF_900091455.1 of Micromonospora coriariae. Classification (NCBI taxonomy): domain Bacteria; kingdom Bacillati; phylum Actinomycetota; class Actinomycetes; order Micromonosporales; family Micromonosporaceae; genus Micromonospora; species Micromonospora coriariae. Next base: position 4,215,049 of record NZ_LT607412.1, on the reverse strand, counting down.
TCGCACGCGATCGTCGCCAAGCGCAACGGCCTGGAGGTCGGGGGCATCACCCTGTGGCTGTTCGGTGGGGTGGCCGAGCTGCGGGGTGAGCCCCGCGACCCGGGCGCGGAGCTGCGGATCTCCGGGGTCGGCCCGCTGGTCAGCCTGGTGCTCGGGGCCTTCTTCGGCGTCATCGCCGCGCTGCTCGCGCTGGCCGGGCAGGGTGGCCTGCTGCTCGGGGTGACGGCCTGGCTGGCCGGCATCAACGTGCTGCTGGCGATCTTCAACGTGCTTCCGGCCGCGCCCCTGGACGGCGGGCGGCTGTTACGCGCGGCCGTGTGGAAGGCCACCGGCGACCGCACCCGGGCATCGGTCGTCGCCGCCCGGGCCGGCTGGGTGCTCGGCGCGCTGCTGATCGGTCTCGGGCTGTGGCAGTTCCTGTCCGGGGTGGGATTCGGCGGGCTCTGGCTGGCGTTGATCGGCTGGTTCCTGATCGGGGCCGCCGGGATGGAGGAGCGGCAGGCCCGCACCGGCAGCGCGCTGCGCGGGATCCGGGTCGGCGAGGTGATGACCCCGCAGCCGCAGACCGCCTCGGCGGAGATGACTGTCGCCGATTTCGTCGACAACTACCTGTTCGCGTACCGGCATTCGGCGCTGCCGCTCACCGAGGAGGGCCGGCCGACCGGCCTGGTCACCCTGGACCGGGTGCGGGGCGTACCGGCCGACCGGCGGGCGTCGACCACGCTGGCCGAGGTGGCCTGCCGGGCCGACGAACTCGTCCTCGCCCAGCCGGGTGAGGAGCTCAACGATCTGCTCCCGCGGCTCAGTGAGTGCGCCGACGGCCGGGCCCTGGTGGTGACCGACGGCCGGCTGGTCGGCATCGTCTCACCGAGCGACATCAGCCGCGCCGTCCAACGAGGCACCCTCCGCACCAACCAGCCCAGCGAACCCACCCCGGCCGGGCCCCGCTGATCAGCGGGGGAAGTAGGTGTCCAGTTCATCCGTGCGGAACTTGCCGGTCGGGTCGAGGCGGGCCAGCAAGGCGGTGAAGTCCGCGTACCGGGGATAGCGGCCGGCCAGCGCGGCCGGATCGGTGGCGAAGACCTTGCCCCAGTGCGGACGCGGCGCGAACGGCGTCAGCCGTTCCTCCACCGCCGCCAGCACGGGGGCCACCGCGACCGGGTCGCCGATCCAGGTGAAGTGCACGGCGATGCTGTCCCGGTGGTGGTTCGGGCTGAGCCACAGCTCGTCGGCCGCCACAGTGCGCAGCTCGCACACCTGGAGCACCGGGGCGATCAGGTGCGCCACGTCGTCCAGGGCGGCGAGGGCCTCGGCCGCCGCCGCCCGTGGCAGGTGGTACTCGGACTGCAGCTCGTCGCCGCTGCTCGGGGTGAACCCGAGCTTGAAGTGCGGCAGCCGCTCGTGCCACGGACCCGGCACACCGAGCTGCTCGGTGCAGTTCTCCGCCGGCATCCCGAGCACCGGATGGCGCGGCTCGTCGGCGGCCGTGGTGCCGAGCCAGTCCGCCGGGGGCGGCGGCTGGTCCGCCCGCTGCTTGCGCCACACCTCCCGCAGTCGCGGACCGCGCCAGTCGGTGAACACGCTGACGCTGTACGCCGAGCCGAGCGCCTCGTCCAGCGCCTCCCGGGGCAGGTCGAGCCGCACGTACTGGCGCAGCTCGAAGGTCGGCACCACGTCCAGGGTGACCCGGGTGACCAGGCCGAGCGCACCGAGCCCGACGACCATGCCGGCGAAGGTGTCACAGTCGGTGTCCCGGTCGACGCGCAGCAGGTCGCCGTCGGCGGTGACCAGTTCCAGGGCGGCGACCGAGGTGGCCAGGTTGCCGTGGGTCTGACCGGAGCCGTGGGTGGCGGTGGAGACCGCCCCGGCCACCGAGATGTGTGGCAGCGAAGCGAGGTTGGCCAGCGCGTACCCCTGGTCATGCAGCTGCCGGGCGACGTCGCCGTAGCGCAGCGCGCCGGCGACGGTGACCCGTGCGCGTTCGGCGTCCACCTCGATCGTCGGAGGTAGCCCGGCCAGGGTGACCAGGTCGCCGTTCGTGTCCCCGAGCTGGTTGAAGGAGTGCCCGGTGCCCACCGCCCGGATCCGGGAGCTGCCGGCGACCAGCCGGCGCAGCTCGTCGGTGGAGGTCGGCCGGTGGAACGACCGTGCGCCGTAGCGCACGTTGCCGGCCCAGTTGCGGCGCGGCACGTCGGCCGTGGCGGCCGAGGGGCCGCCCTGTCCCGGTGCGATCACGATGTGGTCTCCCGATCGGTGGACGGCTGGTCGGCCAGCGCGGCGACGAGGGCGTCCAGCACCGCGTCGGCCTGGAGCCGGCCGTAACCGCGCTGGGCGATCGGCAGGCCGACCGCGCGGGCTCGTTCGATCTCCGCCCGGGCCGCCTGCCGGGTCTGCGCGTCCCCGGACACCAGGGCGTCCTGGCCGCGCCGGATCAACTGGTCGACCTGGTCCATCCGGTAGCCGCGCAGGCTGGCGGTGAGGTCCGGCTCGGTGAAGGCGGCGCGGCGCAGCGCGGGCAGGTCCACGAACCGGTCGCCGGCGTAGCGGGTGAGCGCGGCGGACACCTGCTCCGGCTGCTCCCGGACCTGGTCGAGGACGAGCAGCTCGATGGCGGGCCGGCCGTCGACGGGATGGCGGGCGGTCACCGGTGGCCCGAGCGGCTCACCCGGCACCGGCACCAGCAGCAACCGTGGCGGCACCGGACGGCCGTCCCGCCGGGGCGGCTCGTCGAGGACCAGCGTGTCCACCTCGGCCCACCGGATGGACCGGCGCAGGCCCGGTCGCCGAATGGTCAGCCCGTCCGCGTCGATCCCGAACCGGAACGGCCGCAACGCGCTGACCAGCGCCACGACGCCGAGCGCGACGGCACCCACCGCGGTGATCGTCCGTAGCAGGGCGTCGTCGCGGGGCAGGGCGAGCAGAACCACCCCACCGAGTACGCAGACCAGGGCGAGCACCAGGGCCCCCCGACTCCGGCGCAGTTCCACGCTCGGACCCCCGTTCATGACCGTGGCGTCGGTCCCAGCATCGTCCGACAGACCGGGAGCCACGGACACCGGACGATCGGGCACGGTTGTTCTCGCCATCGTCGGGGAACCCTACGCCCATGAGCAGCTACCGTGATCCGGCCCCGCGGGGCGACGTGTTCCCCTCCGAGGAGGAGCTGGACCCGACCGGCAGTGGTGTCGAGCCGGCCAGCGCCCCGCCGGTTGCCGGGTTGCCGAGCCATCCGGCACCCACGCCCGGGCCCCGCCCGACTCCCGCGCCCGCGCCGGCACCGACGCCGGTGCCGGCGCCCGGGCCGCCGCCACGCGCCCCCGGCGCCGCGCCGCGGTCGATCGTGACCCGGCATCTGGACGGTTCGGTGGAGGTGGCCACCGATCTCGACGGCGACGGCGTCGCCGACATCGTCCAGGTCGACCTGGACGGCGACGGAGTTGCCGACGTCACCTATGTGGACAGCGATCGGGACGGCCGGCTGGACACCGTGCTGCGCGACCCGGGCATGGTCGGGACGGGCGGCGGGGCTCACCGAGGCTCGTGAGCGGGCTCAGAGCTTCTGAACGGGCTCAGAGCTTCGCCATCACCTCGCTGGCGACCAGCTCGAGGTGCTCCAGGTCGCTGAGGTCCAGCACCTGGAGGTAGATCCGCTGACTGCCGATTTCCGCGTACCGGCCGATGGTGTCGAGGACCTCGGCGGGCGTGCCGGCCACACCGTTGGCCCGCAGCTCGTCCGGGTCACGGCCGATGGCGGCGGCCCGGCGGGCCACCTCGGCGTCGTCCCGCCCGCAGCAGAGCACGAGGGCGTTGGACCAGACCAGCTCGGCCGGATCCCGACCGATCTCGGCGCACGCGGCGCGGACCCGGTCGAACTGCGCCGCCGTGTCGGCTGTCGACGCGAACGGCAGGTTGAACTCGTCGGCGTAGCGGGCGGCCAGCCGGGGGGTGCGCTTCGGCCCCATCCCGCCGAGCAGGATCGGCGGGCGGGGCTGCTGCACCGGCTTGGGCATGGCCGGCGAGTCGCTGATCGGGTAGTACCGGCCGGCGTGATCGAACCGCTCCCCGGGCGGCGTGGCCCAGAGCCCGGTGATGACCTCGAGCTGCTCCTCGAGCCGGTCGAACCGCTCGGCCAGGGCGGGGAACGGGATGCCGTACGCGGTGTGCTCGTCGGCGTACCAGCCGGTGCCGATGCCCAGCTCCACCCGGCCGCCGCTCATCTGGTCGACCTGCGCCACGGTGATCGCCAGCGGGCCGGGCAGCCGGAAGGTGGCAGCCGTCATCAGGGTCCCGAGCCGGATCCGGCTGGTGTCCCGGGCGAGGCCGGCGAGGGTGGTCCAGGCGTCGGTGGGGCCGGGCTCACCTGTCACCTCGCCCATCATGAGGTAGTGGTCGGACCGGAAGAACGCACCGTAGCCGGCGTCCTCGGCGCAGCGGGCCACGGCGAGCAACTGGTCGTAGCTGGCGCCCTGCTGGGGTTCGGTGAAGATCCGCAATTCCATGCTCCGAGCATAGGAAGCCGGTCCCGGTGCCGCTCCGGTACGGCGGGCGTCGCTCATATGCTTTGACAGTCATATTACCGGTGCGGCATATTGGGGTGGTGTCCGCCGACGTCTTCACCGTCCTCGCCGAGCCCACCCGGCGCCGGATCCTCGACCAACTCCGCGACGCGGAGCGCAGCGTCGGCGAGCTGGTGGACAGCCTCGAGGTCAGCCAGCCGGCCGTCTCGAAGCACCTGCGCGTGCTCCGCGAGGCCGGCTTCGTCTCCTGCCGGATCGCCGCCCGGCAGCGCATCTACCGCCTCGACCCCGGCCCGCTACGGGCGGTCGACGGTTGGCTGGACCCGTACCGCCGGCTGTGGAACCGGCACCTGGACGCCCTGGAACGGCATCTCGACAGTCAGGAGCAGTGAATGGACCGCGACGCCTTCCGCCCGAGCGCACCCGCCGAGGTGGCCGCCGAGACCGCCGACGGCGGCACCACGCTGGTCTTCGTCCGCGACCTGCGGCACCCGCCGGCCACCGTCTGGGCGGCGCTGACCGACCCGGCACAGCTCGCCGAGTGGGCGCCCTTCCTCGCCGACCGGAACCTCGGCGCCCCCGGCGCCGCCGTGCTCACCATGGTCGACGGCGAGACCGCCATCCCGGCCCCGGCCACGGTCCGCCGGGCCGAGCCACCGCACCTGCTCGAGTACAGCTGGGGCGAAGACCTGCTGCGCTGGGAGCTGAGCCCGCTGGTAAGCGGCACCCGACTCACCCTCCGGCACACCCTCGCCGACCCGGGCATGCTGCCGATGGTCGCGGCCGGCTGGCACCTCTGCCTCGACGTGGCCGACCGGCTGCTCGACGGTCACCCGGTCGGCCCGATCCGGGGGGCCGAGGCCCTCGACTTCGGCTGGTCCGAGCTGCGCGACACGTACGCCGGCCGGCTCGACGAGGGCTGACCCGCCGCACCCGCCGGCCGCCGGTCAGACGTACGGGCGGGTGGCGTACGCGGTCCGCAGCGCGGCCAACCCGGCCGCTTTCGGCGACAGGGTGCCCCACCCGGAGTTGAAGTAGTTGGTCCGCACGATCCGTGGTCCGCGCTCGGCGTTGAGCTTGGCCACGGCCGCCGGAACGGTGGCGATCCAGGCCGACTGGTTCGGGATCTCGGCCGACCGCACTCCCCACTCCGCGATGATCACGGGTCGGGACAGCGCCACCGGGCCGAGGTCCGCCACCGCCCAGTCCTTCGTGCGACGGAACCGGGACAGCGCGGTGTCGTTGGCGTTGGTGGCGTAGGCGTTCCACTGGAGGAAGTCCAGCCGGGACATCAGCGCCTCCGGGTGGGTGCGCTGGAAGCAGGCCCGGTCGAAGCCGCCGAGGCCGATTGAGAAGGTCGTCCCGGCGGGCAGCGTCCGTGCCTTGAACCAGGTGAGGATGTAGTTCATCGCCTGCACCGCGCGGGCGTCCGACTCGGCCCAGGTGTACGCCTTGCTGCCCTCGGTGGTGCCGAACTCGTGGTCCGTGTCCAACTCCGAGGCGAGCTGGATGTTCACCCCGAACCCGAGCGTGCGGTACTGCGACAGGGCCCGGTGGAGCAACCCGTCGCACTGGCCGTTGAGCACCTGGCCGTACCCGTACGCCTTCGGCCAGGTGGTGCCGGGCCGCTGCTGGATGGTCATCGACGGCCCCGGCACGGTGTAGCTGGTGCCGTCCACGGTGAAGCTCTGCGGCCCGGCGTTCGGGGCCCCGTAGTGTTTCAGCTCCAGGACCATGTTGATCTTCATGCCGGCCTTGCCCAGGTTGGTCAGCCACGGCCGGTTGTAGCCGGGAAAGATGTAGCCGTCGGCGAAGCTGCGGTACTGGGTGAGCGAGCGGAAGTTCCCGCCGGCCATGTCGGCGGTGGGGTCCGCGCCGCCGGAGAGGTAGTAGCCACCGAGCACCGGCTGGTTGAGGGCGTAGTCGGCGGTGGCGGTCGTGGTGCGCCCGGCGGCGTCGCGGACCTGGACGGTGACCCGGGGCATCACGCCACCCCCCGGTACACGGCAACCGAGCCGTTGTCGGAGACCCGGGTCCAGGTACGTCCGGAGTCGTCGGTCACGGTCAGGGTGAGCGGGTCGATGACCGCGGTGACCTTGACCGGAGCGCTGCTGTTGCCCTGCGCGTCGGTGACCACGACGGTGACGGTCAGCGGTTTGGTGTCGGTGTCGGAGTAGGTGATGGTCAGCAGCATCTGGTCACCCGGTGAGTAGGCGGATGCGCTCAGGGCTGCGGTCGCGGTGGGAGCGGCCATGTCGGGGCCCTCTCTCTGCTTCGGTCGCCGGGCCGGCACACGGATGAGCGACGCCGGACCGGGCATGGTCCACGGTGCGAAAGGTGGCACCGCTGCGGGCGCCCGGAGCGGTGTGGGCGGCAGCCACGGACGGGCTGTGCGCGTGGTCGGGCCGGCGGCTGTGCCGTGTCCGCCGCGGCGGCGAGGCCGGGCTGGGTGAGGGCGGCGCCGGTGCGGACGATGCTGTCCCCACCGGGCCGGAGGACTGGGATGTGGCCCGCCATCCGCAGCCTCTGCACCTGCCTCAACAGTGCTCTACCAGGGGCTTTACCGTCTTGTCCGGTATGCGACACCCCCTCTCGGGCCTTCGCGCTGTCCCCCACTCGCACGGTCGCCCCTCTTACGGTCGCGACCGTCGGTCACGTTACGTCGCTGCTACCGATGCCGACCGCCGGTGAGCCGACTAGCGTTCCAGCTGTCAACATCAACCGTGGAAAGCAGCTGCTGACTTGCGCAAACTGACGTACTACATCGCCACCAGCCTGGACGGGTTCATCGCCGGTCCGGACGGCGAGTTCGACTTCTTCGCGTTCGAGGGGGATCTGGCCGCGGCCATCCTGGCCGACTACCCCGAGACCCTGCCGACCCACGCGCGGGAGCCGCTCGGGATCGCCGCGGCGGCGAACACCACGTTCGACACCGTCCTCATGGGCCGCGCGACCTACGAACCGGCCCTGGCCCTCGGCGTCACGAGCCCGTACGCCCACCTGCGGCAGTACGTGTTCTCCCAGACTCTCGAGCAGCGCGACCCGTCGGTGGAGATCGTCGCCGACGAACCGGCCGCGTTCGTCAGAGCGCTCAAGCGCCAGGACGGGATGGGTATCTGGCTCTGCGGCGGGGCGACGCTCGCCGGCCAGTTGGTGGACGAGATCGACGAACTGGTCATCAAGCGGTACCCCGTTGTCGTCGGCTCCGGCATTCCCCTGTTCCGGGCGCCCTTCGCCGTGGCGAGCTTCACGCTGACCGACACCCGGGTGTTCAACACCGGCGCGACCATGTCCACCTATGTCAAGCACTGAAAGAGGACTGATGCTGTTCCGCGCCACCACCGGGGCCGACCTCGACCGGGTCACCGGCTTCCCCATCGACGACGGGGTCAGCACCATCGACGCCGACCGCTACCTCGACGAACTTGCTCAGGGCATGTACCGGCCGGAGTGGACCTGGATCGCCGAGGACGAGCAGCGGGTGGTCGGCCGTGCGCTGTGGTGGGGGCAGGCGTCCAGCGCCCACCCGGTCGCCCTGGACTGCCTGCACGTCGACGCGTCGGTCGCCGACCGCGCGGGCGTCGCGGCCGGACTGCTCGCCGCAGGCCTGCAAGCGTTCGCGCAGCACGGCGCACCAAGACCGCCGCTGTACAACCTGACGCTGCCCAACGGCTGGCGCGACGATGATTCCGTCGCGGCGGCGGTGGCCTGGCGACGGGACGCGGCGCTCGCGGTCGGGCTGACCGACGAGGTGGAGCGGCTGCGGCTGGAGTGGACGCCCGAGGTTGGGGTGCCCACGTCCAGCGGGAGGCTGGTCTTCTCCGAGGGATCCGACGACGAGTTCCTCGACGCGTTCCGCCGGATCGCGGTGGGCAGCCTGGACAGGGAAACCCGTCGGAACCTGGCGATCAAGAGCCCGGAGGTCACCGCCCGGGAGGAGATGGACTTCTACCTGGACTGCCCGGGCGAGCGGGCGTGGTGGCGGCTGGCCCGCACGGCCGATGGGACGCTCGCCGGCCTGGCGATCCCGTCCGCGACCCCGTACAACCGCAACGTCGGTTACCTGGGCGTCGTGCCCGAGCAGCGCGGGCGTCGCTACGTCGACGACGTGCTCGCCGAGATCACCCGGTTCCACGCCGAGCAGGGGGCCGAGCTGATCACGGCCACCACCGACACGACGAACGTGCCGATGGCCGCGGCGTTCGCGCGCGCCGGTTACCGGACCGCGCAGATCCGGCTGCTCTACTCCGCGCCGGGGTCATGAGGAGAGCACCGAGGCGAGGTCGGTGCGCGAGGTGACACCGAGCTTGGGGAACGCCCGGTAGAGGTGGTGCCCCACGGTGCGTGGGCTCAGGAACAGTTGCGTGGCGATCTCCCGGTTGGTCGCGCCCGCCGCGGCCAACCGGACGACCTCGCGTTCCTGCGGGCTCAGCCGGCTGAGCGGTCCGCCCAGCGACGGCTCCGCCACCTCGCCGCTGGCCCGCAACTCGGCCCCGGCCCGCCGGGTCCACGGCTCGGCGCCGAGCACCGCGAAGGTGTCGAGAGCGTCCCGCAGGTGGCGGCGCGCTTCGAGTTTCCGGCGTGCGCGGCGCAGCCACTCCCCGTAGAGCAGCCCGGTGCGGGCCCGATCGAAGGCGTTGCCGTCGCCGTGCAGCCGGACGGCCGAGGCGAAATGCTGCTCCGCCTCGGTGTCCGGCGCGGTCAGGGCACGGCATCGGTGGGCCAGCGCGGCGAGCGCCGGGCGACAGGTGGCCTCGGCCCACTCGGCGAGCAGACGCGCCGGTTCGGCGGCCCGCTCGGGTCGACCGGCGCGTACGGCCGCTTCGACGAGATCGGGCAGCAGGAACGCGCCGAACAACCGGTGACCCGAGGCCGCTCGCGCCGCTTCCAACCGTCGCAGCGCCACGTCCGCGCGGCCGAGGCCCAGGTCGAGCAGGCCCACCGCCCACAGTGCGTCCGCCGTTGCCCGGCCGACGGCGCGCGGCTGCGTGTACGCCATCGCGTCGCGCGCCAGCCGCCCGGTCTGCTCCTCCTCGCCCCGAACGGCGGCCAGGATCGCCAGGACGGCACGCACGTGGGCGGCCCGGTGGCTCAGGTCGTACCCCTCCGCCAACCGGAGCGCCTCGGCGGCGTGCGCGGACGCGTCGTCGAGCCGCCCGAGGGTCAGCTCCACCCGGGCGAGCAGGTGCAGCGCGGTGGGCAGCCACCCACCCATGCCGTTGTCCCGGCAGTGCTCGACCGCCTCGGCCGCGATCTCGTACGCGGCCTCGTCATCGGCGCCCAGGTGGCAGTAGGTCCCGGTCATCAGCCGGCCCATGAACCCGGTGTCGGTTCGATCGCGCACCGCCACGAGCGTTCGGAGCGCGCGCAGGGCACCGGGCACGTCGTCGGTGAGCAGGCGGGCCGGCACGGCCAGCAGCGGCTCGGTCGGGGCCCGGTCCGCGACCGCCGCGATCAGCTCGGCGTTTCCCGACGAGAAGGCGGCGTGCAGGGCGTCCACCAGCAGCGCGCGGAGTTTGTCCGGCCGCTGGGCGCCGATGTGGTCGGCGCAGTCGAGCAGCATCCGGCCGGCGGCGTCGGGGCTGCCGTACCCCAGCTCCACCACCGCCCGGACCCGTGCCAGGTCCGCCGCCAGGCCCGGGTCCTGTGGCGCCACCTCGACCATCGCCGCGAGCCGGCCACCCCGCTCGTCCTGGCCAGCGTCGGCGGCGGCCTGTGCGGCGGCGATGAACCGGCGGGCCCGGCCTTCCGGTACGGCCGTGAGCTGGGCCGCCCGCTCGTACGCCGCGGACGCCGACGCCAGCGCCTGCCGACCGCCGGCCCAGATCGCGACCCGCTCCAACTCGTCGGCGACCCGCTCGTCCGGCCCGCTCGCCGCGGCGGCCAGTTGCCAGGCACGCCGATGCGCGTGCTCGGGCGCGACGAGCACCGCCGCCAGCGCGCGGTGCACGGCGACCCGGTCGGCGAACGGGCTGCCCTGGTACGCCGCGTACCGGATCAGCGGATGCCGGAACCGCAGCGCGTCGCCGGTCAACACGACGAGGCCGGAGCGCTCGGCCGGCGCCAGGTCGCCGACCGTCGCCTTCGCGGCCCGCAGGATCAGGTCGAGTGTTCCGGTGTCGTCCGCGGCGGCCGTCAACAGCAGCGTCCGGGTGGCCTCGGGAAGCCGGCGGATCTGATCCAGGAAGGCGTCCTGCACCCGGTTCGACGGTGCGGACAGCGTCAACGGGCTGAGCTGACCGGCACGCTCTGTCGGGGTCAACGCGGCGGAGAGCTCCCGCAGCGCGAGCGGGTTGCCCTGCGCCTCATCCATGATCCGCTGACGCACGTACGGCGACAGGTCCGCGACCAACGCCGCGGCCGCCTCCGGGTCGAGTCCCGCGAGGTGCAGCGCGGGGAGCCCGACGAATCCGGCCACCCCGGCGGCGTCCCGGGCGCCGAAGATCAGCACGACGCCCTCGGCCTGCAACCGGCGGGCGGCGAACGCCAACGCGTCCACCGATGCCCGGTCGAGCCACTGCACGTCGTCCACCAGGCACAGCAGCGCTCCCTCGCCGGCGACCTCGGACAGCATGCTGAGCACCGCCAGGCCGATGACGAACCGGTCGCGCACCGTGTCGTCGGTGAGCCCGAAGACCGCACGCACGGCCCGGGCCTGCGGGCCGGGCAGCTGGTCGACGAGGTCCATGGCCGGCAGGAACAACTGGTGCAGGCCGGCGAAAGCCAGCTCGGTCTCCGATTCCAGACCGTCGATCCGCAGCACCCGCATGTCGGACGCGCGAGCGGCGGCGTAGTCCAGCAGTGCCGTCTTGCCGATGCCGGCGTCACCGTGGATCAGCAGAACGCTGCTCGCGCCGTCCCGGGCGTCCGTCAACATCCGGTCGATCCGGTCGCGCTCCGTCGCCCGGCCCCGCACCACGTACCCCCGTCGTCACCGCCCCCGCCGGCCGCCATCCCATCGCCGGCAAGCGATGAATCCGCAGGTCAGCCACCTCGAAGAGGCACCTGAATCTAGCTCAGCAACGGGCCCGGCGAAGAACGGACCCCCGGCAGAGGCCGTCACCGCGGTGCGGTGCCCCGAACCCCAGGCGCGTGCGGTGAGCCGGATCGAGCCGTCGGGCTCCACCGGCAGCCGGGCGACCAGCAACTCCCGCAGGGCCGCGCGGGCTGGCTCGGCCAGCGTCGTCACGTTGAGCGCCAGACCGCTGACCACCACGTCCACGGTCCGATCGGAGAACGGCAACGCGCGGGCGTCCCCGACCTGGAAGGCCGACCGGCCATCGGCGATCCGGGCACGCGCGCTGGCGACGAACCCGGCCGAACGGTCCACACCGGTCACCCGGACGGGATCGGCGTTGGTGAGGATCGTCGAGGTCAACGCACCCGTGCCGCAGCCCACGTCCAGCCAGTGCCTCCCGGGCGGCACGTCAGCCCCGGCAGGAAATCGGCCGCGACCAGGCGGCTCCACCGGCCCACGTACGCCTCGTACGCGTCGGCGATCGTGCCCAGTGACGCGATCTCTGCGCCGTCGCGGCGCCCCCTTCCGGGCGGTCGCTGTTGCGAGCGTGATACCTCTGAGGCATATTTATGCCCCTGAGGTATCACGCTCCTTGGCGACCCATGCCCGGCATCGCCTCAGTCCCTCTCGTGGATCTTGGCCAGTTCCGCGGCAAACTCGGCGTCGGTGAGCGCGCCCCGCTGGTGTTGCCGGGTCAGGGCGTGGATGTCGCGCCGCTTGTCGACGGTTGGCCCGCCGGAGGGCGTGCGGGTCCGGTGGACTCCGGCGGATCGGATCGTCGGCCGGGCACCGGCGGCGGGCGGCTGTGCTGGTCGATCGGTGACCGGCGCCTGTCCCCGGCGCTGCGCCTCGCGAAGGTGTGCCTGCAGTGTCGCCAGGATCTCGTCATAGTGTTCCGGCCAGGTCGCCAGCCGACCCAGTTCGGGCCGGAACGTGAACGGCCGGAAGAGATCGCCGCGCTGCAGCGGCGTCTGCACCGATTCACCGTCGGTCCGTTCGATGACGATCGTGGCACGGCCCATGTCCAGGCCCGCGATGGTGGCCGCGCCACTGCGGATGTCCGCTACCGACGCCCAGGGCACAGTGGCCGTACGGAGCAGGGATCGGGACCGGACGCCGCGATCGCTGACGTAGACCCCGAGCATGGCCTGCCGCGCCGCGACGGCGGCGACAACGGCCAGCCACATCCCGAAGAGGATCGCCAACGGCGTCGGCATCCGCTCGTGCACAGGCGTGATCACGAAGAACGTGGCGAAACCAACCACCCCGACCAGCCCCAGCACCGCGAAGCCGGTCGCCGCGTCGAGTGCGTACGGCCGTTGCCATCTGCGCATGCCGCCATCGTGACCGCCGGTGTCCACCGCGACACCAGGGACGCTCGGCGAGGTGGGGCCACGGCGACGCGGGGCCACGGGCCGGACAGCCCGTGACCCCGCGCCGGTGACTACCTAGAGACGCGCCGCGCCGGCCGCGGCGGCCTCCTGGGCCGCGGAGGCGCGGCGGGCTTCCGCCCGCTGCTCTCCAGCTTCCTCCCGGTCGGTGGCCGCTGCCGTACGGGCCGCCCGGGAGCTGGTGGCAACCGCCTGGTCACCGGTCACGCCACCGCGGATCCGGTTGTTCGCGGCCACCTGGGCGACGGGGTTGTTGGACGTCAGGGTCAACGTGCCGTCGATGATGTTGTCGTCGACTGTGACACCGCCGGTGGTGTTGGTGATGCTGACGTTCCGGCCCCAGTAGCCCCCGGAGGCGCAACTGTCGAGCGGGCCGTTCGGGCCGAGCTGCACGGCGCCGAGGTTGCCCGCGAAGGTGGCCAAGCCGCGGACCGCACTGCCACACACGACGCTGCCGGTGGCGCTGTTCAGCACCGACAGCGTGCCGTCGACGAACGAGTCGTGCACGTCGGTGTAGTACGTGCCGGTGGTGCTGAGGTTGCGCTCCACCTGGGTGCCGCGGTCGAGCCGGACCTCACCGGCACCGGCGTTGACGGTCCCGACGATCGTGGACTGCTCGACGAACAGGAAGCTGTCGATGGTGGCGGCCCCCTTCGGCCGCACCGTCACGTTGCCGGTCCGAACGTCCCGCAGGAAGGCCCCGTAACCGCCGGCGGCCAGCACCACCTGGCCGGAGATCGTCGTGTCGGTGGCGTCCAGGTAGCCGTCCGCGGCGACGCGTACCTCGCCGCTGACTGTGCCACCGGTGACCACCAGGTTTCCTCCGGCAGCGACGGTGACGTTTCCGGTGATCGTGGTGCCGGTGAGCGCGCAGGACTCACCGGCCGGCACGTACAGGTCGTTGGGCACCGTCACCGCACCACCGGTGCCGATGCAGTGGGTGACCAGGTCGGCGTGCGCGCTGGGCGCCACCGCCAGCACCGAGGCGGTGATGACGGCGCTCACGGTGGCCAGCTTGGCGACTGTACGTCTGGGCATCGCTGTACTCCCTGTCGATGAGGTTCGGTGACTCATGCGCCGACGTCCGATCGGGCTGCGGCCCGGACGATGGCGCCCTGCTGCCGCAGGGTGAGGGTGCCGCCGGCCACCAGGGTCGCGGTGACCGCTTCGACGTGCCGGACGAATACGGCGTGCCCGGGGTAGGCGGCGCCTTCGTCGATCAGGTCGTTGATGGTGCAGCCGTCGCCGGTGTCGACGTTGGCGACGCCGGTGTCGTCGCCGTCGATGATCACTCTGGCCCGGGTGTCCGAGTCGGGGCAGGCGTCGGTGCCGTCCGCCACGACCGTGAACGTCGCCGACTGCTCGGCGGAGGCGTTCCCGGCGACGTCCGTCGCCCGGTAGCGCAGGGTGTGCGCCCCGGTGGTACGGACGGAGACCGGGCTGGCGTACGGAGTCCAGGCGCCGGTGCCGAGCGCGTACTCGATCGACGCGACACCCGAACCGTCGTCGGTTGCCGTGACGGTCACCGTCGCACCGCCCACGTACGCGCCGTCGTCGTTCTGTTCGCCGGTGATTGTGGCGGACACCGTGGGCGGGGTGGTGTCCTCGGCCTGCGGCTCGACGACGGTGAAGTGGGCCATCTGCTCGGCCGACGTGTTCCCGGCGACGTCGGTCGCCCGGTAGTGCAGCATGTGCATGCCGACGTCGTCGACCACTATCGGTTGGGAGTACGCGGTGAAGGCGGCCCCGTCCAACGAGTACTCGATCGTGGCGACACCGGAATCCGCGTCGGTGGCGGCCAGCGTGGCGGTGGCCGTACCGATGTAGTTGCCGTCGCCGTCCCGGTCGCCGGCCAGGTCGGCGGTCACCACCGGTGGGGTGGTGTCGTCCTCGCTCGGCTCGACGATCCGGAACGACACCGAGCCGACCTCACTCGTGTTGCCCGCCTGGTCGGTGGCGCGGAACTGCACCGAGTGGTCGCCGATCGCGGTGACCGGCACGGGCTGCGTGTACGGCAGGAAGCTGGTGTCGTCGACCTGGTACTCGACGGTTTCCACGCCCGACCCGGCGTCGGTGGCCGTGACGGTCACCGTGGCCGTACCTGTGTAGTTGCCTTCCTGGTCGCGGTCGCCGGCCACGGTGGCCGAGACCGCCGGCGGTGTGGTGTCGCCGCCTCCGCCGCCGTCGGTGACGATCAGCTCGCCGACCATCTGGCTGTGGCCGGGGATGGAGCAGAAGTAGCGGTACCTGCCCGGCGTCAGGGTCACCGTCGCCTCGTGCCGTCCGTTGTTCACATCGAACGGGTTGGCCAGGATGTTCAGCGTGACGTCGTGGTTGTAGCCGTCGGTGGTGGTGTCGAAGGTCAGCGTGTGCGGCATCCCGGTGGTGTTGCCGGTGGCCGCGCTGTTCTCCCAGATGATCGTGGTCGCCCCGGCCACCGCCTGGGTGGGCGCGGACTTGTAGCGGGTGATGTCGTCGTCGGCGGTCCAGGTCAGCACCTGTTCCGCGACGCGCGGGGCGGCGGAGGCGGGCACACCGGCCAACGGGATCACCGTGAGCAGGAGTGCCGCCAGCGCGGCCTTCAGTCGTCGGATCATGGTTTCTCCTAGAGCTCGCGCACGCGGACGTTGCGGAACTCGATCAGATCGTTGTCGCCGTGGTTCTGGAGCCCGATGAAGCCGCTGAGGAACTGCCGCAGGTCGGTTGGCGGGTCACCTGCGCGTGAGGACTGCTTCCCCGGCGTGTTGTCGAACTCGTTGATCACCACGCCATTGCGGATCATCGTGTAGTGCTGCCCGACCACGCGGATCTCGTAGTCGTTCCACTGGTCCTTCGGGGTGACGCCGGCCTGGGCGAGCGGCACCGGATCGAAGTTGTAGACCGAGCCGGTCTTCTGCGGCTCGCCGGTCTCACCGTCGTAGATCTGGATTTCGTGGCCGCAGTAGATCGCCACCCACGCCGGTGAGGTCCGGGCGGATCCGACCGTGCCGCAGCTACCCGGCGGACGTTGCTCCAGCGGGATCCGCGGGTCCGGGAACCGGGTGAAGACGCCGGTGTTGGCCCGGCCGGTGCCCGGCGCGATGTCGCGGAACTGCACCTTCAGCGAGAAGTCGGCGAGTTCCCTGGTGTGCCAGAGCATGCCCAGGCCGCCGCTGGAGCGCAGTGAGCCGTCCGGCTGGATGCCGAACGATCCGGACGGCGCCTGCTGCCAGCCGAGCAGGGACTCGGCGGTGCCGTCGAAGAGCGGCTCGTACCCGGTGTGTCCGTCCCGGCCGATCTCGGACGCGGCGGCCAGACGGGTCAGCGTGCCGGATTCGCGGGCACTGAGCAGGTCGTCGTCCTGCAGCGTGCGGGTCACCGCGGTCACGTGCCGGACGAAGCTGTTGTGGTCGGCCCAGGTGCTCTCATCGTCGATCAGGTCGTTGATGGTGCAGCCCTGCCCGACCGTACGGCTGGGCACCTTCGTGTCCGTGTCACCGAGCCACACTGTGGCCCGGTTGTCCGGCACCGCACAGCCCACAGTGACGGTGGTCTGCACCGTCGCCGTCTCTCCGTCGGCGTAGGTGACGGTCAGCTTCGCCGTGTAGGTGCCGACCCGGGCGTACGTGTGCCGAGGGTTCGCCTCGGTCGACGTGGCGCCGTCGCCGAACTCCCACCGGTAGCTGACCCCACCGGAGCGAGATCCGTTGAAGGCCGTGGTCAGCGGCTTGTTCTGCACGGCGACCGAGGTGGCGGCCGGCGCCGGGGTCGGTGCCCCACCGGTGTAGGTGATCCGGATGAGCTTCTGGTTGGGGTGCAGACTGAAGAACCCGCCTCCGTAGTCCAGCAGGTAGAGCGCGCCGTCCGGGCCGAACTTGGCGTCCATCCAGCTCTGCAGCCGGGTGTCGCCGTTGCCGCCGGGGATGATGGCCCGCAGCGACTCGGCGTACACCGGCGGGGCGGCGGTGGGTACGCCGGCCGGGTCGACGGTGACCGCGACGCGGTTGTTGGCGTTCGACTGGTCGCCAATGAACCACTTCTCGTCCCAGTACTCCGGCCAGGCCACGCCGCTGCTGGTGTCGACGAGGTCGCGGTGGTAGGTCGGACCGGACATGATGGCCTGGCCGCCGCCGCGCAGGTACGGCTGGGTGTAGGTGGCGTCGGCCGCGACGTAGGTCGGGAGGCCGCTGCCGTCCGTCCGCTCCGGGAACACCGGGCCGCCGCCGTCCGGGGAGTACCAGATCATGTTGTCCCGGGCCGGCGGGATGTCCACCAGGCCGGTGTTGCGCGGCGACTCGTTCTTCAGGTTGTCGCAGTCGTACCAGCCGGTCAGCACCATCGCGTCGGTGGTGCTGCGGTCCCGGTACGGCTGCCGGTTGCCCATGCAGTACGGCCAACCCTGGTTACCGGCCGAGGTGATGATGGTCGCGGTCTCGTACTTCGCCGGGCCCAGCGTCGGGCTCGGCGACGCGGCGTCCGGGCCGACCCAGCCTGCGGTCAGCCACTGGTGCTCCGGGTCGACCTGGAGGCGGGCGATGTTGCGCACGCCCATCACGTAGATCTCCGGCCGGGTCTTCTCGGTGCCCGGCGGGAACAGATTGCCCTCCGGGATGGTGTACGTGCCGTCCGCCTCCGGGTGGATACGGATGATCTTCCCGGCGAGGTCGTTGGTGTTGCCCGAGGTGCGGCGGGCGTCCTGGAACGAGATCCCCTGGTACTCCTGGGTCCAGTTGTTGCCGGAGTAGCCCTGCGAGCCCTCGGAGGAGTTGTTGTCGCCGGACCCCACGTACAGGTTGCCCTTGGCGTCGAACGCCATGCCCCCACCGGCGTGGCAGCAGCTGTGGATCTGCACCGGGAACTGCAGCAGGTCCTTGCGGGTGGCCTGGTCGATGGTCTGGGTCTCCCGGTCGTAGGTGAACCGGGAGATCGTCCGCTGCCCGATGCGCTGCACCCGGTCGACCGACTCGTGCGGCATCCAGTAGACGTAGAGCCAGCCGTTCTCGGCGAACTTCGGGTCGGGAACGATGCCGAGCAGGCCCTCCTCGTTCTTCACCAGTTCCGAGCCGCTGCCCCGGTTGCCCATCACCGCCAGGGTGGTGAGCAGCTTGGCCTGCTTGGTGCGCGGGTCCCACGAGTGGATGGTGCCGCAGCCCAGGCCGACGTTCGGGTCGTTCCAGTCCGCGACGGGGCCGCTCGGGCAGGCCGCCTTGCCGACGTAGAACACCGTGTTGTCCGGGGCGATGGTGAGCCCGTGCGGCTCGCCGATCTGGTCCAGTTGCCCGGTCTGGTTGGCCGCGGTGAGCCGCTCCACCTTGTAGTTCGCGGCGATCGTCGCCTGACAGTCACCCCGCTCCAGCCCGGTGGTCCACTTGAGCGCCCCGGTCAGGTGCGTACGGAACGCCGCCTCGCCGTAGCTGCCCTCGGTGTGGCCCATGCCGGTGTAGAACGACCGGCCGCCGTCGTAGTCCCGGCACCAGGACACCGGGTGGAACGGCCCGTTGGCGCCCGGTCCCGGGTTGTAGTGCCGCTCCTCGACCTGAGCCACGGTGTGCACGGTGCCGATCGGGTTCGGGTCCCAGTTCTCCCAGCGGTCGGAGCGGGTGAGCGTCATCGGCAGCGACGCCGTGGCCGGGTGGTTCCGGTCCAGGATGTCGACGACCGCCCGGTTCACCGCGGGCGGCTCCGGTGGCGCGGTGCTGCCGGTGAACAGGCGCAGGTCGGCGAGCTGGGTCAGCGGTTCGCCGCTGTTCGCGGTGATGTTCAGCCGGAAGTGCTTGAACTCCTGCGGCGTGGCGATGTCGAACCGGCGGGTCTGGAACCGCTCCGCGAAGGTCTGGCCGGTGCGCCGGTCCAGGTCGGACCAGCTCTGGCCGTCAGTGGAGCCCTGCAGGGTCCAGTCCTTCGGGTCCCGGCCGGAGGAGTCGTTTGCCGACGTCAGCGCGTACCCGGTGATCCGTTTGGCGGCGCTCAACTCGTACGCCACCCAGCCCGTCGGGGTGCGGACGAGCCACTTGGTGCCGGAGTCGCCGTCGGTCAGCTTCTCCTTGGTCTCGTTCGGCGCGTTCTCGCCGCTGGCGGTCACCCGGGCCACCGGCTCGGCCACCGGGATCGCGCCCGCCGGGCGGGTGCCGATCAGGCCGGTGAACCAGGCGGAGTCGACCTGCGCGCGGGCCGCGTCGGCGATGCCGACGAAGCCGCCGCCGGCCTTCATGTAGCTCTGCAACGCCGTTTCCTGGTCACGGTTGAGCGCAGCGCCCGTCGCGGAGAGAAAGACCACGCTGCGGTACGCGGACAGCCGGGCCGTGGTGAACACCGCCGGGTTCGTGGTGGCCGTGACCTCGATGCCATTGGCGGCGCCGAGTTCCTTGATGGCTGCCGCGGCGCGGGCGACCGGATCCTGCTGCTCGGCCACCGGCCCGTGGAAGACGAGGACCGCTGTCCTGGTCTGCTGCGCCTGTGGTGCGGCTGCCGCCTGTGGTGCGGCTGCCGCCGGTGTGCCCGGCATCAGCATCGCGATGACCGCTGCCGCGGCGAGCGTTCGTCGTAGTTTTCTTGTCATCCCCGTCCCCACTTTCGATTTCCTCAGCTGCCGTGCGTGTGGGTGTGGCCCTGGAACCTGTGGATGGCCTCCTCCGCGCCCGGCGGCATGCTGCCGTCGGCGTTGCGCACGAGGAAGATCCCGGCCATGCCGCCGTCGGAGTGGGACTGCACGTGGCAGTGGTACATCCACGCGCCGGGCCCGACGCCCTCCCCGGCCAGCACCTGGAACCCGAACGAGCTGCCCGGGTTGAGGTCCTTGTTGTCGATCACGAGGCTGGGGTCGGCCGGGCCCTCGAGCATCCCGGTGCGGTTGTCCGCCCAGCGGTGCGCGTGCAGGTGGAAGGTGTGGAAGGTGCCGCCGTGCCCGATGGCGAGCCACTCCACCCGCTGGCCCAGGTTCGCCTCGAACATCGGGGTGTCCGGCGCCATCCGGTTGTTGATCATCATGTCGTTGAACACGACAGTGAACTGCTTCTCCGGCAGGATGTCGCCGCGACGCCGCACGATCAGCGCGCCGTACAGCCCCTTGGCCACCCCGGCGGTGCCGTGGTCGGTGCCCATGGCGTGGTCGTGGTAGTGCCAGTAGCCGGCGCTGCCCGGCATGAACCGCCGGCCGGACGCGAGGAACATCTCCCGCGAGCGCCACACGTACGTCCGGGTCTCGCCGGGATTGTTGAACGAGGCGTTGAGCGGGCTGCCGTCCGAGTCGGTGCTGTAGTCGACCCCGTGCGGATGGATGGACAGCCGCTGGGTGGTGGTGTTGACCAGGGTGATCTCCAGGGTGTCACCCTCGTAGATCTCCAGCACCGGCCCCGGCACGGTGGCCTGACCGGGTGCCAGGCCGTACCCGAACAGCCCTCCGGGCAGCTGCTCGGCGTAGATGGTGACCTTCTTGGTGACACCGGCCACGGCCTGGGCCGGACTGCCGCTGAACGGGGCGCCGACCGTGGACGCGGTCACGCCGACCGCTCCGGCGGCCAGCACTCCGGTGGTCATCAGGGATCTGCGGGACAGGTGGCGGGGAGAGCCGACGGGATGGTCGTCCATGGGACTCCGTTCTCGACCGGGCACAGCCGCGACAGGGCAGGGTGCGGCGACCGTCGAGCACAGAGGGACGGCCCCGCGAGCTCATGAGCCGCCGCGACTTTGCTCGGAAGACTCAGAACTTTCGACTGATGACACCAATCTATGTATCGATTCAACGAAAGTAAAGATCCTTCGATGGAAAGGCGACTACCGGCAACGGTTTCCGCTGCCTGAGCAGGGGTTTTGTCCTCGACGGGGCCGGTCCAGGGAGACCGGCAGCCCGAGCACGCCACGACTGTCAGTCGGAGAACGGGGTTGCCGCGAGCAGTTGGGCGCCGCCCGCGCGGTCGAGTCGGGCCAGTGCGCTGTCGGGCTTGCGAGCCGACTGGTCGGCCACGATCTTGGTGATCGCGGCGGTGAAGCCGAGCCGTGGATGCTCCTCGATGATTCGCCGGGTGATGTCCGGGGGGATCAGGTCCAGGCGAAGTCCGAACACGTCGACCGCCGCGCCGATACTCAGGAGTGCGACCTCGGGCCGCGGATCCGTCGCGGTCTGCGCGCGCACATGCAGGCGGATCGCCTCGGCCACCAGGTCGGCACGCGTCGCGTCGACGCCCTGCGACAGCAGGAATTCGGCGGCGGCGTCCGCGCCGATCTCCTCGAACGGCGCCGGCCCGTCATAGCGTTCGGTGAGCCCCAGGTCGTGCAGAGCGGCACCGATGAACAGCAACTCGAGGTCAGGGTCGAGGCCGTCGCGGTCGGCCATCGCGAGCCCGAAGTGGTACGTACGCAGGCAGTGGTTCACCAGCGTGGCCGGCGATGACGCGATGAGCAGGTCGGTGGCGGCGGCGCTGAGGCGCGTGTCGGGAACGCGCGAGGAGAGCGCTGTGACTGTCGGCTGTGTGCGGTGGCACGTTCCTGCTCGCCGAGGCGGGCCTGCTCAACGGTCACACCGCGACCACGTCGTGGCTGTTCACGCCGGAACTCGCACGGCGCTACCCGCTCATCGACGTGCAGTCGACGGCGCTGATCGTGCGCGACGGACGCTTCGCCACCACGGGTGCGTTCAGCGCCGCGCACGATCTCGCACTCGACCTCGTCCGCCGGCACGGCGGTGACCGCATCGCGCGGGCGACGTCGCAGGTCACGCTCGTTCCCGACACTCGGCACAGCCAAGCCCCGTACGTCGAGGACACCTTGCGGCCCGTCGCCGCGACGACGTTCGTCGACGAGGTGCAACGGTGGTTACGCGCGCATCTCGCCGACCGGTACGACCTCGCGGCGCTCGCGGCCACCTTTCACGTGAGCACTCGCACGCTGCTGCGCCGCTTCGCGTCCGCGACCGGCAGTTCGCCCCTGGCCTACCTGCAGGCTGCCCGGGTGAGCGCCGCGAAACGGCTGCTGGAGACGTCGGAGCGCAGGATCCACGAGATCACCGTCCAGGTCGGCTACGCCGACGCCGCGACCTTCCGCACGCTGTTCGTGTCCACCACGGGTGTCACACCGTCGGAGTACCGCCGGCAGTTCCGTCGCAGACCGGCCGCGTGAAGGTCGGACGCCGACGGGTACTTCCCGCTCGGCTTTCAGTTCTGGCGTCGCTGAAGGTGCCTCCTCCGGCCGGTCACGGAAGCCGGATGGTGTCATGGCTTGTCGATCAGCTCGGCCAGTGCGGCGTCGCCCTGCGCCAGCACCGGGCCGTCGGAAGCGGCGACCACCATGATCCGGTGGCAACCGTCGAGTTCGACGTACGTCTGCGGGTCGCCGCCGGCCACTGACCACAGCAGCGCGAACCGGCTGGCGTGTCCGTTGCACGACTCCGCCGGCCCGGCAGCATCGAGGGCGTGCTCGATTGCCGCCCGGCGATCCGCCGGCAGCACCGTCCCGTGCGCGAACTCGCCGTCGCTCCCCTCCGCGCTCTTCGGTACCTGGTAAACGCAGAGGCGAATCTGCTGCGCGGCGGGGAACAGTTCGGGGAGGGCTCCGGTGCGGGGGCCCGGCTTTCTCGTCGTCTCCACCGACAGCATGTCCTTCCAACGCTGGCTGCAACCGGCAGTGGCGGCCTCGGCCGACTCGACCTCGGCGATCGGGCGGGTCGCCACCGTGGTCAGCGGCAGTGCGTCGAGGGCTTCACGTACCTCGGGCCGCGGTTTCCGGCACGAGTCGAGGGGAATCCCGGGCCGCATCCACCGGCCGTCGGCGTCGACGACCGCCAGCCAGGGCGCCAATGCCAACATCATGAAGCACCCCCCTCGGTTTGTGCTCGACTCGTCCGGCAGGCGGAGCGCGGTGACGAGGGCGGCGACGTCGTCGGCACGACGTTCCGTCGCCACGATGTCCTCGCCTCCGTCAGCGCGTCGCTGCGTCTCGTGTCCGCAGATGACGACCGCTGTCGGCGTGAAGTCACCATCGAGGCGGGGCAGGACGACCACGTCTTCAGCCGTGATCCGGAAGCCGGGAGTGGCCATTTCCGGTGCCGCGTCGGCACACGAGGTCCACCGCCCTTGCCCGCCCGAGTCGTCCGCCGTCTGAGATGGAGGGGCGTGGTTGCCGCCGGTGAGGATCTGCACCCCTGCGACACCTAGCGCAACCGTCATCGCCATGGCGAGCGCGCTAGTTCCGATCAGCCGCTGCCTGTGCCGGCGGACCCGCCTCGCCACCGCGCCAACCCGATCCGGTGGCGACGCCAGCGGGGGAACAGCCTCGGTCAACAGGAGCTTGATGTCCTCATCTTCATGCGTCATGTCGTGACCTCCGGGTGGCGGACAGCTCAAGGTTCGGATCGGTACGCAGAATCCGTAGGGCACGGAAGGCCTGCACCTTGACCGTGTTGTGCGAGCAGCCGAGCACTTCCGCTGTCCGCTGGACCGTCAGGTCCTCGACGTAGCGGAGCACCACGACCGCCCGCTGCTGTCGGCTGAGCCGGGCCAGGGCGCGGCGTACCGCGTCCCGGTCAGCGGACTCCCCGGCGATGTCGCCGTATTCGGACCTGTCCGGTGGCTGGCTTGGAATCTCATTGCGCCAGCGACGCCGCCACCAGGACGCGTACGTGGTGAACAAGGCCTTGCGCAGGTACGCCTCGGGATGCCCGACAGCCATAATCGTGGCCCAGCGCCGCCAGACGTCCGCCAGGACCGTCTGTAACAGGTCCTCGGCCCGACCGGCGTCACCGGTGAGCAGCCAGGCCGAACGCAGCAGCGCATCGGAGCGCGCCGCGACGAACTCGGCGAAGCCCTCCGGCGGCCTCAGTTCCCGGGGTCGTTGCATGTGCGTGTGTACCTCCCACCCCATGAACGCTCTGGGAGGACGGTGCGGTTAACGCGCGCGCCAATCAAATCCGCGCACGGCAACAGCGCAACGCCCATCGAAGGGCAGCGCCTTGGTCCACTGGGATCACTGCTCCGCCGGCTGGCCGGCCAACTGATCGCCAAGAGGGCTGCGCCGGTACAGCACGTGCCGTCCGTCGCGGGCGCGAGTGATCAGGCCTGTCGCGTGGAGGACCTGTAGATGCTGTGACACGGCACTGGGTGTGACTGTGAGCCGGCGGGCGATCTCCACGGTCGGTAGCGGTTCGGCAAGGAGGTGGAGCAGTCGCGCTCTGGGCGCGCCGAGGAGCGATGTGACGGCGGTCGCGTCGGCGGTCGGTGTCGGCGCCCAGAGCGTTGCTACTCCACGGCAGGGGTATGCCAGCACTGGCGGTTCCTGCGGACTGACTGGCGGGGCGGGCTTGTAGGAGAACACGGACGGCACCAGCAGAAGTCCTCGGCCGGCTGCCGCGACATGGTGCCTGCCGATCATCTTGTCGATGTGCAGGACGCCGTCCTGCCAGCGCAGATTCGGGTGCATGTCGGCGAAGAGCAGGCGCGCGCCTCCAACGGCCAGTTGTCGGGCGCGGTAGGTCATGTCTGCTTCCAGGACGAGTCGCATCTGCGGCCAGGTCGGCTTGATCGCGATCTCCCAGTAACGCTGCAGGTGGTCGCAGATGGCATCGCGGAGTGCGAGGACAGGAGCATCGTCGTCCGCGGTGATCTCCTGCAAGATGTCCGGAAGCCGGCCACGTCCGTACACGGCCAACACGTCGCGGCGAACGACATCCGGAGGCGTCCGGCGTACTGCGGCCAACTCTTCTTCGAAGGTCACGGCGAACTCCGTCGGCCGGGGCGTCAGGAAATCCGCAACGGCGCGGTCTGGCCCGACCAGGGACATCAGCAGGTCGGCACCGGGCGCATCGATTCTGCCGAGAACCGACCTGCGCCACGGCAGGTGCAGCGCGTACAAGCCGGGCTCGCGCAATACCCGCAGGCTGAGCACGGTCTGGTAGATCGGTGAGATCGCGAAGCGGGTGTCCGCGAGGTCCTCGACGCTGAGCAGGAAGCTGATCATTAAGCCATATGCTACATCGTTTGGTGACCACCGACCCGTGCCGTGGACTTCCAGGCATGACAGACCAGATCAACATGACAGACCAGGCCAATCGGCAGCGCACGGCGATCGTCACGGGCGCGGCACGCGGCATCGGCGCCGGGGTGGCCAGGCGTCTGGCGCACGATGGCCTCGCGGTCGCCGTGGTCGACCTGGCCGAGGAAGACTGCGCCGGCACCGTGGATGCCATCACCCGCGACGGCGGAACAGCGGCGGCCTTCGCCGCCGACGTCAACGACGAGTCGGCCGTGGCCGCCGCTGTCGCTCGGATCGCCGCCGAGTTGGGACCACCGACGGTGCTGATCAACAACGCCGGCATTGGCGGCCCCAACGCCGGCGTCGAGGAGACCAGCACCGAGCAGTGGGACGCGGTCGTCGGGGTCAGTCTGCGCGGGGCGTTCTTCCTCACCCGGGCCGTGACCCCCTACATGATGGCGGCCGGCTGGGGACGGATCGTCAACATGTCGAGCATCTCCGCGCTCGGCGATTCCGGCCGCGTTGACTACGCCGCCGCGAAGGCCGGTCTGATCGGCTTCACCAAGTCGCTCGCGCTGCGGCTCGGGCAGCACGGCGTGACGGCGAACGCCATCGGGCCGGGCTTCGTGGTCAGTGACATGACCAGAGTCGGGGCCCAGCGGCGGGGCCGCAGCTTCGAGGAGCACCAGCGGATCGTGGCGCAGACCATCCCGGTGCGCCGGGTCGGCCAGCCCGAGGACATCGCGCACACCGCGTCGTACCTTGTCAGCCCCGAAGCCGGGTTCGTCTCCGGCCAGGTCATCTACGTCGCCGGCGGGCCGGTGGACTGACGTGATCGACGCTTTCGAACCGGCGGTGCTCAAATGAGTCGCAGGCTGCTGGTGCTCCTCGCCCTCACCTGCGGGGTCGCCGTCGGAAACATCTACTTCCCCCAGACGATCAGCCCGCTGGTCTCCGCCAGCCTGCACGTCAGCGCCGACTCGGCCGCCCTGGTGGTGACCGCGGTGCAGTTCGGCTATGCCGCCGGGATCTTCCTGTTGGTGCCGCTCGGCGACCGGTTCCCGCACCGCCCGCTGATCGTCACCCTGCTCGGCCTCACCGGGCTGGGGCTGCTCGCCGCGAGCGCCGCACCCGCGCTGCCGCCGCTCGTCGGCGCGAGCGCCCTCGTCGGGGTCACGACCGTGGTCGCACCGATCATCGGCCCGATGGCAGCCGGCCTCGTTGCCGACGACCAGTCTGGCGTGGTCAGCGGCACCCTGCTGAGTGGCTCGATCGGTGGCATGTTGCTGTCCCGCACCGTCGCGGGCACCATCGGCGACTGGTTCGGATGGCGGGCCCCCTACCTGGCAGCGGCGGCATCCGTGCTGTTCATCGCCGTGGTCATGGCCCGCGTACTGCCGACTACACGACCGCCGTCCGGGCACCGGTACCCGGCGCTGCTGGCCGAGTCGCTGCGCCTGCTACGCACCGAGGCCGACCTGCGCCGCTCCTGTTTCTACCAGGCGACGGTATTCGCCGGTTTCTCCGCGGTCTGGACCGCCGTCGCGCTGCTGCTCACCGGCCCCACATACGACTTGGGCGCACCGGCGGTCGGAACGCTCGCCCTGGTCAACGCGGTGACAATGCTGTGCACCCCGGTCGTCGGACGGCTGGTGGACCGTCGGGGCAGCGACGCGATGAACCTGGCCTGCCTGCTCGGGATCATCGCCTCGGCCGCCGTCCTCGCGCTCGCCAGCCTCGGCGGGGCGGGGGGCCTCGCGGCACTGGCGCTCGGCACATTGCTGCTCGACGTCGGAATGCAGTCCGGCATGGTCGCCAACCAGGTGCGCATCTACGCCCTACGGCCCGAAGCCCGGAGCAGACGCAACACCGCCTACATGACCTGCGCCTACCTCGGGGGCAGTGTGGGTTCCTGGCTCGGATCCCGCGCCTACGCCCACTTCGGGTGGCTGGGCGTATGCGCGGTCCTGGCGCTCCTCGCCGCGATCGCTCTTGCCCGCCACCTGGCATCAAGCCCTGTCACCGGCACCCTCGAGCCACAGTCGCCGCCCAGAACACCTGACTAAGGATGATTGTCGTGCCAGCCGCTACCCACCGCGCACCCCTATCGCCGGATGTGCCGATGCACGATGGCCAGCTCACAGTCTCACTCGACGTGGTGCGTGAGTTGGTGGACGCGCAGTTCCCCGAGTGGCGGAGCCTGCCTGTCAGGCACGTCGCTTCGCAGGGAACGGTCAATGCCATCTTCCGTATCGGGGAACGATTCACGGCCCGGTTCCCCCTTCAGCCTCGTGAGGTCGACGCGGCGCAGGGCTGGCTGGAACGCGAAGCGGAAGCGGCCCGAGAACTGATGGGTCGGACGCGGTTTCCCACCCCCGAGCCGGTCGCCATCGGTGCACCCGGTATCGACTACCCGCTTCCGTGGTCGGTACAGACGTGGGTACCCGGTGTCGTAGCCACCGACCAGGACCCGCGTGACTCGTTCGCGTTCGCGCACGATCTGGCCGAATTCGTCAGTGGCGTGCGAGCCATCGACACACGGGGACGCACGTTCACAGGCCAGGGTCGCGGTGGCGAGCTACCAGCGCACGACGGCTGGATGGAGACCTGCTTCGGGCACAGCGAGACGCTGCTGGACGTCCCGCGGCTCCGCTGGATCTGGGAGGTCATGAGGGAACTGCCGCGGGGCGAGGCCCCGGACAGGATGAACCATGGTGATCTCATTCCGGGAAACGTCCTCGTCTCCGACGGGCGGCTGGCCGGGGTTCTCGACGTGGGCGGACTGGGGCCTGCCGACCCTGCCCTTGACCTCGTAAGTGCCTGGCACCTACTGGAACGCGAGCCACGTCAGGCATTTCGGCAGCAACTCGGCTGCGACGATCTCGAATGGGAGCGCGGCAAAGCGTGGGCCTTCCAGCAGGCAATGGGGGTGGTCTGGTACTACCACCAGACCAACGCCACGATGAGTCGGATGGGCCGACGCACTCTCGCGCGCATCATCGCCGAACCGCCATCAGCCTGAGCCGGCACGCCCGAACACGTCGCGCACCGCCACCTACTGGACGCCGCCCTCCGGTCACGCGAACCGCAGAAGCGCAAGTCAGAAGCGAGATCACGTCATGGAGTGGGGCGGGCGGGACTCGAACCCGCGACCGAGGGATTATGTCCCCTGCCATCCGTGGGCCTCTTGCGGACCAGACGCGGACCGCCAATCGGTCGGGGTGCTGGCGTCAGCCGATGGGATGCTTACGTAGTCGCCCGGGAGGCCGGTGGGGCGGAAGGGCTGGCGGGCTTACTCCGCGCGGAGACCGGCGACGGCGTGCCGCTCATGCAGCTGCCCATGAATAACCTCTCGCCTTCTTTCAGGAAGGCGATTTTTTCGTCGTAGTTCCCGACGTCAGGCGCGTCGTTCCCTTGGGGTCCACTGTAGAGTCTGTAGGCCGATTCACACTTATCCGGGTCGCCGGCGTCTCCCTGGCTCTTGTACACGGCATGTGCTTCGGCTCCACGCTGAGCCATCTTGTGCAGGTACTCCATCTGCTCGTCACGCGACGCACTGCTGGTGCAGGCGGTGAGAAGTGCCGCGAGGGACAGGGACAGGGTGGCTGCTGCGTAGCGCCTCTCCATGGGCGCGGAGTGTATCAACCACCTTTGATGTCCGAAGGGCGGACTGCTCGGAGTTGGGCGCGGAGCGTCAGTTTGGAAGAGCGCGCTCGACCGGTCGTGATGCCCGAAACGCCTGCCGGCGGCGGCCGGCCCGGTTGCGCCTCGTGCCCGCTCGTGCCCGCTACGCGCCCAGGGTTGCTGGCCCACGGATGGCCCATGCTGGCCTGCAGATTAGAAGAAGATCGCGGATGGCTGGTCGGGTCGCTGCTGCCCTGGTCAGCCCGTCTGCCGGTGTCGGGTAGCGCCGGCGTCAGCCGGTGGGCTTGGCTGTACGACTGGCTGTACTGACCGCTCTACTCGGCCGGCTCCATGACCTTGGACGGCTCTCGGAGTATGGCGGGCAGGTCGCCCAGGGTAGCGAAAGCCGGCCCGCCCCAGCCCGGATCGGTGTCGTTGTGCTCCGTGGTCCGGAAGACGGTCATACCCACCGCTGCCGCTCCGGCCAGCTCACCGTCTGCGCCGTCGCCAACAAAGACGCACTCTGCCGGCCGAACGCCCAGGCGCTCGGCAGCAAGGTGATAGATCGCCGGGTCGGGCTTGGCCAGCCCGACATCGCAGGAGAAGATCGCGATATCGAACCGTCCGGCGAGCGGACTCTGCGGCCATGGCTCGGCGGTGTCCGAGGAGGCGTTGCTGATGAGGGCCAGGGGATGTCCTTCGCCGCGTAGCGCGTCGAGCACGTCCAGGGTGGCGGTCGAGACGCTGTCCAGCACTCGGCGTCCGAGGGCTCGCCGATGCTCACCGGCCCGTGTCACCTGTTCGTTGGTAGGTGTGCTGCCGAGCCGCCCGGCGAGGATGCGGATGGTCTCCTCCACATCCCATCGGACCAGCCGGTCCCGCCACGTGGCGTGGTACGCGGCGACCAGCTCGGCCGGAACTACGCCGACCATGACCGCCATCTCGCCGACTACCCGGTCACGCTCCTCGTCGGCCCCATGGATCAAGGTATGGAAGAGGTCGAAGATCACTGGTCGAGACATCTCAGCATCCTACTGAGATCGTCACCGCTGTCCCCTTGCTTGCCATCCCGATGCTCCTATGGATGTCAAGCTTCGCTGGCGACCGCCTCGCCAGCGAAGCTTGATCCCTTCGCGAAGGAACGATCACGGCGTGTCGATGAGCGCGGATGCCGTCATCCCCGGGGCAGCTCCGGATCGGTGAGAATGCTCCGATGACCGAGGTATGGCCTGCGCAGCTTCTTGTCCGTCCGCTCACGACCGAGGACGCGGGGCAGATCGCCGAGTGGAGGTATGACGGCCCGTGGCGGATCTACGACTCGCGGCCGGAAGACGGGTTGATGAGTGACAACGCGGCCTACCTTGCGGTCGCGGGTGTCGACGGCGGTCCGTTAGTCGGGTTCTGCTGCTCCGGGGCTGAGGCGACGGTGCCCGGCCTGAAACCGGAGGACGGGGTGCTCGACGTAGGCGTGGGCATGAATCCGGCCATGGTCGGGCAGGGCAACGGGGCGCACTTCGCCTCCGCTGTGTTGGACCACTATCGGTCCACGACCGGCATTCACCGGCTCCGCGCGGTGGTGCAGTCGTGGAACGAGCGCAGTCTGCGCCTGACCCGATCGCTCGGCTTCGTCGAGGTCGGCAAGCACATGTGCGAACAGAGCGGCGCCACGGTCGAATACACCGTCGTCATCGCCGAGTGAGCCGAGCCACCCCGATGTTCCGAGGGAGGTCAAGTGGTCAGGGCGGCGAAGTCTGCGGCCAGGGCGGTGTAGACGTCGCAAACGATGTAGCGCTTCAGGCAGCGCAGGATTTCTTGCTTGCTGAGGCCTTCGGTGGTGCGCTAGGCCTCTCGACGATGGGTGTCACCTGCCGGTCGAGAGCGGTGATCTCCTCGGTGAGGGCGGTGACCCGGCGGGCGAGCCCGACCAGGGCTGCGGCGGTGGCGTGCTCCGGTTCGTGAAGTCTGGCCGGGTCGTAGGTCAGGACAGCGCAGCGGCTGACCAGCACGGCGGCGCTGGCCCTGGTCAGGTGGGCTCGCAGGGGTTCGGGGGCGGCGGCGACCAGGCCGCACATCTGATTCAGGGCGGCGGTGCGGGCCTTGACCGCTCCTCGGCGGCCGACCCTGAGGGCGCGGATCGCCTCGACCGGTCCGGTGCGGGTCTTCGGGGTGCCCATGGCGGTGCCGGCGAGGGTGGCGCGGGCGGCGGTCATCGCGTCGATCGGATCGGACTTGCCCTGGTTGCGGCGGGCGCGGCGGTCCGGCCGGTCCACCTCCCTGATGGTGATCTTTTTGCTGGTCAGATAGCGGGCCAGTCCGGCGCCGTAGCTGCCGGTGCCCTCCACGCCCACGGCGGTTACCCGCCCGAAGGAGCGCATCCAGGCCAACAGATCCACGTAGCCGGCGGTGGTCGCGGGGAACTCGGCGTCGGCCAGGAGCCCGCCAGTGCTGTCGATGACGGCGGCGCGGTGCGTGTCGCGGTGGGTGTCGACACCACCGATAACAGATCGCTTCTTCGCTGCCATGCTGGTGAGGTCCGCCTTTCTCGGTCGCGTCGAGAACACGTGGACACGTCACCGGTCAGGCGATGCGGACAACACAGTGGTGGGCGCCTCTCGCACAAGCTCCTATCAGGTCACGACGCCTGACCGGTGACATGCAGCTGCCGGGGCCACCGAGCTGGCCGACGAATCGGGATGAGGACAGCAAACGTAACCGTGCGCCGCACCGCTTTGGACGGCATTCCCACTCGATCTCCGCCCCTTCGCGACGAGTTGACCATGCCGACCCTGCTTCAGCCCGGCTTCTGGCAGCCATACCGAACACTGATGGTGATGCCGCCAGGCGCTGCTCACTCAATCTGGTGGTCATGGGGGGCCAACGGCGCTTTTGCCGGCTGGTACATCAACCTGGAAGCCCCCGTTGACCGCTGGGCCGGGGGCGTCGACGTGCAAGACCATGCCCTCGACGTACTCGTCGCCCCAGATCGCAGCTGGGTCTGGAAGGACGAGGACGAGTTCGCCGCACAGACCGGCGACCCGCTCTTCTGGGACCTCGACGACGCCGCGCAGATCCGCGCCGAGGGCGAACGACTCATCGCCTGCGCCGAGCGCGGCGAGTTCCCATTCGACGGCACTTGGTGCGACTTCCAGCCGGACCCGGCCTCCCTGCCCTACTGGTGGGACACGCCCAGCCGCGGTCTCATCGTCGCCAACTCCACTGCCACTTCGATCGCGAAGAAGTAAGTCGCCATGGGTGCAGCTAGGCCAACCGTCAAGCAGGTCCTGGGACGGATCCGTCAGGCATGTGGTGGGACTCGGCAGTGGGCTCTGTCAGTGGGCTCTGTCAGAGCTTGGGTACGACCGGTGAGGGCAGCATGTCGGCCCACTTGCGCAATACGTCGACGGCCTGGTCCCGGAGTGCTCCTTCGGCAACCTCTTCGCCGAGTGAACGCCGCTCGGCCGGTTGGGCGACCTCTCGGTAGAACTGGTGGTCCTCGAAGCCGTAGGTGGCTACGTCGTGGCTAGTGGCTCCGAAGACCAGGCGGGGGATGCGTGCCCAGTAGCAGGCCATGAGGCACATGGGGCAGGGCTCACTGCTGGCGTACATGACGCCGTCTTCGAACACTGCTGCGGACTCAGTGCGGACTGAGGGGGTCGGCCCGGACCTCGACGCGGTCCGTCCGGGTCGTCGGCAGCATGGCTGACCAGGGAAAACGGCTGGTGGGGCGGGCGGGACTCGAACCCGCGACCGAGGGATTATGAGTCCCCTGCTCTAACCGGCTGAGCTACCGCCCCGACACCGCGCCGGATCTTATCCCGCCCGGCGGCCGGCGGCCAGCACCGAGCCGACCGGCGCCCACGCGAGCAGCAGCACGATGGGCAACAGGAATATAACAGCGCGCTGCCGACCGCCCGGGGACCCCGCGCGGCAGCCGGTCACTCGGCACGCAACTCCGCCAGCACCGCTCCGGCGGTACGCCAGCCGCTGGTCAGCGCGCCCTGGATGGACGGGCTGTCGCGGTGGTCGCCGGCCACGAAAAGCCCCTCCCCCAGCGCGACCGGCTTGCGCAGTCGCTCCTGCGGTGGCGGCGCGGCGGGTAGCGCGTCGGGGACGGCGACGGTGGTGAGGTGGGTCCAGTCGGCGGTGGACCGGCCGTACAGCCGGGTCAACTCGGCCCGTACGGTCGGCTCGGGCGGGGCCGTCGGGCCGACCACCGAGGTGGCCACCAGGTGCCGCCCGGCTGGCGCGTACGTCGGGGTGGCGTTGCTGACCACCACGGTGTTGGCGACCGTCTCCCGCCGGTCACCGTCGACGAGCAGGATCGGCTCGGTCAGCGGCGGCTCGGGCGCACTGTGGTAGTAGGTGGTGTAGCTGTGCATCCGTACCGTCGCCAGGGCCGGCAGCAGCGCGGCCGCGGCGGGCGGGTCGACGGCGACCACGACGGCCCGGCAGCGGATGTCGCCGGCCTGGGTGCGGACCCGGCAGGGCGCGACCTCGGCGACCGGGGTGTCCAGCGTGATCAGGTCGGCCGGCAGCGGGGCGGCGATCGCCCGGGGCAGCGCGGCCATTCCCTCGGCGGGCAGCCCGATCCGGCCGCGGGCGAACGAGCGCAGCACCATCGCCAGCACGTGGCTGGAGGTCGCCAGCTCCCGGTCGATGAGCACGCCGGACAGGAACGGCCGCAGCAGCTCCTCGATGATCGCGTCGGACAGGCCCGCCCGGCGCAGCGCCACCTCCGCGCTGGTCTCCGGCGCTGTCAGCAGCCGGGACGCGGGCAGCGTGGCGCAGCCGGTGGCGAGCGCGGCGAAGCGCAGCCGGTCGAGCAGGGTGCCGACCCCGGCCAGCGCGGTGCGGGGGCCGCCGGTCGGCTCGCGCAGCGGGTTGACCAGCCGCAGCAGGTCGTCGCCCTTGCGCACCAGCACCCCGGAGGTGAAGTAGCCGAGGTCGAGCCGGTCGGTGTCCAGCAGTGTGCCGAGCCGGGGGTAGGCGGTGTTGAGCACCTGGAAGCCGCGGTCGATCAGGTAGCCGTCCACGACGTCGGTGGCGATCCGGCCACCGATCCGGCTGCTGGCCTCCAGCAGCCGCCAGGGCACGCCGGCGCGGTGCAGCCGGCGGGCGGCGGCGAGGCCGGCCAGGCCGCCGCCGACGATGACGACGTCGGTCTCAGCGAGCATGGCGTGCCTCCCGCTCACCGTTCGCCCGGGACAACCGGCCCGGCCACCAGATTCTCGGCCCGATGTCGTACGCGAGCGCGGGCACCAGCAACGACCGGACGATGATGGTGTCGATGAGCACTCCCACCGCGACCGCGGTGCCCAGTTCGACCAGCACCACCAGCGGCAGGACGGCCAGCGCGGAGAAGGTCGCGGCGAGCACGATGCCGGCGGAGGTGATCACTCCGCCGGTGACGGCGAGACCGGCGAGCACCCCGGCGCGGGTGCCCCGCTTGACCGACTCCTCCCGGACCCGGCTCATCAGGAAGATGTTGTAGTCGATGCCGAGTGCGACCAGGAAGACGAACGCGAACAGCGGGAACGACGCGTCCACCCCGGGGAAGTCGAAGGCGTGGCGGAACAGCAGCGCGCAGAGGCCGAGCGTGGCCGCGAAGCTCAGCAGCACGGTGGCGATCAGCAGCACCGGTGCGAGGAGTGCGCGCAGCAGCAGGGCCAGGATGACCGCTATGACGACGAGCACCACCGGGATGATGACGTTCTGGTCGCGGCGGGCGGCGTCCGAGGTGTCCACGTTGATCGCGGTGAAGCCGCCGACCACCGCGTCCGCGCCGGGCACCTGGTGTACGGCCACCCGCAGCTCCCGGATGGTCCGCTCCGCGCCGTCACTGTCCGGTGGGTCGGCGAGGGTCGCGTCGAGTTGGACCCGCCCGTCGACGACCTTCGGCGGGGCGTTTCCGTCGGGCGGGCCGGACTGCTGGGTTGCGCTGACCGGGCGGACCGCGGCGACGCCGGGCACGTTCTGCGCCACCTGGGCCACCTGCCGGGCGGTCTGCTCGGTGGCGAAGATGGTGGCCGGGCTGCCCGTGCCGGCCGGGTAGTGCCGGGCGATGACCTCCTGGCCGTCGACCGAGTCGGTGCGCTGGGTGAACAGGTCGGACTGGCCGAGGGTGGTGGCGCCGAGCTGGGTGAGGCCGAGCGTGAGGATGGCCAGCACGACGGCGGTGCTCAGCCAGACCGGTCGGGCGTGCCGGGCCACGAAGCCGGCGATCCGGCCCCAGATGCCGTGCTCGGTCTGCGGGTCGGCCTGGTCGGCCCGGGGCCGTCGCGGCCAGAACGCCCACCGGCCGCCGAGCAGCAGCAGTGCGGGCAGGAAGGTGAGCATCACCAGCAGGGTGGCGGCGATGCCGATGGCGGCGACCGGGCCGAGCGCCCGGTTGGAGTTGAGACTGGACAGCAGCAGGCAGAGCAGGCTGACGATGACCGTTCCGCCGGAGGCGATGATGGCCGGGGCGGCGCCCTTCCACGCCGTACGCATGGCGTGGAAGGGGCGGTCGTGCCGGTGCAGTTCCTCCCGGTAGCGGGCGATGAGCAGCAGCGCGTAGTCGGTGCCGGCGCCGAAGACCAGCACGGTGAGGATGCCCTGGGCCTGGCCGTTGAGTTTGAGCACGTCGGCGTCGGCGAGCAGGTAGACGAAGACCGAAGCCAGCGCGTACGACATCCCGGCGGCCAGCAGCGGGAAGACCCAGAGCACCGGGCTGCGGTAGACGATCAGCAGGATTACCAGGACCACGACCAGGGTGACCAGCAGTAGTGGCCCGTCGATGGCGGAGAAGACCTCGATCAGGTCGGCGAGCAGCCCGGCGGGTCCGGCGACGTCGACGGTGAGCCCGTCCCGGTCACCGCCGGCGATGTCGCGCAGGCGCTCGACGACCGAGCCGATCTCCTCGCCCTCCGCGTCGTCCACCGGCACGACGACCTGGAGCGCCTGGCCGTCCTCGCTGGGGATCGGCGGGGGCAGCGGGTTGACCACGCCGGGCACCTGCGCGAAGCGGGCCACGTCGGCGCTCGCCCGCTGCCGGTCCGCGTCCGTGATGCCCGAGGTCCGTTCGTAAACGACAAGCGCCGGGATGGTCTGCCGGTCGACGAATTCGCCGGCGAGGTCCTGCGCGCGGGTCGCCTCGGCGTCGGTGGGCAGGAAGGCGGCGTTGTCGTTGGTGGCGACCTCGCCGAGGCGCCCGGAGTACGGCCCGGCCACGCCCCCGATCACCAGCCAGGCCAGCACGACCGCCACCGCGATCAGGGTGGCCCGGGCGTGGCCCCCTCGTCCGGACATCGGCATTCACCCCAAGGATCGACGCACCAATCGACGCAGCGGGAGTCTAAGTCGACAGCGACCATCCTGCCGGGCGAGCGGGGCGCGGAGACCCCAAACCGGTCACTCCGGGTGAACCACGGGGTTGTGGAACACGAAGACGCCCGTCGGCTTGCTGCCGACGGGCGTTGGGTGGAGAAGCTCCCCCGATTGGACTCGAACCAATAACCTGCCGGTTAACAGCCGGCTGCTCTGCCAATTGAGCTACAGGGGACCGTGCACCGCTCGGCCCGGATCTCCCCGACGCCGTGCGACGGGACAAGAGTACAGGACATCCGGGGGTGGTGGTCCAGTGGGTTGGGCCTCCCGCCTTCCATGATCCAGATGCCCAGGTCAGCAGCGGGGCCCATCGATAATCGGGGCAAATCGTCATCCGGGCACAAGCAGGTATGGGCGGAGAGCAGGATGGGTAGTTAGCTGCGGACAGAGGACGCAGGCGCGAATTGGTCGCTCCCGACGGGGCAGCCCGCCGGGGCGACGGCGCGTCAGGTACGGAAGGAGCCGCCATGCGCGGAAAGATCATGTTTCTTGGCGGGCTGGCTGCGGGATTCGTCCTGGGCGCCCGTGCCGGCCGGGAGAAGTACGAGGAGCTGGTCGTCCGGGGCCGCAAGGTGCTCGACCACCCGACCGTCCAGGAGGCGGCCGGGGTCGCGCAGGCCCAGGCCAACCGGCTCTACAGCGAGGGCAAGGACAAGCTCGGCCAGACGAAGCTGGGCGAGAAGTTGGGCACGGGCAACGGCAGCTCCGGCAAGCAGGAGCTGACCGCCGCCGACGACGCGTTCGCCGGCACGCCCGCCACCGTCGGCGCCAAGGCGGGCTCCGGCTCGTCGGGCACCAGCAGCGCGGTCGGCACGACCTCCGGGTCGCCGTCGGCCACCCCCCGCACCAAGCCGTCCGGCTCGGGCACCAACGCCAGCACCCTGTAGACGCACACCCGAAGGGCCCGGCTGCCACTGTGGCGGCCGGGCCTGTTCGCGTCTGCGCACGTCAGGGCGGCACACGGCCACCACTGGGGGACTTTCTCCGATTTGGAGCGAAAGTTCGACCACTTCATCGAAAACTTCCGCTGCTAACCTCTTCTCTTTAGTGCCGGGCGCAAATATCGTCCTGCGTAGAACCTGGCCAGGCTCTTGGTACTCCCGCGACCTCCTCAGCGACGTACCGATGCTGAGGCGGACCCGCCCGACCAGAGCGAGGTTCGATGCGTAGACCAATCGGCCGAAGAGCCGCCACCTATCTCAGCCTTCTCACCCTCGTCGGCGCGACGCTCGTCGCGACCGAACCACAACGGGCCACACCGGCGCAGGCCGCGCCCGCGGCCGGGAGCAACGGCATCCAGTACAAGATTCTCGTCTTCACCCGGTCGGCCGCCGGCAACCACGCGACCACGGACGCCGGCGTCGAGGCGATCCGCCAACTCGCCAACGACCGGCGCTTCACGGTCGAGGTGACCGACGACGCCCGGAAGTTCGACGAGCCGCACCTGAAGCAGTTCCGTGCGGTGGTCTTCCTGAACACCTCCGGCGACGTGCTGACCGACCGCCAGCAGGCCG
The DNA here is from genome assembly GCF_900091455.1 of Micromonospora coriariae. Taxonomy (NCBI): domain Bacteria; kingdom Bacillati; phylum Actinomycetota; class Actinomycetes; order Micromonosporales; family Micromonosporaceae; genus Micromonospora; species Micromonospora coriariae. The sequence continues at coordinate 4,177,680 of NZ_LT607412.1, read as the reverse complement.
CGTTCGAGCAGTACTACCGCGACGGCGGCGGCTTCGTCGGCGTGCACTCCGCGATCGAGGCCGAGCCAGGCTGGGCCTTCCTCGACAACGTGCTCGGCACCCGGGCCGTGGGCGCCCCCGCGCCGGCCAGCCCAGCCACGGTGACCGTCGCCGACCGGGTGCACCCGGCGTCCGCGCCGCTGCCGGAGCGGTGGACCACGACCGACCGGTGGTACAACTTCGCGGCCAACGTCCGGGGCGTCTCACACGTCCTGGCCACGGTGGACGAGAAGACGTACTCCGGCGGCACCATGGGCATCGACCACCCGGTCACCTGGTGCAAGGACTACCAGGGCGGCCGGTCCTTCTACACCGGACTCGGCGCCACTCCGGAGAGCTTCTCCGGTGCCGACCTACGCGCTCACCTCGCCGGGGCGATCCAGTGGGCGTCCGGCACCACCGACGGCGACTGCGGCGCGACCGTGCTGGCCAACTACCAGATGGAGGTCATCGGCGCGCAGCCCAACGTCAACGAGCCGATCGGCTTCGACGTGCTGCCCGACGGCCGGGTGATCCAGACCGACCGCCGCGGTGGCGTACGGCTGCACGACCCGGAGACCAACACGACCAGCGTGCTCGCCCAGATCCCGGTCTACACGCACAGCGAGGACGGGATGTACGGGCCGGCGGTCGACCGAGACTTCGCCACCAACCGGTGGGTCTACCTCTACTACGCCCCGCCGTTGGACACTCCGGCCGGCGGCGCGCCCACCACCAGCACCGACCCGGCGGCCTGGGACCAGTGGAAGGGCTACTTCCAGCTCTCCCGCTTCAAGTTCATCGACGGCGAGACCCCGTCGCTGGACGTCGCATCAGAGCAGAAGATCCTCCAGGTGCCGGTGGACCGGGGCGCCTGCTGCCACGTGGCCGGTGACATCGCGTTCGACTCGAAGAACAACCTCTGGCTGGTCACCGGGGACGACACCCCGGCCGGCGGCGGCGGGTCCGGCGGCTTCTCCCCGCACAACGACTCGGTCAGCGCCAGTGGGGTCTACCAGGCGCCGTTCGTGGACGCCCGGCGCAGCGCCGCCAACACCAACGACCTGCGCGGCAAGGTCCTGCGCATCGCGGTGGGAGCCGACGGCAGCTACACGGCCCCCGAAGGGAACATGTTCCCCGAGGCGCAGGACTCGGGCGACAAGAGCCGCCCCGAGATCTATGCGATGGGCTTCCGGAATCCGTTCCGGATCACCCTCGACAAGAACGACGTCGCCTACATCACCGACTACTCCCCCGACTCGTCGACCGCGGCGGTCGGCCGGGGACCGGCGGGAACCGGCCGGATGATGGTGGTGGACAAGCCGGCGAACTACGGCTGGCCGATGTGCGTGCAGCCGAACCTGCCGTACATCGAGATGAACTGGACCACCAACCCGATCTCTCCGGTCGCGCCGTTCGACTGCGCGGCGCCGCGCAACACCTCAAGGCACAACACCGGCCTGACCGACCTGCCGGCGGTGCAGAAATCGGAGCTCTGGTACTCGTTCCAGGCACCGACCCCGTGCCCGGAGTCCTACCTGTCCACCCCGACGCAGACCTGCCCCGTGCTCTTCCCTGAACTGGGCACCGGCGGCGTCGGACCGCACGGCGCGGCGCGCTACGACTACGACCCGGAGCTGAGGTCGGAGACGAAGTTCCCCGCGTACTTCGACGGCGCGATCATCTTCGGCGAGTTCACCCGGGACACGCTCAAGGAGATCCGGCTGGACGACCGGGGCGACATCCTGAAGATCAACAATGTGTTGAACTGCGGTCAGGCGCCCACCACCTCGGCCAAGCCGTTCCTCTGCGACAACCCGATGGACATGAAGTGGGGTCCCGACGGCAGCTTCTACCTGCTGACGTACGGCGATGGGTTCTTCAACGTCAACCCCGACGCGGCCATGCTGAAGTTCAGCTACGTCAAGGGCCTGCGGGCGCCGAACGCCGTGCTCACGGCCGACCGGACCAACGGCGCAGCGCCGCTGACCGTCGCGTATAGCAGCGAGGGGTCGAAGGACCCGGACCCGGCGGACTCCATCTCGTTCGCCTGGGACTTCGACGGCAACGGCACGACCGACTCCGTCGACCCGAACCCGACGCACACCTACACCGCCAACGGCGTCTACACCGCGCGGCTGACGGTGACCGACTCCAGCGGCAAGACCGCGTCGGCCAACACCACCATCACGGTCGGCAACACCGCCCCGACGGTGACCGTTACCACCCCGGTGGAAGGCGGCTTCTTCAGCTGGGGTGACGACATCCCGTGGTCGGTCACGGTCACCGACCCCGAGGACGGGCCTGTCGACTGCGCCAAGGTCGAGGTGACCTTCGTCCTCGGCCACGACAGCCACGGCCACGGTGAGGCCAACCAGTTCGGCTGCTCGGGCGTCCTGCCCACGGACCCTGACGACGCGTCGCACGGTGGCTACATCTACGGCGTGGTCAGCGCCTCCTACAGCGACAAGGGGGCGAACGGGCAGCCGGCACTGACCACAGTGGACCAGCAGATCGTCCAGGCCAAGCGGCAGGAGGTCGAGTTCGCCACGAACGAGTCCGGCACCACCGTCGGCGCGAGCTCCGACACGGGTGGCGGGCAGCAGCGCGGCAGCCTCGACCCGGGCGACTGGATCGCGGTGAACAACGGCGTGAACCTGCGGAACATGCAGTCGGTCACGCTGCGCACCTCCGGCGGCAGCGCGGCCACCGCCGGGCAGCCCCGGTTCGGCGTCCAGCTGCGGCTCGACTCGCCCACCGGCCCGGTGCTGACCACCGCCGTGGTCAACGCGACCAGCGGCAACAACGCCTTCACCAGCACCACCGCGCCGGTCACCGATCCGGGCGGCACGCACCGACTCTACCTCGTGTTCACCACAGTCCCGGGCGGTCCGACCAGCGGTCTCGGCAACCTGAACTGGGTCGAGTTCACCGGTCAGGGCATCGGCGTCGCGCCGTAGCGACCGCCACGGCCGGGGTCGCCGCCAGCGGCCCCGGCCCACCGCTCAACCCGTCACCCACATCGAGAACACGTACCAAGGAAGGCAGCAGCAGATGAACGACAGTCAGCACGGAATGAGCCGTCGCCGGATGCTCGGCGCCCTTGCCGGCGTCGCCGGCGCGGCAGCGGTCGGCGCCACCGGCCTGGCCTCCCCGGCCTTCGCCGGCAACGGCCTGCTGGTCCCCACCGGCAAGCGCGGCATCATCCTCTACAGCGTCCGGGACCGGATCAGCGCCGTCCCGGACGCCACCGAGGTGCCCTACGGCTTCGAGCGGGTGCTCGGTCGGCTCGCCGAGATCGGCTACAAGGAGGTGGAGTTCGCCGGCTACACGCAGCACAGCTCCATCCTGGGCCGACAGATCACCCCCGAGGAGATCCGCAAGATCCTTGACGACAACGGTCTGCGCGCCAACGGCTCGCACGCCTCGGTGCCAGGCACCGTCAACCCGACCACCATCGCGCAGTTCGAGCAGCAGCTGGACATCGCCGAGACGCTGGGCATGACCCACATCGGCACCGGCAACGACCCGACCGGCAGCAACTACAAGGCCGACTGGGACGCCGCCGTCGACCGGTGGAACACCTTCGGCGAGATGGCCGCCGCTCGAGGGCTGAAGCTCTACACGCACAACCACGACGCGGCGTACAACTTCCTGCTCGACAGCGGGCCGCTGGACGCCCAAGGCCGGCCGACCCGGTCGTCGGGGGTGCGGAAGCTGGAGTACTTCATCGGGCTGACCAACCCGGAGTGGGTCTGGTTCGAGATGGACATCTACTGGGCGCACGTGGCCCAGCACCGGTTCCGCAGCTACACCGACCCGGACGGGGTGACCCAGACCAGCATCTTCGACCCGCTGGCCGTGGTCGCGGCCCAGCCGATCCGGTTCCCGCTGTTCCACGCGAAGGACGGCACGTACAACCCGGCCAGCGCGGCCGGGTACGAGATGGTGCCGCTCGGCGAGGGTGACATCGACTACGGGAACTTCTTCGCCAACATGGGCGCGAAGGGTTACCACAACCCGATGTGGGAGCAGGACAACGCACCGGGCGGCGCCGCCGACCCGGGCCGCTCGCTGCGGTTCGCGGAGATCAGCTACCAGCACATGTCGGGTCTGCGGGGCTGACCGACCCGACACGCACGCCGGGGCCGCATCCGTCATCGGATGCGGCCCCTCGCGCCATGCGGCCGAAACACCGCCGTGCGAAACTCCGGCCGGAGGTGGTGGCGATGGTGCTCGTCACGCCGGAGAACACGCACCAGTCCCGGCTGGTCCGGCTGCTGCGCGACGACGGTCCCCGGTCCCGGGTGGATCTGGGCGACGTGCTGGGCTGCTCGCCGCCGCCCGGACGGGCCGGTCCCCCACGCTGACCGCCCGGCTCGCCGAGGCGGGCACCCCCACCGTGCGCGACGTCGCCGGGGCGGCGACCGCCGGCGACCCGGCCGCGCGGACGGTGGTACGCGACGCCGCCCGCCGCCTCGGTCGGGTGCTGGTCGGCCTGGTCAGCATCTTCAACCCCGGCATCGTCGTCATCGGGGGCGCGGTGGACGGCCTCGGGCACGTCCTGCTCGCCGAGATCCGCGCCGTGGTCTACCGCCGATCGGCGCCGCTCACCACCGGCACCATGCCGATCGTCCTGTCCGACCTGGCCGGCCGGGCCGGGGTGGTGGGTGCGGCGCGGCCAACCAGCGAGTGCGTCTTCGCCGTCGACTGACCGGGGGCCGACCAACGGTCGACCCCCGGCAGCTTCGGTTCAGTCCTTGCTGCTGAAGGCCGCGTCGAAGGCGGCGGACGGGGCGTCGAAGGCGAGCCGGCGGACGAACTGCAACGCCTCGGGTGCGCCGACCAGCCGGTCCATCCCGGCGTCCTCCCACTCGATCGAGATGGGCCCGGCGTAGCCGATGGCGTTCAACGCCCGGAAGCAGTCCTCCCAGGGCACGTCCCCGTGCCCGGTGGAGACGAAGTCCCAGCCGCGGCGCAGGTCCGCCCAGGGCAGGTGGGAGGCGAGCCGGCCGCGCCGACCGTCCCCGGTACGCACCTTGGCGTCCTTGCAGTCCACGTGGTAGATCCGGTCGGCGAAGTCGAAGATGAAGTTCACCGGGTCCAGTTCCTGCCAGACGAAGTGCGACGGGTCCCAGTTCAACCCGAACGCGGGCCGGTTGCCGATCGCCTCCAGCGTGCGCTTGGTCGTCCAGTAGTCGTACGCGATCTCGCTGGGGTGCACCTCGTGCGCGAAGCGCACCCCCACCTCGTCGAACACGTCGAGGATCGGGTTCCACCGGTCGGCGAAGTCCTGGTAGCCGCGCTCGATCATCGCCGGCGGCACCGGCGGGAACATCGCCAGGGTGTGCCAGATCGACGAGCCGGTGAAGCCGACGACCGTCTTCACCCCGAGCTTCGCCGCCGCCCGTGCGGTGTCCTTGATCTCCTCGGCGGCCCGCTGGCGGACGCCCTCGGGCTCCCCGTCACCCCAGATCCGGCCGGGCAGGATGTCCTGGTGCCGCTCGTCGATCGGGTGGTCGCAGACCGCCTGACCGACGAGGTGGTTGGAGATCGTGAAGACCTCGAGGTTGTGCTTCGCGAGCGTCTCCCGCTTGCGATCGACGTACGAGTCGTCGGCGAGCGCCTTGTCGACCTCGAAGTGGTCGCCCCAGCAGGCGATCTCCAGACCGTCGTAGCCCCACTCGGAGGCGAGCCGGCAGACCTCCTCGAACGGCAGGTCGGCCCACTGGCCGGTGAAGAGCGTGATGGGTCGCGCCATTGTCCTTCTCCCCTGTTGTGATGGGGATTCCGTGTGCGGACCGGGGCGAGGGTGACCGGTCAGAGCGGTACGCGGCACCGGGACGGGACACCGGTGGGTGCGGAACGCACCTGGGCCCGGCGGGTTGCGCCTCCCACCGGGTCACCGGCCACCGTCACGGTCGCCGGCCCCACCCTATTTCCGCCGGGCCCCATCGCGAAAGCCCCGCCGCCGGATCGTCACTCGGCCACCTCCTCGGGAGCGGGCAGGACAGCCCGGACGACGAAGCCACCCCCGGCGCGTGGGCCTGCGGAGAAGGTGCCGCCGATCCGCTCGGCGCGCCTACGCAGTGCGATCAGACCGTGCCCGGCGCCCCCGCCCATCGGCGCGGCACCAGCGCCGTCGTCGCGTACCTCGATGGTGATGCCCGTGGCGTCGTAGCGCAGCCGGACCGCGACCGGTGCGCCCGGCGCATGTCGATGCGCGTTGGTCAGCGACTCCTCGATGATCCGGTACGCCGCTGCGTCGACCGCGCCGGGCAGCGGCCGGGGCGGCCCGGCCAGGGTCCAGTGCACGGGCTGACCGGCGGCGAATCCCTCCACCAGAGCGTCCAGGCGGTTCAGGCTGGGCGCCGGCCCGGTCGACGTGTCCGGCTCCTCGGCGCCGCGCAGCGCCCAGCGCAGCCGGTTCCCCTGCGCCCGCACCATCCGGCGCCACTGCGCGAAACGCCCCATGCTGGTCAAGGTACGGCAGCCGGCTGCGAACCCCGCCCGCGGCGTACCGACTGCCTCGCGGCTCGCGGGTGCCGCGCCGACCGGCGACCCGGGTTGCCGGCGCGTGGGCGTCCATCGACGTGAGCGCGACGCATCCCGCCGGCCGGGGCACAACCGGCGGGATGCGTCAGCGCCGAGGTCGAGTGGCCTGGAGGGGCCGTCCGCCGTGCCGGGGAGCCCCTCCAGACTCAGCCGGTCAGGGCAGCGTCCACTTCTGGTTGGCCGCGCCGTTGCAGGTCCAGAGGTGCACGACCGTGTTGTCCGCGGAGTTGTTCCCGGAGACGTCGAGGCACTTGCTCGACGACGTGTTGCGCAGGCTGCCGTCGGCCTGGGCCGCCCAGTTCTGCGCCCCGGTGCCGTTGCAGGTCCAGAGCTGGATCTTGGTGCCGTCGGCGGTGCCGTTGCCGGACACGTCCAGGCACTTGCCCAGCGCCTTGACCGTCGAGTTCGGCGTCACGGTCCAGGTCTGCGCCGTACTCCCGTTGCAGGTGTAGATCTGGATCTGGGTGCCGTCGGCGGTGCCGCTGTTCCGCACGTCGAGGCACTTGCCGCCCAGGCCCTTGATCGGGCCGACTCCCGGCGTGCCGCCACCGCCGCCCCTGACCAGGGTGAAGTCGTCCACGTCGAAGAGCCCGGTGCCACTACCGGTGAAGGTGAGGTAGAGGCTCTGGGCGCCGGACGGGACACCGGACAGCGCGGTGGTGACGTTGGCGAAGGTGGTCCAGCTGCCGGTGTTCGGCACCGCGACCGAGCCGAGCACCGGGCCGGTGGCCGAGCCGGTACGGACCTGGATGGTGCCGCCCGCGCCGCCCGAGACGACCCGGGAGGTGAACGAGGTGACCCCGGTCAGGTTCACGCCGTTGTACGCGGCCCAGTCACCCGGGTCGATGTAGCCGATGGTCTGGCCACCATTGGCGCCCGCCTTGGTGAACGGGGTGACCCCGTTGGCCGAACTGAAAGCCTCGGCCTGGACTGTGGTGTTCCCCGTCGGCGGCGGCGTGGTGCCCAGCTCCTTGATCCGGATGTTGCGGAACGAGGCGTCGTCGCCGGTGCCGTGGTTCTGGATGCCGATGTGCCCGGCCAACGAACGAACCGGGTTCGTGTTGGTGAAGTCGTTGATCTTCACGCCGTTGAGGAAGATCTGCAACCGCTCACCCTCGACCAGCAACTCGTAGGTGTTCCACTCCCCCGGCGCGTTCAGCGCCGCGTCACGGGCGGCGATGTCGGCGGACTTGAAGGTGTAGACCGATCCGGTGGTGCGGTCTGCCGCGTCGGTGGCGTCGATCTGGATCTCGTAGCCGTTGTCCACAGCCGACCAGGGGTCACTGGAGGGTGGGAAGCCGATGAACACGCCGGAGTTGTCGTCCCCGGCCAGCTTCCAGTCCAGCTTCAACGAGTAGTTGGTGAACTGCTTGGCGTTGTACCAGAACAGCCCCATCCCGCCCACCGAGGTGAGGGTGGCGTCGGAGTTGGTGAAGTTGCCCGGGCCAGCCTGCGACCAGCCGCTGGTCGAGCCGTTGTAGAGCGGGGTGTAGCCGGTCTCGGGCCGGCAGTCGGCCTTGCTGCGACCGGCCGCGTACCGGATGCCGCCGAGTAGATGCGCCCGGAACGCCGGCTCGGCGTACGACGCCTGGGTGTGCCCGCCGCCGGTGTAGAACGACCGGCCACCGCTGTAGCTCTTGCACCAGGAGTGCGGGTGGTCGGCGCCCATCCCGCCACCGGAGTACGACGACTCGTCGAGGGTGGCCAGCACGTGGGCCGTGGACCGGGCGTTGGTCCGGTAGTTGTACCACTCGTCGGTGCGGGTCCAGGTCTGCGGCAGGTGCCCGGTCGCCGCGTGCCCCCGGTCCTCCACCTTGACGTTGGCCTGCTGGATGGCCGGGTGCGAGGCGAACCACGCGCCGACCAGGTTGCCGTAGAACGGCCAGTCGTACTCGGTGTCGGCGGCGGCGTGCACGCCCACGTACCCCCGGCCGGAGCCGATGTACGACTCGAAGGCCGTCTGCTGGCTGGCGTTGAGCACGTCACCTGTGGTGTTGAGGAAGACGACCGCCTCGTACTGGTTGAGGTTGGCGGTGGTGAAGGCGGCGGCGTCCTCGGTGGCGGTGACGGTGAAGCTGTTGCCCGCGCCCAGGTCGCGGATGGTCTGGATGCCGACCGGGATCGCGTCGTGCCGGAAGCCGGCCGTCTTGGAGAAGACCAGCACGTCGTAGGGGGCGTCGGCGGCGCTGGCCGGGCTGGCCGGGGTGGTGCAGGCGAGGACGGCGAGGACGGCGGTGGCCGCGCCGAGGACGGGTCGCAGGAGTCTGCGCATATCGCTCTCCTAATTGCGGTTAGGAGGGGCCCCTTGTACAACACTAGGCGTTAACAAGGGGCCCTTCCTTTCAGCTCAGGGCAGGATCCACTTTTGGTTGGCAGCGCCGCCGACACAGGTCCAGAGGTGGACCGCCGTGCTGTCGGCGGAGTTGTTGCCGGAGACGTCGAGGCACTTGCCGGACTGGACGTTGCGGACCGTGCCGTCGGCCTGCGCTGCCCAGTTCTGCGCACCGGTCCCGTTGCAGGTCCAGAGCTGGATCTTGGTGCCGTCGGCCGAACCGCCGCCCGAGACGTCGAGGCACTTACCCAACGCCCTGATCGTCGAGTTCGGCGTGACCGTCCAGGTCTGCGCCGTAGTGCCGTTGCAGGTGTAGATCTGGATCTGCGTGCCGTCGGCGGTGGCCGCGTTGCGCACGTCCAGGCACTTGCCGGCCAGGCCCTTGATCGGGCCGGCCCCGCCGGTTGGCGGCGTGCCCGTGACGAAGGTGAAGGCGTCCAGGTCGTAGAGCGCGCCGGTGCCCGACCCGGCGAAGGTCAGGTAGAGCGTCGTGGTTCCGGTCGGCGGGTTGGTGATCGCCCCCGTCACCGTGGTGAAGGTCTCCCAGCCTCCGGTGACCGGCACAGTGGCCGAACCGAGCACCGTGCCGGTGGCCGAGCCGGCCCGGACCTGGAGCGTGCCGCCGGCACCGGCCGAGGAGACCCGGGCGCTGAACGACGTCACGTTGCCCAACCGGTACGGCTGGAACGCGATCCAGTCGCCGTTGTTGATGTCGCCGACGGTCTTGCCACCCTCGGCCGGGGTCTTGTTGAACACGTTGATCCCGGACGAGGTGCCGAAGAACTCGGCCTGCCGGTGCCGCGGCGGCAGCGTGTGCTGGGTGTGCGTGGTCAGCCCACCGGCGTCGGTGTACTCGGCGTCGAAGATGGCGAAGATGTTCGCGGCGTCGTCGTGCTCACCGTCGACCGGAATGGTGATCGATCCGGAGCAGCCGGTCTTCGAGGTGATCTGGTGACCGTGCTGGTCGTGCCCGAGGACGTAGGTCATCCTGACCTTCGTGCAGTCGATCGTGCCGTCCTCCGGGTCGGTCACGGTGATGCTGAACGGCACCGTGTCGCCGAAGCTGAACAGCTGCCCGTTGCCCGGGTTGTTGATCGTCACCGTGGGCGCGGTGTTGCCCACGTTGATCACCACGCTGGCGGTGCCGGTGGCGCCCTGCGGGTCCCGCACGGTCAGCGTCGCCGTGTAGGTGCCGTTGGTGGTGTAGGTCTTGGACGGGTTGGCCGCCGTGGAGCTGGTGCCGTCACCGAAGTTCCACGAGTACGTCAGCGCGCCGCCCTCCGGGTCCGAGGAGCCGGCCGAGGAGAACGTGACCGCCAGCGGCGCCGCGCCCGAGGTCCGGTTCGCGCTGGCCGAGGCGTTGGGCGCCCGGTTGCCGCCGCCGACGTAGTCGAAGCGGTAGAGCGCGGAGTTGGCGTCACCGTTGAAGTAGCCGGTGCCGTAGTCGAGCACGTAGTACGCGCCGTCCGGGCCGAACGCCGAGTCCATCACCTGCTTGCCCACCCAGGGGAAGCTGTCGATGGTGCCCCGGGAGCCGTCGGCGTTGACGTGGATCGGCTTGATCCAGCCGCGGCCGAACTCGGTGGCGAAGAACTGCCCGTCGAACGACTGCGGGAACTTCGTGGTCGAGGTGGACGAGGCGTTGTACCGGTAGACCGGGCCGCCCATCGGTGACTCGGAGCCGCCACCGAACTCGGGCGGGGTGCCGGCGTCGCCGGCGTACCGGATCCAGGCCGGCTTGGCCGCCGGCAGGGTGCCCAGGCCACTGTTGCGGAACGAGTTGTTGGTCGGCCCACCGGTGCAGTTGTACTTCGCCCCGCCGGTGTTTGTGGCGAAGTCCCACTCGTTGTAGGTCTCGGTGCTGGTGTTGGTGCCGGTGCAGTACGGCCAGCCGTAGTTGCCCGGCGCGGCGACCCGGTTGAACTCCACCTGGCCGGACGGCCCACGGGTGGCGCTGGTGGAGCCGGCGTCCGGCCCGTAGTCACCGACGTAGACGACGCCGGTGGCCTTGTCCACGCTGATCCGGAACGGGTTGCGGAAGCCCATCGCGTAGATCTCCGGCCGGGTCCTGGCCGTGCCGGGCGCGAACAGGTTGCCCGCCGGGATGGCGTACGTGCCGTTCGCGTTCACCTTGATCCGCAGGATCTTGCCGCGCAGGTCGTTGGTGTTGCCGGCGCTGCGCTGCGCGTCGTATCCCGGGTTGCGGTTGGTCCGCTCGTCCAGCGGCGCGTATCCGGCCGAGTCGAACGGGTTGGTGTCGTCGCCGGTGGACAGGTACAGGTTGCCGGCGGCGTCGAAGTCGATGTCCCCGCCGACGTGGCAGCACAGCCCGCGATCGGCCGGCACGTCGAGCACGTCGACCTTGCTGGCCTGGTTGATTGTGAAGTCGGCGTTGAGGGTGAACCGGGAGAGCCGGTTGACGCCCTGCCAGGCCGAGAAGTCGGTGCCGGTGGCGGGCGCGTCGCCGCCGGGGGTGGAGAGCGGCGGGGCGTAGTAGAGGAAGATCTGCCGGTTGCTGGCGAAGTTGGGGTCGACCCCGACGCCCTGCAGGCCCTCCTCGTCGTGGGTGTAGACCGGCAGGGTGCCGATCACCGAGGTGGTGCCGTTGGCGTCGGTGCGGCGCAGCGTGCCGTTGCGGGCGGTGTGCAGGACCGAGCGGTCCGGCAGCACGGCCAGCGACATCGGCTCACCCATGTCGGCCACGCCGCGGGCCAGCTCGACCTGCTGAAAGTCCGTGGCGTTGATGGGGTGGGCCTGTGCGGGGGTCGGGCCACCGAGCGCGGCCGGGCCGACGCCGAGCGCGACCGTGCCGGCCGCGGCCACCAGGAGCAGTGCCGATCCGGCGGAGAACCATCGTCGGGACCGGTGATTGGGTACGTCCTTTATGGACATGGGGGCTGTCCCTTCCTGACGAATGACTGCCAGGCCGGGCGCGCGCCGTCGCGCCGGATGCCGTAGCGGTGGTGGGGATGCCGATGGGTTACCGCGCCGCCGGTTCACCTCGACGAAACATTGTCGTGTTGGCCACGACACTAAATTGTGAAGTGTCGATGTGTCTATACCTTCCGGTTGATCGCCGTGAACTTTCGTCGATCCGATCGAAAGTCGGCAGGCGGATCAGGCGCGGCGGTCTATCGCCTGCGCGGCCAACGCGACAAGCGCGGCGCGGGCCTCCTCGGCCACCGCCGCGCTCTCCAGCGCGGCCAGCGCGGCCTCGGTCCGGACCCGGATCATCTGCTCGATGCGCTCCCGGGCCCCGGTCGCCTCGATGATCCCGCGCAGCTCCGCCGCGCCGTCGGCGTCCAGCGCCGGATTGCCGAACAGCTCCCGCAGCCGGGCGGTCTGCGGCCGGTCGGCGGCGCTGCGGGCGAGCGCCATCATCACCGTCGGCTTGCCCTCCCGCAGGTCGTCCAGAACCGACTTGCCGGTGACCGCCGGGTCACCGAAGACGCCCAGCACGTCGTCGCGGAGCTGGAACGCGTCACCGAGCGGGTCACCGAACTCGCCCAGCGCGGCGATCAGCTCCGGCCCCGCGCCGGCCAGAGCCGCGCCGATCTGCAGTGGCCGGGTCACCGTGTACCGGGCGGCCTTCATCCGGATCACGGTGAGCGCGCTGGCCACCGAGCCGTCGCCAACCCCGGACACCAGGTCCAGGTACTCACCGGCGATCACCTCGGTACGCATCAACGCGAACACCCCGTACCCCCGGTGCACCTGCTCGGTGCTCAGGCCGCACTCGTGGAACATCTGGTCCGACCAGGCCGCGCAGAGATCTCCGCAGAGCAGCGCCGTGTTGCGTCCGTACGCCTCGGGGTCGCCGCGCCAGGACGAGCGGGCGTGCAGGTCGGCGAAGAGCCGGTGCACCGACGGCTCGCCCCGGCGGCGGTCGCTGCCGTCCAGGATGTCGTCGTGGATCAACGCGAACGCGTGGAACAGCTCCAGTGCCGCCGAGGCCACCACGATCGGGGTGCCGTCGGGCGCCCCGGCGCCGCGCCAGCCCCAGTAGCAGAAGAGCGGGCGCAGCCGTTTCCCGCCGGCCAGCACGAACCGGTACAACGCGGTGAACACGCCGCGTGGCGCGCCGTCCGGCCAGTCCGGGCCCTGCCGGTCCAGGAAACCGGCCAGCTCCGCGTCGAAGCGCGCCCGTAGGCCACTCGCGTCGGCGGGCGCGACCGTGACGGTCATGAATCCTCCCCCGGCCCGTCCGCGTCGGCGCCGCCGCCCCGGGTCAGCCCGGCCAGCTCCAGCAGCAGCTCCTTGACCTCGGTGGCTGCGATCCGCTCCCGGGCCGCGGCCGGGTCGGAGCAGAGCAGCACCGGGGCGTCCGCCGGGTCGGTCGGCAACCGGCCGTGTGAGCCGCGTACCGCCCGGGCTCCGGCGTCCAGGCCGACCGCGCTCATCAGGTAGCGCATGCCCAGCTTCTTGCGGGCCAGCGCGATGCCCGCCCGACGCTTCGCCGCCCCCGGCGCGGCCGGGTCGAAGAACAGCTCGGCGGGGTCGTATCCCGGCTTCCGATGAATCTCCACCAGGCGGGCGAAGTCCGGCGCGCGGGCGTCGTCCAGCCAGTAGTAGTACGTGAACCAGGCGTCCGGCTCGGCCACCAGCACCAGCTCACCGGCGCGTGGATGATCCAGCCCGTGCGCGGCCTTGCCCTCGGCGTCGAGCACCTCGGCGACTCCGGGCAACCCGGCGCAGAGCTTCGCCACAGTCGGAACGTCGGCCGGGTCCCGTACGTAGACGTGCGCGACCTGGTGGTCGGCGACCGCGAACGCCCGGGACGTCCACGGGTCGAGGTACTCCATGCCCGCCTGGGTGTGCACCCGCAGCAGCCCCTCGGCGCGCAGCAGCCGATTGACGTCCACCGGTCGGGACACGTCGGTGATGCCGTACTCGGAGAGCACCACGACTGTCGCGTCGCGGGCCCGGGCGGCGTCCAGGAGCGGCCCGAGCACCGTGTCCAGCTCCGCCGCCGCGGCAGCGGCCTGCGGGGAGGACGGGCCGTACCGTTGCAGGTCGTAGTCCAGGTGCGGAACGTAGACCAGGGTCAGGTCGGGCGACACGTCGGCCAGGATCTGCTCCGCCGCCTGGCAGATCCACCGCGACGAGGGCAGCCCGGCGGTCGGCCCCCAGTAGGTGAACAGCGGGAAGGTGCCCAGCCGCCCGGTGAGCGCGTCGTGCAGCTCCGGCGGGTCGGTGTAGCAGTCCGGCTCCTTGCGACCGTCGGCGTGGTACACGGGGCGCGGGGTCACCGTCCAGTCGACGTCGGCGCCCATCGCGTACCACCAGCAGACGTTGGCGACGGTGTAGCCGGGCTCGGCCCGCCGGGCCGCCTGCCAGAGCTTCTCCCCGCCGACCAGCGCGTTGTGCTGCCGCCACAGCAGCACCTCACCCAGCTCCCGGAAATACCACCCGTTGCCGACGATCCCGTGCCCGCTCGGCGGCTCGCCGGTGAGGAAGGTGGACTGCACCGAGCAGGTCACCGCGGGCAGCACGGTGCCCAGCTCGGCCCGGAAGCCCCCGTCGGCGACCCCCCGCAGCCGGGGCATGTGCGCCAGCAGTCGCGGGGTCAACCCGACCACGTCGAGCACCACCAGTCGCCGGCTCATCGCGACACCACCGCCCCGGCCCTGGTCAGCTCCGGAGTCAGACCCAGACCGACCAGCTCGGCGCGGGCGAAGGCCAGCTCGGCGGCGATGCCGGCGGCCAGCTCCGCGTCGCTGCCGGGCCGCCGTGCGGCGGGCAGCACCCCCCAGGTGTACGTCTCCACGTCGAGGTGGTCACAGCCGGCGGCGGGGCCGGCGTAGAGCGCGGCCAGCGCGGCGCGCAGCACCGGCAGGGTGGAGCCGAGCGGTTCCTCGGGTGGGGCGTGCAGGGGCACGTGGTAGTGCACCCGCCACGGGCCGGGCAGCGCCGCGTCGAGCGCCGCGTCCAGATCGTCGGCCGCGTACGCCGGGTCGGCCGGGTCGGTTCCGCCGGCGCAGCCCGCGCCCCGGGTCTGGTGCAGGAAGCGTGGCTCCACCCAGCGGCGCAGCGCGTCGGCGCCACCGGCCGGGTCGGTCGCCTCGACGGCGGCGGAGACCTGCACCTTGACCACCGGCAGGCCGGCGCTCTCCAGCCGGGCCAGCGCCGTGGCCGGCTCCTCCCAGGCGCAGGCGAGGTGGGCCAGGTCGAGGCAGACGCCCAACCGTTCGGTGTCCACGCCGGACAGCAGTGCGGCGGCCTGACCGGTGCTCTCCACCACGCAGCCCGGCTCGGGTTCGAAGCCGACCCGCACCTGGCGGCCGGTGTCCCGTTGCACCCCGGCCAGGCCGGCGGCGAGCTGGTCGAGCCGGCGGCGGGCGGCGTCGGCCCGCTCGTCGTCCCAGGGCCGCCGCCAGGCCAGCGGCAGGGTGGAGATCGAACCCCGGGCGGCGTCGTCGGGCAGCAGGTCCGCGAGCACCCGGGCCAGGTCCAGGGTGTACGTCAGGCGCTGCTCGGTCGTCCAGTCCGGCCGGTAGACGTCGTGCTTGACCACCGGCGCCTGGAAGGCCGCGTACGGGAAGCCGTTGAGGGTGACCACCTCCAGCCCGCGCGCGTCCAGTTCGGCGCGCAGCCGGCGGCGCAGCGCCGGGTCGGCGGCCAGCTCGGCGGCGACCGGGGCGGCCAGCCACAGGCCGAGGCCGAGCAGGTCGGAGCCGAGCGCCGCGCGGACCGGCACGGCGTAGGTGTCCAGTTGGGCGAGGATGCCGGCGAGATCCTCGGCGGGGTGCACATTGGTGCAGTAGCCGAGGTGGACGGTGTCGCCGCCGGCGTGCCGCAGCCGCATCAGCTGCCGCCGCGCAGGATCGAGTTGCCGGTCCCCGGGTCCACGGCGGCCACGCCCAGGTCGGTCAGGTCGAGCCGGCCGGACTGCCCGTAGAACTGCACCGGGTTGCGCCACAGCACCCGGTCGACGTCGTCGTCGGTGAACCCGGCCAGCAGCATCGCCTCGCCGGTGGCCCTGGTCAGCAGTGGGTCCGAGCGTCCCCAGTCGGCGGCCGAGTTGACCAGCATCCGTTCCGTTCCGTACTCCCGCAGCAGCTCGACCATGCGTGGCGGTGACATCTTGGTGTCCGGATAGATGGAGAACCCCAGCCAGCAGCCGGTGTCCCGGACCAGCTTGACGGTCACCTCGTTCAGGTGGTCGACCACCACCCGGCCCGGGTCGATGCCGGACTCGGTGACCACGGCGAGGGTGCGCTCGACGCCCCGGGCCTTGTCCCGGTGCGGGGTGTGCACCAGCGCCGGCAGGTCGTACGCCACGGCCAGCGCGAGCTGCGCGGCGAACGCGTCGTCCTCCTCCGGGGTCATCGAGTCGTAGCCGATCTCGCCGACCGCGACGACCGCGTCCTTGTCCAGGTAGCGCGGCAGCAGGTCGAGCACCGGCCGGCAGCGCGGATCGTTCGCCTCCTTGGGGTTCAGCGCCACGGTGGCGTGGTGCCGCACCCCGAACTGCCCGGCGCGGAACGGCTCCCAGCCGATCAGGGAGTCGAAGTAGTCGGCGAACGAGGCGGCGCTGGTGCGGGGCTGGCCCAGCCAGAACGCCGGCTCCACCACCGCCCGGACGCCGGCGGCGGCCATCCGTTCGTAGTCGTCAGTGGTGCGTGAGGTCATGTGGATGTGCGGGTCGAAGATGCGCATCACGCCTCCGTGGGGGTGGGACGGTCGACGGGGCCGGTCCCTCCGCTGTGCGCGGTGAGCCGGTCGAGCAGGTCGGTGGCGTCGGCGGGCAACTCCCGGCCGGCGGCGTGCCGTTCGGCGGCCAGCGCGGCCAGCATCGCGGCCAGCTCACCGTCGGCGCGGGCGTCCAGGTCGGCCACCACGGCCAGCGGCACGCCGGAGAACACGCACTTGAGCACCGCCTGCCGCCAGGCCGCCGGGTCGAGATGCCGCGCGTACGGGCCGAGAGCGGCGGCGACCAGCCGGGTGTCGTTGGTCCGGATCGCGTCGTGCAGCAGCGGCACCCCGACGGCCCCGATCGGCAGCAGCGGCAGGGCACGCAGGACCGCCCGCCGCTCGGCCGCGTCGCCGTGCCGGTAGAGCGTGTCGGCGAGCTGGGCGTGGTCAGCGGGCAGGGCGGTGAGCAACAGCACCCGGGCGGCGTCGTCGGCCGTCCAGCCGGGTGCGTCGGGCAGTGCGGCCCGGCCGCAGCGCCGGCCGGCGGCCGGGAAGAGCCGGGTGATCGCGCCGGGCTCGGCCTCGACCCGGCGCAGCGCCGTGTCCAGCCAGTCGGGATCAGGTACGCCCCGCAGTGCGGCCCGTAGTGAATCCGGTGTCATCCCGTCTCCTCCCTCGTGCTGCTGCGAGGCACCCCAGGGGCGCCCACTGCTCTGCTTCACTCCACGCGACGGCCACTGTCCGGATATCGGACGGCCGCTGTCGCGTCCGTTGAAGCAGAGCAAAGGGCGCCCGCGGGCACCTCGTCCTCGCTACGCCGGCCAGTCGCCGTCGTGATCGCGGTGGTGCTCCGGGCCGCCGCCGTCGCGGCGGCGGCGCGCAGGAACTCGATCGACCGGGCGGCCACGGCGGGCGCGGCGTGCGAGTCCCGGGGCAGCTCGACGGCGACCAACCCGCGGTAGCCGGCCTGCGCCAGGGCCGCCAGCACCGGCGGGAAGTCGATCTCGCCGGCACCGAACTCCAGGTGCTCGTGCACGCCCCGGCGCATGTCGTCGATCTGCACGTTGACCAGGTGCCCGGCCACCTCGGCGACGCACTGCGGCACCGGCCACGGCTCCAGGCAGCGGCAGTGCCCGATGTCGAGCGTGATGCCGAAGCGGCGCGGCTCACCGAGCGCCGCGCGCAACCGACGCCAGCCGGCGATGTCCTCGACCAGCATCCCCGGCTCCGGTTCGAAGCCGAGGGTGACACCGGCCGCGTCGGCGGCGTCGACCACTGTGGCGCAGCCGGCCACCAACCGGTCCCAGGCGGTCTGCGCCGGCACCGCGTCGGGCCGGACGCCGGCCCAGAAGGAGACCGCCTCCGCACCCAGGTCGGCACCGACCCGGACGGCCCGGCGCAGGAACTCGACCCGCCGGGTCGGGTCGTCGTGCAGCAGCGTCGGTGCGTGCTTGTGCCACGGGTCGAGCAGGTAGCGGGCTCCGGTCTCGATCACCACCGAGAGGCCCAGCGCGCTCAGTCGCCGGCCCACCGCCGCGACCCGGCGGGTGAGACCGGGAGCGAACGGGTCGAGGTGGTCGTGGTCGAGCGTCAGCGCCACACCGACGTAGCCGAGGTCGGCGAGGACGGCGAGCGCGTCGTCGAGCCGGTGGTTGGCGAAGCCGTTTGTGCCGTACCCGAGGCGCAGCGTCCGTGCGTCGGCGGCCGGCGGTGCGGTGCGCGGCTGGGGGGCGGTCATGTCGGGGAGACCTTCCGAGCCAGCCGCCGGCCCAGCGGTGCCGCCGCGGCGACGGCCAGCCCGAGCAGGCCGGCTCCGCCGCGCGCGGTGAGCGCTCCCTGCAGGGCGGGCAGTCCGGTGATGCCGGCGCCGACCGCGGCGCGTACCCGCCCGGCTGACGGGTCCCGGACCACCTGGGCCTGGGCCGCGCCGTAGCGGGCGGCGTACCAGCCGGACAGTATCGCGGGCAGCGCGGCGACGATGCCGACCGATCGGGCCCGGCCGTCGGGTGCGGCGGCGCTGGCGGCGACCAGGGCGGTGCCGGCCAACGTGCGCAGCGGCAGGGCGGCGTCGGCGCCGGTGACCTCGCGGCGGGACAGCGCGGTGACCGTCCAGGTGTGCGCGGCGACGGTCGCCGCCGCCGGCAGCGCCCGGGTCAGCCGACCGCCGGACGCGCCGAGCAGCACGTCCAGCCCTCGACAGGCGGCCATCACGGCGGGCCCGGCGGCGGTGTTCTTGGCCAACAGGTCGTACCCCCAGATGCTGGCCGCCAGCGGCACGGCGAGCGCCGCGGCACGGCGACCGCCCACGGCGGCGGCCAGGCCGAGGCCGGCGGCGGTGAGGCCGGCCGCGAGACCGACCGCGGCGGCCGGGGCGACCCGACCGCTGGGGATGGGTCGCTCGGGCCGTTCGACGGCGTCCAACCGCCGGTCGGCCCAATCGTTGGCGGCCATGCCGGCCCAGTAGAGCAGCACCGAGGCGCCGGCCAGGGCGGGGGTACGCCGGTTCAGCGCGCCGGCCGCCGCCGCGCCGGCGACCACGTCGCCGGGGACCGAGAGCGCGGCCGGCGCCCGGACCAGTTCGGCGAGGTCAGCCAGCGTGGTCATCGGCACCGTCCCGGCCGGCGTGCAACTCGCGGGTGAAGTCGACCAGCCGGGCCCACTGCTCGGCCAGCGAGTGGGTCGGTGTGCCGAGCGGATCCTTGAAGAAGAAGCCCAGCTCGGACAGCGGCCCGACGTGCCCGGCGGCGTGCGCGGCGGCGGTGAGCCGGGCCAGGTCGAGCACCAGCGGCGCGGCCAGCGCGGAGTCGCAGCCGTGCCAGGTGAACTCCATCCGCATGCCGGTGCCGAGGAAGCCGGCGAAGGTGATCAGATCCCAGGCGGTCTTGAAGTCGCCCAGGTCCTCGACGTACTCGATCCGCGAGCCGCCCTGGGGCAGGTAGCCCAGCGTCTCGCCGAGCACCCGCTGCTTGCTCCGCACCTTGGCCGCGTTGGCGGCCGGGTCGGCGAGGGTGGCGCCGTCGCCGCCGCCGAGCAGGTTGACCCCGGACCAGGAGCGCACGGCCAGGTTCCGCATCGCGAACATCGGCGCGAGCACCGACTTGACAAGCGTCTCCCCGGTCTTGCCGTCGTGCCCGGCGTACGGCAGCCGGGCCTGCTCGGCCAGCGCGGTCAGCGCCGGCAGCCGCAGCCCGGTGGACGGGGTGAAGTCGACGTACGGGCAGCCGGCCAGCAGCGCCGCGTACGCGTACAGGGAGCTGGACGGCAGCACCTCGTCGGGGCCGGTGAGAGCGGCGCGCAGCGCCTCCGGATCGGCGTGCCCGGGATGCGGTGCGGGGGCCGGTTCGGTGGCCGAGACGTTGACGACCACCACCCGGTCCAGCGCGTGCCGCTCGCGGAAGGCGGTGAGGTCGCTCACCACGGCGGCGGCCCGGTCGGCCTGGGTGGCGCCGACCGGCGCGGGACGCAGCTCCTGCTCGACGGCGGCCAGCTCGTCCGGGAGCGCGGCGACCAGCCGACCGGGGATGACACCGCTGTCGGCCAGTGCCTCGGCCCGCTTGCACAGCGGGGTGGTGGCCAGGTCGTGCCCGCCGAAGACCAGATCGGCGAAGGACGGCAGGGCTGGACCGCGCAGCTCCGGCAGCTCGGTGACGCAGCCGGTCGGCCCGGCCAGGCCGGCCCGCAGCGCGAGCCCTCCGACGATGCTGGTGGTCGCGACGGAACCGCGCGCCCCCACCAACCAGACACCCGTTCGCATGGTGCTCCTTCCCGTTCAGGAGGAACCGTCGGTGTAACTAAATATAGGAATATCAGAATATTCCTCGGAAAGATACGCCCTGGGTGGATCGGCCCCGCCCGCCCGCCCCGCACCGGGATGGCACCGGAACCCGACGTCGGCGTCGGCGGCGACGACGCCGGACCGGCTCCCGGCACGGGTGCGGGCAGACGGGGCTGGTAGGCAGGGTCGGTCGGCGTCTCGACCCTGCCTCCCCCGCGTCCAGCCGACCGGGGCGTTGGCATGCCCCGACCGGACGTCTCAGGCCGCCGTGCCCACCGGATCGTCGACCAATGTGCGGCCCGCCGGACGTCGGCGAACGGAAGCGGTACGGGTGGGGGCAGCGGCGGGCGGTGCCATCAGGTCCTCCGGATCGCCGGGGGTGGTGGCGGTCCTCCGGTGCGGCCGGGGAATCCCGGTCCGGTCGCACCGGACGACCGTCCTGCTCGTGCGCCACCGGGCCGTACGGCCCGGCTGCACGCCCTCCGGTGCCGACCTGTCCCGGCCGCGGGGCGCAAACCGCGGCCGGTCCCTCGCCGGTCGACTCCGGAAAGCCGGTCGGGCGATGGCGGCGCGAACACCACCATCGCAGATGGTCAGAGGTCAGAGGTCAGACGGCCACCGCGGCCAGCGCCGGTTGCACCTCGGTCCAGGAGGAGCCGATCTCCGCCGAACGGGTCACCGCGTCCAGCACGAGCTGGACCTGCAACGCGTCGGCGAAGGAGGGAGCCGGGTCGACGCCGGTGGCGACCGCCTCGATGAAGTCGCGCATCTGGTGGGTGAAGGAGTGCTCGTAGCCGATGATGTGGCCGGGCGGCCACCACGCCGACATGTATGGGTGCTCCCCCTCGGTCACCAGGATGCGGCTGAAACCCTGTTCCACGCTGGGCCGGGTGGCGTCGTAGAACTCCAGCTCGTTGAGGCGTTCCAGGTCGAAGACCACGCTGCCCAGCGAGCCGTTGATCTCGACGCGCAGGGCGTTCTTGCGGCCGGTGGCGAACCGGCTCGCCTCGTACGTGGCCAGCGCGCCACCGTCGAGCCGGGCCACGAAGACCGCGGCGTCGTCGACGGTGACCGGACCGGTGACCGCAGCGTTGCCGTCGGCCGACCCACTGCCGTCCACCGAGGCCGCCAAACCGCTGGACCCGGCCGGCAACGGCCGTTCCTTGACGAAGGTCTCGGTGACCGCGCTGACGCCGGTGATCCGTTGGCCGGTGACGAACTGGGTCAGGTCGATGATGTGCGCGCCGATGTCGCCGAGCGCGCCGGAGCCCGCCCTGTCCTTCTGCAACCGCCACACCAGCGGGAACTGCGGGTCCACGATCCAGTCCTGCAGGTACGTCGCTCGGACGTGTCGAATCACTCCGAGTCGTCCGTCGGCGACGAGCTGACGCATCATCGTGACCGCGGGGACCCGGCGGTAGTTGAACCCGCACATCGACCGCACCCCGGCTGCCCGGGCGGTGTCCGCCGCGGCGGTCATCGCCCGCGCCTCGGCCACCGTGTTGGCCAACGGCTTCTCGCACAGCACGTGCTTGCCGGCGGCCAACGCGGCGAGGGCGATCTCGGCGTGGCTGTCGCCCGGGGTGCAGACGTCGACCACGTCGATGTCGTCCCGGCTGATCAGGTCACGCCAGTCCGTGGTGTACGCGTCCCAACCGAGCCGGTCGGCGGCGTCCGCCACCTTTCCGGTGTCCCGGCCGCAGATCAGCGCCATCCGGGCCCGCGCCGGCAGGTCGTACACGCGGTTCACGGTGCGCCACGCCTGCGAGTGCGCGGCGCCCATGAACGCGTAGCCGACCATGCCGACCCGCAGTTCTTTGTCTGTCGTGGACAAGGTGGGTCTCCCCCCGTGTGTCAGAACCCGAGCTTCTCGTAGCTGCTCGCGTTCTCCTTGGTGATCGTCTCCGAGGCGAGGGTCACTTCCTTGGGCACCTGCAGCTCGGTGAGGTCACCCAGGCCCCGGCCCTGCGCGATGAGCCGGGCCAGCGAGATCGCCGACGAGGCCATCGACGGGTTGTAGGTGACCGTCGCCTTGAGCACGCTGTTGTCGGCCTTGATCGCCTCGATCGCGAGCTTCGAGCCCGCGCCGCCGACCATGAAGAACTCGGAGCGGTTGGCCTGCTTGATGGCGGCGAGCACGCCGATGCCCTGGTCGTCGTCGTGGTTCCAGATCGCGTCGATCTTCGGCAGCGCCTGGAGCAGCTGGGCCGCCTCACGCTGGCCGCTGTCCGAGGTGAACTCGGCCGAACGGCGGTTGGACACCTTGAAGCCGTAGGTGGCCAGGGCCGCCGCGAAGCCCGCGCTGCGCTCGACCGTCAGCGGGATCTCCAGGCCGGCGATCTCACCGATGACCGGGTTGGCGACGCCCTTGTCCTTGAGCTGCTTGCCGATGAAGTGCCCGGCGGACACGCCCATGCCGTAGTTGTCGCCCTTGATGACCAGCCGTGAGGCCAGCGCGTCGGGGAAGACCCGGTCCAGGTTGACGATCGGGATGCCCGCCTGCATCGCCTGGAGGGCGACCGCGTTGACCTCCTTGCCGTCGTGCGGCAGCACCACGATGATGTCCGGCTTCTGGGCGATCAAGGTGCCGAGCGTGGAGCGCTGCGCCTCCGAGTTCGCCCCGCCGTCGACCTCCTTGAGCTCGACGTCGGAGTAGGCGGCAGCCTGCGCCTTGGCGTTGGCGTGGATCGCGCCCATCCAGCCGTGGTCGGCGGCGGGGGCGGAGAAGCCGATGACGACCTTCCTGCCCGGGGCGTTGTTGCCGGCGCCGTCGCCGGCGGCCTTGGTCTGCGTGCTGGCCGCCGGGGTCTCGTTACTGGTGCAGGCGGTGAGCAGGGTGGCGGCGCCGACGGCGGCACCACCGAAAAGCAACCGACGGCGCGACAGGTCGCGACTGTGCTGGGTCATGACGACCTCCTGGGAACGGAATGGAGTTGTTGAGGGTGTGCGAGGTCCGGCCACTGTCGAAGGTCTCGACGTGGCCAGCGAACAACGTGCGGTGCGTCAGGTTGTGGTGGTGAGCCTGTTCCGCGCGAGGAGCCGAGTGAAGGACTTGAACTGGAACTGCTGGACCAGGACGGCGACGACGATGATGCCGCCCTTGACCATGTTCTGTGCCTCGATGGAGAGGCCGTTGATGGCGAAGAGATTCGTGATCGTGGCGAAGATGATCACACCGAGCAGCGAGCCGACGACCGTGCCCCGGCCGCCGCTGAGCAGCGTCCCGCCGATGATCGCGGCGGCGATCGCGTCCAACTCGTAGAGGTTGGCCATCGCCGCCTGGGCCGAGGTGGCCTGGGAGGTGAGCATGATGGCCGCGATGCCGCAGCAGAGGCCGGACAGCGCGTAGAGCAGCATGGTGTGCCGGCGGACGTTGATACCCGCAAGCCGGGCGGCCTCCGGGTTACCGCCGACCGCGATGGTCCGCCGACCGAAGGTCGTCCGGTTGAGCAGGATCCACCCGGCCACCACCACCGCGCCGAGGATGTAGACCAGGATCGGAATCCCGATCACCTTGCGCGCCGCGATGTCGTTGATGAAGGTGCTGCTGGAAACCTGGGTCTGCTTGTTGGAGATCGACGCCGCGAGCCCGCGGGCGGCCACCAGCATCGCGAGCGTCGCGATGAACGGCACCAGCCGCCCGTACGAGATGAGCACGCCGTTGACCAGGCCCACGCAGATGCCGACCACGATGGCGGCGAAGATCATGCCGCCGGCACCGTAGCTCTGGGTGGCCACCGTCGTGCACCAGACGCCGGCCAGCGCGACTATCGCTCCGACCGACAGGTCGATCCCGCCGCCGATGATCACGAAGGTCATGCCGACGGTGACCACGCCGACGACGGAGGCGAGCTGGAGGATGGCCAGGATGTTGTTCCAGACCCAGGTCGGGTCGTCGTAGAGGTCGGGCTTGGTGATCGCGCCGACCAGGATGAGCGCGGCAAGCACCCCGATCAGGCCGAGGTTGCGCTTGACGCCGTCGCCGTTTTCACCCCGCCACCAGGAAAGGCGGCCCCGCGATGCCGTCCTGTCGCCGGCCGCCGCCGTCTCCGCCGGATCCACCGGCGGCGACTGCGCGGGAAGCTGCGCGCGCTCCGGTGTCGCGGTGGGAGTGGGAGTCGCGTCGCTCATGCCGGTGCGCCTTCCATCAGGGACCCCGCCATGACGAGGTCGAGCACGGTGTTCTCATCGAGTTCGCCGGCCGGGGCCTCGCGGACGACCCGACCCTCCCGCATCACCAGGACCCGGTCGGCCAGGCCGAGCACCTCGGGCACCTCGCTGGAGACCAGCAGCACCCCGACGCCCTGCGCGGCCAAACCCCGGATGACCTGGTAGAGCTCAGCCCGGGCACCCACGTCCACGCCCCGGGTGGGCTCGTCGAGCAGCAGCAGCCTGGTGCCGCCGAGCAGCCAGCGCCCGACCACCACCTTCTGCTGGTTGCCGCCGGACAGGGTGCGCACCGGCCGGCCGACGTCCCGGGGCCGCAGCTCCAGGCTCTCGGCGATCCGGTCGGCCTCGGCCCGTTCCTTGGCGGCGTCGGTGAAGCCGAGCCGCGCGTACCGGCCGAAGGTGGCCAGCGTGACGTTGCGGTAGATCGGTTCACCGAGCAGCAGCGCCTGGCTCTTTCGTTCCTCGGGGGCCATCCCCATGCCGGCCCGCACCGCCGCGCCGACACTGCCCGGACGTAGCACCCGCCCGGTCATCCGGACCGTGCCGGCCTCCGCGGCCCGGGCGCCGTAGATGGTCTCCAGCAGCTCGGAGCGGCCGGAGCCGACCAGGCCGGCGATGCCGACGATCTCACCGGCGCGGACGTCGAGCGAGACGTCGGCGAACTCGCCGGGACGGGTCAGCCCCTCCACCTGGAGCAGCTCGGCGCCGACCGTGTCGTCGGTCGGCCGGTCCGGGAAGACGTACTCGATGGTCCGGCCGGTCATCCGGCTGACCAGGTCGCGGGTCGGGGTGTCGCGTGCCGGCAGGTTCGCCGCCGTGGTCCGGCCGTCCTTGAGTACTGTGACCCGGTCGCCGATCTCGCGGATCTCCTCCAGGCGGTGGGAGATGTAGATGACAGCGATGCCCTGTGCGGTCAGCTCGCGGATGATGCGGAACAGGTTGCCGACCTCGTCGTGGGCCAGCACCGCGCTCGGCTCGTCCATGATGATCAGTCGGGCCTCGTGCGACAGTGCCCGCGCCATGCTGACGATCTGCTTGCCGGCGGCCGGCAGTGCCCGGACCATCCGCCCGGGCGGAATCTCGCCGTGGCCGAGCCGGCCGAGGATCTGCCGGGTGTGCCGGGCCATCCGGCCGCGCCGGACGAACCCGAAGCTGCGGTGCTCGTGGCCGAGGAAGGCGTTCTCCGCCACCGAGAGATCTTCGACCAGGTCGAGTTCCTGGTAGATGGTCGCGATGCCGGCGCGCATGGCGGCCTGCGGATTGGCGAAGGTGACCGGCTCGCCGCGCCACTCGACCTCGCCGGAGTCCGGCTGGTGCACGCCGGACAGCACCTTGATCAGCGTGGACTTGCCGGCGCCGTTCTGCCCGAGCAGGCAGTGCACCTCCCCCGCACGTACCTCCAGCTGCACGCCGTCCAGGGCGCGTACCCCCGGGAAGGTCTTGACCACGTCGGTCAGGCGCAGGACGACCTCACCGGCGACGGTGTCGGCGGGGGCTTCGATCAGCGGCGCGTCGGTGCCGGTGTCCGTCGGCTCGGTGGCGATGTTCTCCTCGGACTGGGCCACGGTCTCCTCCTCGCTCACGACGGTTTTCCGGCTCGCGACTGCGGGCTCATGTGGCCTCCGCGAACGCGACATCGCTGGCGAGCACCGCCGCGCCGGCGACGCCGGCCCGACCGCCGAGCTCGGACAGCACGACCGGCAGGTTGCCGGTGGCCAGCGGCAGCGACCGGCGGTAGACCACGCTGCGGATCTCGGCGAGCAGGATGTGCCCGAGCTGGGCCAGCCCGCCGCCGATCACGATCATCGACGGGTTGGTGAAGCTGACCAGGCCGGCGAGCACCCCGCCGACCTGCCGTCCGCCGTCACGGATCAGCTGTATGCAGGTCACGTCCCCCTCGACGGCGCCCTCGGCGACGTCGAGAGCGGTAACCACGCCGCGCATGGCCATCCGCTCGGCCAGCGCCGGCGACACCCCGCTGCGGGCGGCGGCGGTGGCTTCCTTGGCCAGCGCGGCGCCGCTGAACAACGCCTCCAGGCAGCCGACGTTGCCGCAGGAGCACATCGGACCGTGCGCGTCGACCTGGATGTGGCCGATGTCCCCGGCGCAGCCGTCGGTGCCCCGGTAGACCTCGCCGGTGAGGTAGATCCCGCACCCTATTCCGGTGCCGATCTTCACGAAGAGGAAGTCGTCCACCGAGTGGGCCACTCCGCCGTGTCGCTCGCCGATCGCCATGATGTTGACGTCGTTGTCGACCACCGCCGGGCAGCCGTGCTCCCGGCTGAGCAGCTCGCGCACCGGGAAGCGGTCCCAGCCGGGCATGATCGGCGGCGAGACCGGGACGCCGTCACGGAAACTGACCGGGCCGGGCACACCGATGCCCACCGCGTCCAGCCGCTCGTACGCGCCGTCGACCTTGGCCTTGTGCAGCAGCTCGTTGACCCGTTGCAGGGTCACCTTCGGTCCGTTGCGGATGTCGGCGGCTTCGGCGTAGTGGGCCACCGGTTCGAGCCGGCCGTTGACCACCTCGACGTCCATCGAGCTGGCGCCCAGGTCGACGGCCGCGAACCGCAGCTTCGGGTTCAGCTCGACGAGCGTGGAGCGACGTCCGCCCCGGGAGGCGGCCAGCCCGGCTTCGGCGACGTAGCCCAACGCGACCAGTCGATCCAGCTCGGCCAACAGCCGCGGGCGGGGCATCTGGAGCCGGTCGGCCAGCTCGGCCCGGGACACGGCCCCCTCGTCGCGGAGTAACCGCAACAGCCGGACGTGCAGGGGGTCGACGGTCCGCACCCGGACTCACCTCTTCATTGGACTCGTTCACATCGGCGCAATGCCGATGTGTTGTGTCCGACACAGTAGGAGCGTTCCGTGTCGCCTGTCCAGAGCTTCAGCCGTTCTGATGCCAACTTTTGTCCGGAAGAACAAAAGCTACTAGTCGATCAAGAAAAGGATCGCTCCGCACCCGGATCCGCTCGCTCCGCGTGCCGCCGCCGGACACGCGACCGCCCCGCCACCTGACACCCAGGTGGCGGGGCGGTTGGCGAGGGCGTCAGCGGCCTCCCGCGGCGTTCCGCTTCTTCCTCAGCTTGCGGTCGTCCCGCAGCTCGACGTACGGCTCCTCGTCAACGGAGTGGCCGGCCGAGATGGCCCGGCCGCGCTCCAGCTCCGCGTCGAACTCGGCGCCCAGCAGGATCGCGATGTTGCTCAGCCAGAGCCAGACCAGAAAGATGATCACCCCGGCCAACGCGCCGTAGGTCTTGTTGTACGAACCGAAGTTGCTCACGTAGAAGGCGAACAGGCCGGAGACCACCAGCCAGATCACCACGGCCAGCACCCCACCCGGACTGACCCAGCGGAACCCGCCGTGCCTCGCGTTCGGGGAGGCCCAGTACAGGATCGCGAACATCAGGCTGACCAGGACCAGCAGCACCGGCCACTTGGCGATGTTCCACACCGTTACCGCCGCGTCGCCCGCTCCGATCGCGTTCCCGGCCAGCTCGGCGAGGCGACCGGTGAAGACCACGATCACCGCGCAGGCCAGCAGCAGCACGCCGATCACCGCGGTCACGCCGACCCGGATCGGCAGGGTCTTCCAGATCGGCCGTCCCTCCGGCACGTCGTAGATGGTGTTCGAGGCGCGCATGAACGCGGCGATGTACCCGGACGCGGACCAGAACGCGGCCAGCAGACCGATGATCGCCGCGATGCTGGCCAGACCGCCGTTCTTACCCGCCTGGGTGATCGCATCCGTGATGATCTGCTGGATGTTGCCCTCGGGCACCGCCTGCTTGACGGTGTCCTCGACGCCCTGGGTGGCGCCGGGGCCGAGCAGGCCGAGGATGGAGATCAGCACCAGCAGCCCCGGGAAGATCGACAGCACCCCGTAGTAGGTCAACGCGGCCGCCCAGTCCGTCAGGCTGTCGTCCTGGAACTCGGAGACCATCCGGCGTAGCGCCGCCTTCCAGCCGCTGCCGGGCAGGTCGGTGGGGCTGTCCGGCCCCTCGTCCGGGCCGACCGGCCCACGGGCCGGGTCACGGTCACGCCCGTCGCCAACGGAAGACTGGTCGGAGGCCATCGCCCCTCCTCATCGTCGTGGTGTCGCCTCCGACATGCCCCGAGGAGGGCGGCGGGTAACCCCTACCGGTAGAGCAACCTGCCCATCCGGCGGGAAGCGACCAGCAGGCCGAACGCCATCATCGCCAGCAGGTAGAGCACGTCGAGCAGCCAGAACCAGCCGCCGGTGCCCAGCGCGACGCCGCGGATCAGGTGCACCGACCGGTAGAGCGGCGTGGCCTCGATCAGCCAGTGCAGCAGGGCCGGGTAGGCCTGGGCCGGCACGAACGTGCCGGAGAAGAGGAAGAGGGTGAACTGGGCGGAGCCCATCAGGTCGAAATCCTGCCAGCTGCGCATGAAGGTGGACAGCGCCATGCCGAGCGCGCCGAAGGCGAACCCGACCAGCACGGCCGCCGGAAGCGCGGTCAGCGCCCGGGCGACGGTGGTCAGGTCCAGCGCGACCATCACCCCCAGGAACGCCGCCGAGTAGGCGCTGCCCCGCAGCATCGCCCAGCCCAACTCGCCGAGGGCGATCTCGAACGGCCGTACCGGGGTGGCGATCACCCCGTCGTACAGCTTCATGTACTTCATCTTGCCGAAGAAGTTGAAAGTGGTCTCCGCGAGCGCCCCGGTCATCGCCGAGGAGGCGAGCATCGCCGGGGCCACGAACTCGGCGTACGAGACCAGCCGCCCATCGGGCAGCGGCAGGTCGCCGACCAGCGTGCCGACACCCACCCCGATCGAGAGCAGGTAGAGCAGCGGCTCCACGAAGCCGGAGAGCAGCAGCAGCCAGTAGACCGACTTCAGCGCCG
Organism: Micromonospora coriariae; assembly: GCF_900091455.1. Classification (NCBI taxonomy): domain Bacteria; kingdom Bacillati; phylum Actinomycetota; class Actinomycetes; order Micromonosporales; family Micromonosporaceae; genus Micromonospora; species Micromonospora coriariae. Next base: position 4,148,330 of record NZ_LT607412.1, on the reverse strand, counting down.
CGACGTTGCGCTCGACCACTGACACCGACCGCCGGGACGCGGCGGAGACGTCGACCAGCCGAGGCAGGATCAGCGTGACCACGACAACTCCCTAGACGATGAGCTTGCGACGGAACGCGCGCAGCGCCAGCAGCCAGCCGGCGAGTGACCAGGCCACCAGGTAGAGCAGGTGCCCGGCGACCGACCACTGTGGGGCGACGCCGAGCGTGGCCGCACGGCAGAGGTCGACGGCGTGCCACAGCGGCGTCACGTACGCCAGCCAGCGCAGCGCGTCGGGCAGCGACTCGACCGGGAAGAACACCCCGGCGAACAGCGTCATCGGGATCACCGCGAACCGGAACAGCATCGCCAGCCAACTGTCGCTGGACACCGACGCGGTGTACGCGAAGGTCGGCGCGGCCACGGCCAGCCCGAGCAGCGCCACCACCGGCAGGGTGACCACCGCCCACGGTGAGCGCAGCGCCCCGAACAGCCCAGTGACCAGCAGGAACGCCGCGATCGAGGTGAGCACCCGGAACATCACGAAAGCCAGGTGCCCGGCCAGGATGTCGGCCACCCGCAGGGGTGCCGCGCTCTGGGCGAAGTACGTCTTGATCCACCGGAAGTTGCTGAACACCGGCCACGTCGAGTCGCCGACGGTCACCTGCAGGGCGGTCGAGGCGATCAGCCCGGGGACCAGCCAGTCGAGGTAGCGCACACCGCCGACGCCCTGGTCGATGTAGGCGCCGACGCCCAGCCCGAAGCCGAGCACTGTCAGCACCGGCAGCAGGAACGAGGAGAACACCCCGGCCCGCCAGGTGCGCCGGTAACCCACCAGGAAGTAGTCGAACACGGCCAGCGCCGGCACCCGCGGCAGCGCGGGCCGAGCCCGCTCCCGCGCCGAACCCGCCACGCTCACCACGACCACCCCCGCAGCACCACGCCCGCCACCCCGACCTTCCTACCCCGGGGGTACGACAGGCCGCCGGTCACCCTACGGCGACACCCGCCGACCTGTCCCCCGGTTTCCGTCGGCCCCGCGCCGTCATGAACCGGGGCGCACGACGACGGGATCAGGCCGGACGGTGGGCGCGGACCAGCACCTGCACGGCGTAGCCGAGCAGCAGCAGCCCCGCACCGGTGCCGATCACCAGACCGGCGGACACCGCCGAGGCGAGCCCGGTGACGAGGCCCGCCGCCGCCACCACGCACAGCGCGACGCCGAGCGGCCGGAGCAGCGGGTCCCGCAGAAGCGGGGCGAGCGGGAAGAAGTGCAGCCCGACCACCGCGCAGACCAGCACCGGGATGTACTCGGACCAGCCGGCGGCGGCCAGCACCGCGGCCCCCAGCCCGGCGGCGGCGAACTCGGCGACGACGATGAGCAGGTACCGACGGTCGGTCGCCCGGTCCCGGGGGCCACCCGTGCCCCGGGTGCGGGCCGACAGCACGCCGCCCGCCACGGCGGTGAGCAGTGCGGCGATGCTGCCCACCACCAGCAGGGCACGCAACGGCTGCTCCGCGGCCGGCACGCTGAACCAGACCATCGCGAAGATGCCCAGGTAGAGGGCGGTCAGCCCGGCCTGGTGCCGGCTGTTGGTCTGCACGTCGGACATGAAACCCCCGTGGTCAGTTCCCGGTCGGGCGGACATGCCGACCCGGCCGCCGATGCTACGCAAGATCAATTCGGGGGTTTGCACCCCGCTCACCCGCCACCTGACCCGGTCTTCGGGCACCCACGCGGGTCAGTCGACCAGGGTGCGGCCGGTCAGGTGGAGGAAGACGTCCTCCAGGCCGCTGCGTCGCACCAGCACGTTGGCCGGGCTGAGCCCCAGCGCGGCGACCTCGGCGACCGCCGCGTCGCCGTCGGACACGTACAGCAGGACCCGGTCGGGTAGCACCTCGACCCGCTCCCCCAACCCGTCGAGCTTGCCGGCGAACGGCTCCTGCGACTCGGCGGCGAAGCGGAGCTCGACCACCTCCCGGGTGGAGTGCTGCTCGATCAGCGCCCGGGGTGAGCCCTCGGCGACGATCCGCCCGCCGTCCATCACCACCAGCCGATCGCAGAGCTGCTCGGCCTCGTCCATGTAGTGCGTGGTGAGCACCAGCGTGACGCCCTGCTGCTTGAGCCGGAACAGCCGCTCCCAGACCAGGTGCCGGGCCTGCGGGTCGAGCCCCGTGGTCGGCTCGTCGAGCAGCACGATCTCCGGATCGTTGACAAGCGCGCGGGCGATGGTCAGCCGGCGCTTCATCCCGCCGGAGAGCGGCTCGACCTTGCTGTCGGCCCGCTCGCTGAGCTGGACGAAGTCGAGCAGCTCGGCGGCCCGCTCCCGGGCCACCCGCCGCGAGATGCCGAAGTAGCGGGCGTAGACGACCAGGTTCTCCCGGACGGTCAGCTCGGGGTCGAGATTGTCCAGCTGTGGGCACACGCCGAGCCGGGCCCGGATCGCCGGCCCGTCGCGGACCGGGTCCATGTCGAGGATGCGCAGCTCGCCACCGCTCGGTGGGGAGATGCAGCCGACCATCCGCATGGTGGAGGACTTGCCGGCGCCGTTGGGCCCGAGGAAGCCGAACGCCTCGCCCGAGTGCACCTCGACGTCGATGCCGGCCACGGCGGTGAAGTCGCCGAACCGCTTCACCAGCCCGCGAGCCTGAATCAGTGGTCGCCCCGAAGTCACCGACCGACCCTAGCCGCCGGGTCCGACAGCTCTCCAGGCAAATTCGAGCGGGGACGACGGGACGCAGTCCACCCTCGACCGCACCGCGCCGAAACGGCCGTCGATGCCCCACCTGCCGCTTGATCGACGTGTATCGTCCCCTCGTGTCGCCCACCCGTTCGCCAGACGGTTCGCCGCCACCCGCACAGCCGGCCAACTCCCCCGCCGACGAGCCCACACCGGGCGACGGCGGCGCACCGCCCCGACCGAGAGCGGCCGAGGTTGGCACGTCCACCGCGGCCGGCAGCGCCGACCCGTCCGGGCGGGCCGACGACGCCGCCCCCGTCGACGCTGAACGGGCGACGCGGGACCTGGCCGCCCAGTTCGAGGACGAGAAACCGGGGCGGGTGTTGTCCGGGCCGGCCGGTCTGGTCCTCACCGCGGCGGCGCTGGCGGTCGGCGCACTCGCTCTCTGGCAGGTGTTCCGCCCCCTCGCGCAGGGCAGCAAGTACTACCTGATCTTCTTCCTGGCGGGCGTACTGCCGCTGGTGTTTCTGGTCTACCCGGCCGACCTGCGGCTGGCGGCCCGGCTCCGGGCCCGGCTGCGCCGCACCGGCGGCAGTGACGGACCGGTCGGCCCGGGGTTGCCACGTCCGGCGCCGGCGCGACCCACCGCCGTGGACTGGGCCCTGGTCGCCCTGGCGGCGGCCGGCTGCCTCTACCCGGTGCTGCCGATCGATCTTGGTACGGGCGGCGGCGGCTACAACGCCTTCCTCGACCGGCAGGGCCTGCTCGTGCCGCTGGACCTGGTGATGGGCACCCTCCTGCTGCTCCTGCTGCTGGAGGCGTGCCGACGGGCCACCGGGTGGATCCTGCCCGCGGTCTGCCTGCTGTTCCTCGGCTACGGCTACTACGGCGGGCTGCTGCCGCAGGCCTGGCCGGTCGCCCACTCCGGGCTCGACTTCAGCCAGTTGATCGACGCGTTCTACAACTCGGACAGCGGCTTCTACGGCACGCCACTGGACGTGGCCGCGTCGTACATCGTGCTGTTCACCATCTACGGCGCGGTGCTGGAGCTCTCCGGAGCGGGGCGGTTCTTCGTCGAGCTGTCGGCGGCGGCGTTCCGCCGCTCGCGCACCGCCGCCGGGCGGACGGCGGTGGCCTCCGGGTTCCTGCTCGGCACCGTCTCCGGGTCCGGCGCCGCGACGACGGTGAGCATCGGTGCGGTCACCTGGCCGCTGCTGCGCCGCGCCGGCTATCCCCCGGAGCGGGCCGGCGGCATGCTCGCCGCGGCCGGGGTGGGGGCGATCCTCTCCCCGCCCACCCTGGGCGCGGCGGCGTTCATCATCGCCGAGTACCTCGGCGTCTCGTACCTCCAGGTGCTGGGCTGGGCCACAGTGCCGACGGTGCTCTACTACCTCGGCATCCTGCTCGCCGTGGAGATCGACGCCCGGCGCTCCGGCGTACGCCCCGTGGTGATCGACGTCAGCTCGCCGTGGCGTCTGCTGGCCCGGTTCGGCTACCACTTCGCCTCGCTGATCGCCATCGTCGTGCTTCTCGCCGTCGGCGTCTCCGCGACGAGGGCGGTCGTCCTCGCCACCCTCCTGGCGGTGGCGCTCTCCTTCCTGGACCGGGCGCACCAGCTCACCCCGGCCCGGCTGGTGACCGCGCTCGTCACCGGCGTACGCGGGGTGCTGGCGGTGACCGCCGTCTGCGCCGCCGCCGGCATCATCACCGCCACCACCACGAAGACCGGCCTCGGGCCGCAGGCGGCGGCGCTGCTGATCGGCGGGGCCGAGGCGGTCACCTCGGACCCGACCCTCGTGCTGGTGCTCACCGCGCTGCTCGCGGCCGTCGCACTGAGCCTGCTGGGCCTGGCCGTGCCGGTCACCGCCTCGTTCGTGATCGGTTGGGTGATCGTCGGCCCGGCGCTGCTCGACCTGGGCGTGACGGCGCCGGCTGCGGCGATGTTCGTCTTCTACTTCGCGGTCCTGTCCGAGGTGTCGCCCCCGACGGCGCTCGCCGCGGTGGCCGCCGCGGCGGTCACCGGCGGCCGGCTGGTGCCGACCATGTGGCAGACCCTGCGGTACGCGCTGCCGGCCTACCTGACACCGATCGCCTTCGTGATCACGCCGGCCGGGCTGGGGCTGCTCGGTATCGGCGGCGCCCGACGGATCGCCTTCGCCGGTGTGGTCATCGCGCTCAGCGTGGCCGTGCTCGCCGTCGCCGCCGGCGGTTGGCTGCCCGGCGTCGGCCCCGCCGGCGCCCCGGAGCGCGTGCTCGGCGCACTCTCCGGCGTCACCCTGCTCTGGCTCGAACCCGTGCCGGTCACGGTCGGCGCCGCACTGGCCGCCGTCGCGGTGGCCGGAGTGCTCGTACGACGCGGAGCCGCCGCCCGGACCGGCGGGCCGCGAGCCGGATCACCAGCCAACCTCCGGGAGGAGAAACTGTGAGACGAATCGACGTACGGCTCGTGGCGGGCCTGAGTGTGGTGGCCCTCGTGGCGGTCGGCGCGGCGGGGTGCGGAGGCCAGCAGGGCGGCGCGGCCAAGGACGACGCGGCCAGCGAGGTCACCTGTGAGGTGAGCCGGGAGACCCGGGTGGGCATCGCCACCGGAAACGCGACAGGCGTCTACTACGTGGTCGGCAACGCCCTGGCCGGGCAGCTGTCCGGGGCGACCGGCGGCAAGCTCACCGGCACCGCCGCGGAGACCGGCGCCTCGGTGCAGAACGTCGAGCAGCTGGTCAGCGGCCAGTACGACGTGGCGTTCTCCCTCTTCGACACGGCGGTCAACGCGGTTCAGGGCAAGGGCAGCTTCACTGCGCCGCAGCCGGTCGAGGCGCTCGCGCGCATCTACGACAACTACACGCAGGTCGTGGTCCGCAACGACGCTCAGATCGGCTCGGTGGCCGACATGCGGGGCAAGAGGATCTCCACCGGTTCGCCGAAGTCCGGCACGGAGGTGATCGCCAACCGGCTGCTGGAGGCCGCGGGCCTCGATCCGGCCAAGGACATCCGTGCGCAGCGCCTGGACCTGGCCAAGACGGTCGAGGGCATGAAGGATGGCAGTGTCGACGGCTTCTTCTGGTCCGGTGGCCTGCCGACCGGCGGCCTGACCGACCTGTTCACCACCGCCGGCGACAGGGTGAAGTTCATCGACATCGCGCCCCTGCTGCCGAAGATGAACGAGTTGAGCCCCGCCTACCAGGCCGGGACGATCGGCCGGGACGCGTACCGGACGGCGGCGGACACCCCGACGATCGTCGTGCCGAACGTGCTGCTGGTCCGCAAGGACCTGGACGCCAACGTGGCCTGCGCGATCACCCGGACGGTGTTCGACAAGCGGGACGCCCTGGCCCAGGCCAACCCGGCCGCCAAGGGCATCTCCCTGGAGAACGCCCGCAAGACCGAGCCCGTCCCGCTCCACCGAGGTGCCACCAAGGCCCTAAAGGACCTAAACGCCCCCTAACCGCGCCCCCGCCTCGTTGATCTAGGGCATATCGTCGCCAATGGAGATCCACTCACGACGATATGCCCTAGATCAACGTGCTCGGCGGTGCGGTGGCGGCGCGGGCGGCGGTGACCAGGCGGTCGGTCTCGGCGAGCAGGTCCTCGGCGTCCGGCGAGGTGCCGGGGTCGAGGCGGACGGTCCAGGTGAGACCGTCCACTCCGGCCACGCGCCGGGCCGCGACCCGGGCCGCGCCGCCGGGCACCGGGTGGTGTTCGGTGTACGCCACCGACCGGGTCACCCGGGCCCGCACCTGGTGCGGCAGCTCGCCCGGGTCGAGCAGCAGGTAGGTCTCGGCCGGCCCGTCGGCGACCACCGTGTAGCCGTCGCGTTCGACGAGGGTCTCGGCGGGCGTGACGGTGAGCTCCCGGCCGGACCAGACCGCCTTGAGGATGGTGTGCCAGCCGAGCCGGTGCCCGCGCCCGGGCAGCCACAACCCGAGGTTGCTGGCCACCACCACCCCGTCGCCCTCGCCGTTGCCCGCCGCGGCCCAGGCCAGCACCCGCTCGTCGGCGGTCAGCGGCGGCCGGTCGGCCGGGGGGAGCTTCGGCTTGCGGCTGAACAATCCCATCAGAGCCCTCCTGCGGCCTGCTCGCGCAGCGCCCGCGCGTGCTGCTCCAGCGACAGCAGCTCGCCGAAGGCGGCGAAGTACTCGTCCTTGTTGTTGACCGGGTTGATGCGCTGGATCCGCGACTTGAGCTCCCGGATGCGGGCCGTCACCGACCCGAACTGCACCCGGGCCATCGTGATCGACACGTAGCGCGGGTCCGGTTCACCGTCGATCCGCAGTGGCTCCACGGCCAGTTCGCCGACGAGTGCCGCGGACGCCAGGTCGTCGCAGGCGTCGCGGACGGACTCGATCCAGACCGCGCCGCTCGTCGCCGACGCGGCCCCGCCGGCCGCCGCGATGGCCGCGCGCACCGCGACGTGCACCGGGTGGCGGTACTCCGTGGCCTCGATCGCGTCGAACATGGGCCCGGCCAGCACCGGCTGCTGGAGAGCGAGCTTCAACGCCTCCCGCTCGACCATCGACTGCGGGCTGTCCAGCGCCGGCTCCGGGCGGGCCGCGGCGGGCCGGGCCGCGGGTGCGGATGCGGCGTCCCGGGCGTTGGGCGGCGGGGCGGAGGCGGCCGCGAGGACCGCCCGCTGCACCGGCTCGATCTCCATGCCGAGGTCCATGGCGAGCTTGCGGACGTACTCCGGGCGCTTCTCCCGGTCCTTGAGCTGCGCGACCAGCGGCGCGGCACGGCGCATCGCCTCGACCCGGCCGTCAACCGTGTCCAGGTCGTACCGGCTGATCACGTGCCGCAGCGCGAAGTCGACCAGCGGCTCGCGCCGGGCGACCAGGTCGCGGACCGCCAGGTCACCCTTGGCCAGGCGCAGCTCGCACGGATCCATGTTGTCGGGGCTGACCGCGATGAACGTCCGGCCCACGAACCGTTGGTCGTCGGAGAAGGCGCGGAGCGCCGCCTTCTGCCCGGCGGCGTCCCCGTCGAAGGTGAAGATGATCTCCCCGGCCACCGAGTCGGTGTCCAGCAGGAGCCGGCGCAGCACCCCGATGTGGTCGGCGCCGAACGCCGTGCCGCAGGTCGCCACCGCAGTGGTCACGCCCGCCAGGTGGCACGCCATCACGTCGGTGTAACCCTCGACGATCACCGCGCGGCCCTGCTTGGCGATCTCCCGCTTGGCCTGGTCGATGCCGTAGAGCACGTGCGACTTCTTGTAGATCGGCGTCTCGGGCGTGTTCAGGTACTTCGGCCCGTCGTCGTCGTCGAAGAGCTTGCGGGCACCGAAGCCGATCGCGTCACCGGCGAGGTCGCGGATCGGCCAGAGCAGCCGGCGGCGGAACCGGTCGATCAGCGTGCCGGAGCGGGACTCGCGGGACAGCCCGGCGGTGACCAGCTCCTGGTGGCTGAAGCCCTGTTGGCGAAGGTGCTTGGTGAGCAGGTCCCAACCTTCCGGCGCGAAGCCGCAGCCGTAGCGCTCGGCGGCGGCCCGGTCGAAGCCGCGCTGGGCCAGGAACTCCCGCGCCGGCCGGGCGCCCGCGGTGCTGAGCTGCGCCCGGTAGAACTCGACCGCGGCGGCGTGCGCGGCCACCAGGCGCTGGCGCTGGCCCTGCTGGGGACGCGGGCGCGGGGTGCCCTTGTCGTCCTCGACGTAGCGCAGCTGGATGCCGGCGCGACCGGCCAGTCGCTCGACGGACTCGACGAAGCTGAGGTGCTCGGCGTCCATCAGGAACTTGATCGCGTCGCCGCCGGCCCCGCAGCCGAAGCAGTACCAGACGTTGCGGGCCGGGGAGACGTTGAACGACGGGCTCTTCTCGTCGTGGAAGGGGCACAGGCCCTTGAGGTTGCCACCCCCCGCCGACTTCAGCGTGACGGTCTCGGAGATCACATCCCCGATCGAGGTGCGTTCCCGGACCAGTGCGATGTCCTCGTCCCGGATCCGCCCAGCCATGCGCCACCCCCTCGGCGTACATCCTGCCCTGCCGGACCGACGACGCGCCGGCCGGGGGACGCCGGTGTGGCGGCGGCCGCCACGGGCTCTTCGGTTCCGGCCCGGGAGCCGGGCCCGCGCGGGGACCATGACCAGATGCGCAGGGTACGGACCGTCAGCGCCCGCGTGCCGGGATGGTTGACCGGTTGGCTGGGCGTACGCGGGCCCGCGCCGCTGACGGACGAGGCCGGGCACCGGCACGCCACCTGGCTGGAACTCTTCCTGGACGTCATCTTCGTGTACGCGCTGGCGGCGGTGGTGGCCCGGCTGGGCACCGATTCGACCCCGACGCTGAGCGCCATGCTGGCCGTGAGTGGGCTCTTCGTGGTGGTGCAGTGGGCCTGGATGGGGCAGGTCTACTACGACACCCGATTCGACCCGGACGACCTGCCGCACCGGTTGTTGGTGCTGGTCGCACTGGTCGGCGCCGGCGCGATGACGCTCGGCGTGGACGAGGTGCCGGAGAGCCCGCTGCTGCCGATCGGCTACCTGATCGTCCGGGGCGTACTGCTCCTGCTCTACCTGCGGGCCCGGCCGACCAGCCCGCAGGCCCGCATGGTGACCTCGGTCTACCTGCTCGGCTTCGGGCTGGGCTGGCTGATCTGGCTGGTCTCGCTGGCCGTGCCGACCACGCTGCGCCCGGTGCTGTGGATCATCGCGATGGTGATCGAGCTGGCCACGCCCTGGGTCGGCAGGCGCTGGCTCGAAAAGTGGCCGGTCGACCGCCGGCACCTGCCGGAGCGGATCGGGCAGTTCACCATCATCGTGCTGGGCAGTGCGCTGGCCAGCCTGCTCTTCGCGGTGCCGGACCACCCACGGCCGCACATGATCCTCACCGCCGGGTTGGCCTTCGTGGTGCCGGCCGCGGTCTGGTGGGTCTACACCACCTTCGTCACCACCGGCCTGGTGACGACCCGCCTGCGCGGCGGGCAGGCGTACACCTACCTGCACATCCCGCTCGGTGGTTCGTTGCTGCTGCTCGGCTGGTCGCTCGGGCAGGCGGTCCGGCTGGTCGACACCGGCGCGACACGGCTGCCGCTGGAGGTGCGGCTGCTGCTGAGCGCCTCGGTGGTGGTCTGGACGCTGTGCGGGCTCGGCCTGTACGCGCTCTCGGCCCGACCGAGCCGGGCCCGGGTGGCGATCGCCGGCTACGGGGTGGTCTCGGTCAGCCTGATCGGCGCGACGGTACGCGAGCCGCGGCTGCTGCTGTTCCTGATCGCCGTGGCGATCGTCGGGTACGCCGTGCTGCTCAACCGGCCGCTCACCGCGGTCCGCGAGGAGTGGAATCGCCGGTCCGGCGGCTGACCATGCTCAGGCGGCCGTGGCCTCCTCGGCAGCCACCTGGCGGTTCCAGTCGGCCTTGGTCGAGCGCCAGCCCTCGTCGTCCATGCCGCGCCGCCAGTAGCCGGAGATGGAGAGCTGATCGGCGGCCAACCCCCGCTCGGTGCGCAGCAACCGGCGCAGCTCCCGGACGAAGGTCGCCTCGCCGTGGACGAAGGCGTGCACCTGACCCGGCGGGAACTCCAACTCCCGGACCGCCGCCACCAGCGCGGCACCCACCGGGCGCTCGCCTCGGTGCAGCCAGGTGAGCTGAACCGCACCGGGACTGAGCAGTTTCTGCTCGTCCGCCGGGTCGGCGACCTCCACGAAGACGTGCGCCGGGGCGCCCAGCGGCAGCCGTTCCAGGGCGGCGCCGATCGCCGGCAGGGCGCTCTCGTCGCCGACCAGCAGGTGCCAGTCCGCGTCCGGGCTCGGGGCGTACGCCCCGCCGGGGCCGACGAAGTGCACCGGATCGCCCGGGCGCAGCGTGGCCGCCCACGGCCCGGCCAGCCCCTCGTCGCCGTGGTGCACCACGTCGACGGTCAGCTCCTCGGCGAGCGGGTCCCAGCGCCGCACGGTGTACGCACGGAGCCGGGGCCACTGCTCCCGGGGCAGGTCCCGGCGGATCTCGGCGAGGTCCAGCGGCTGCGGGTACGCGACGCCCGGCTGCGGGAAGACCACCTTGATGTAGTGGTCGGTGAACTCGCCCAACGGCAGGTCGCGCAGTTCGTCCCCGCCGAGGACGAGCCGGATGAGGTGCGGGGTGGGCCGCTCGGTGCGCAGCACCCGGACCGAGGTGACGTTCCTGGGGCGTTCCGTCATGCCACTTAGGCTAGCCTAAGCTGCGCCGTCGCTCGCCAGCGGTGGGTTGCCGCCGACCAGACGGGTGTGCCAGGTCACGGCCGCCGGGTCGGTGAGCGAGGCGACCTGGTCGATCACCACCCGCAGCCGGGCGGCGTCGTCCGGCGCGGCCCGCCACAGCGGGGCGAAGACCGGATCGAGCCCGTCCGGCGCCCGCCGGACCAGCGCGGCCACCAGCTCGGCGAGCATCGCCCGCTGCCGCTCGTAGCGGCCCCGGAAGCCGGCACGACGCATCACATAGCGCAGCGCGATGCCCTTGAGCAGAGCGCAGTGGGCCCGGACCAGCCGCGGCACCACCAGATCGGCCGCGTAGCGACGGTGCGGGCCGGGGCCGAACCGCTCCTCGGTGGCAGCCACCGCCGCGGAGACGAACCGACCGGTCAGTCCGCTGGTGGTGGCCTTCAACGCGGCCTGCGCACGGTGACTGCCGTCGTACCCGGCGAGCGGGGCGAGCAGCGGGTCGGCCAGCAGCTCGACCAGCACCTCGCCCAGGTCGGCCGGGGACTCCCCGGAGTAGGTGGCGGCCACGTCGGCGCAGAGGGCGGCCCGCTCGTCGGCGTCGGCGAGCAGCGGGCGCAGCGAGACGTACCCGCCGTGGATGCCGTCCTCCACGTCGTGCACCGAGTACGCGACGTCGTCGGCCCAGTCCATCACCTGCGCCTCCAGGCAGCGCCGGTCGCCGGGCGCGCCAACCCGGATCCAGTCGAAGACCGGCACGTCGTCGGCGTACACCCCGAACTTCCGCTGTCCCGGCCGGCGTGGCCAGGGGTACTTGCCGATCGCGTCGAGCGAGGCGCGGGTCAGGTTCAGCCCGGCGGACGAGCCGTCCGGGGCGAGCACCTTCGCCTCCAGCCGGGTCAACACCCGCAGCGTCTGCGCGTTGCCCTCGAAGCCGCCGCAGGACGTGGCGAGCAGGTCCAGGGCCGCCTCGCCGTTGTGCCCGAACGGCGGGTGCCCGAGGTCGTGGGCGAGCCCGGCGACGTCCACCACGTCGGGGTCGCAGCCCAGCCGGGCACCCATCTCCCGGGCGATCTGGGCGACCTCCAGCGAGTGCGTCAGCCGGGTACGCAGGAAGTCGTCCGTGCCGGCGGTGTGCACCTGCGTCTTCGTGGCCAGTCGACGGAACGCCGCGGAGTGCAGCACCCGGGCGCGGTCACGCTCGTACGGTGACCGACGGTGGCCGGTGTCCTTGGGGGCCTCCTCGACCAGCCGGGCGTCCGCCGCGGATGGCGCTGCGGTCAAGCGGTCACCGGCCTAGCCCTCGCGCTCACGGAAGCCGCCTCTGTTCGCGACTGCGGGGCTCGCAAACCCGGCTCACTCCTCGCGCTCACGAAGAACGCAGAATTCGTTGCCCTCCGGGTCGGCCAGCACCGTCCACTCCACGTCACCCTGGCCGATGTCGACGTGCCGGGCGCCCATGTCGACCAGCCGCTCGACCTCGGCTTCCTGGTCGGCTGGGCGCAGGTCGAGGTGCAGCCGGTTCTTCCGCTCCTTGCCGTCGGCCACCCGCGCGAAGAACAAGGAGGGACGCCGGTCCGCGGACTGGCGGATCTCCACGCCGTCCGGCTCCTCGGCGACGACCTGATAGCCGAGCGCCTCCGCCCACCAGCGGGCGAGTCGGGCCGGATCGCGGGCGTCGACGGTCAGGCTCTCCCAGACGCTGCTCATGCAGTCACCCTTCCCCTTCGACGGCGCGCGCAATCGGCGGTGTGCGAGGGGGCCAAGATTACGCCCGCCCGAGCCTCCGGACCTGCCCGCGACGCCTCGTCGAAAGGTCCACAACCGCCGATCGGCTGGCAGTTGTCAGCCGATCGCCGACCGTTACGGGCTCGCGGACGGAAGTGGCCGCCGGTAGCGTTCCCAGCGCGGAACGTGACCAACCGATCGCACGCAGGGGCCCGACCGGTAGGGAGAAGACGCTCGTGGACGCAGACATGGTGGTCGGAACGGAGCTACGCGGGCTGCGTAGGCGCCGCCCCGAGGTCGCGGGGACCGTCCTGGCCGGCACCGACGGGCTGCTCATCTCCAGTGACCTTCCCAGCACCGACGCCACCCACCTCGCCGCGCTCGCCGCGGCGAGCTTCGGTCTGGGTAACCGGGTGGCGGACACGGCCCGGCGGGGCGAGTTCCGGGAGTCGGTGGTGCGCACCACCGCCGGCTGCGTGGTCACCTACCCGGCCGGGCGCACCGCCCTGCTGACCCTGGTCACCGTCACGTCGGCAGGCGACCTGGAGGCGCTGCACGAGGAGGCCCGGGCGGTGGCCCGCCGGGCCGGCTCGGTGCTGGACAACCGGGACGCCGGGGCCCCTGCCTCCGCCGTACCGGACGCGCACGCGCCGCTGGCCGTGCGTACCCCGATGGCCACCCTGCCGGCGCAGTTGCGCCGCTCGGCCCGGCCCACCTGGCGTCGCCCGCCGATCTGATCATGAGTGCCGGCGGCGGCCCGGAGGCCCGGGCCGCCACCGGCAGCGCGTCAGCGACTGTCCGAGCCGTCGGTCTCCACCGCCGCCCGGCCGGCCTCCAGCCGGGCCACCGGCACGCGGAACGGCGAGCAGGAGACGTAGTCCAGGCCAACCTCGTGGAAGAAGTGCACCGAGTCGGGGTCGCCGCCGTGCTCACCGCAGACGCCGAGCTTCAGCCCGGGCCGCGCGGCCCGGCCCTCCTCGGCGGCGATCCGCACCAGCCGGCCGACGCCGTCGCGGTCGATCGACTCGAACGGCGAGATGCCGAAGATGCCCAGCTCCAGGTAGCGCCAGAAGAACGCGCCCTCGACGTCGTCCCGGGAGAAGCCCCAGCCCATCTGGGTGAGGTCGTTGGTGCCGAAGGAGAAGAACTCGGCCGCCTCAGCGATCTGCCCGGCGGTCAGCGCCGCCCGGGGCACCTCGATCATGGTGCCGATCAACACCTCGACGCCGCTGTCCCCGACCACCTCGGCGATGATCTTCTCGGCCTCGGCGCGCACCGTCTCCAGCTCCTGCACGGCGCCGACCAGCGGCACCATGATCTCCGGCTTGGCGGTCCCACCGCCGCGGGCGCAGGCTACGGCCGCCTCGGCGATGGCCCGTACCTGCATCGCGAACAGGCCGGGGATGACCAGGCCGAGGCGGACACCCCGGAGCCCGAGCATCGGGTTCTCCTCGTGCATCCGCCGGACGGCGGCGAGCAGCGCCTCCTCCTTGGCCACGTCCTCGCCGCGCTCCTGGGCGACCGCGACGTTGACCGCGAGCTGTTCCAGCGGCGGCAGGAACTCGTGCAGCGGCGGGTCGATCAGCCGGACGGTCACCGGCAGGCCGTCCATCTCGCGGAAGATCTCCTCGAAGTCGGCCCGCTGCAACGGCAGCAGCGCCGCCAGCGCCGCGTCCCGCTCGCCCTCGGCTCGGGCCAGGATCAACCGCTCGACCAGCTCCCGCCGGTCACCCAGGAACATGTGTTCGGTGCGGCACAGCCCGATGCCCTCGGCGCCGAAGCGCCGGGCCCGGGCGGCGTCCGCACCGGTGTCGGCGTTCGTGCGGACCGCGAGCCGCCGCCGGCCGTCGGCGTGCGTCATGATCCGGTGTACGGCCCGGACCAGCGCGTTGTCGATGTGCTCCGGGTCGAGACTGCCCTCGAAGTACTGCACCACCTCCGACGGCATGACCGGCACCTCACCCAGGTAGACCTTGCCGGTGGTGCCGTCGATGGAGACGACGTCGCCCTCGCTCACGGTCTGCCCGGCCACCGTGAACCGCTTCGCCGGCACGTTCACGTCGATCTCGTCGGCCCCGGACACGCAGGTCTTGCCCATCCCCCGGGCCACCACGGCGGCGTGGCTGGTCTTGCCACCGCGCGACGTGAGGATGCCCTTGGCGGCGATCATGCCGTTCAGGTCGTCCGGGTTGGTCTCCCGACGAACCAGGATCACCGACTCGCCCTCGGCGGCCAGCTCGACGGCCCGGGCGGAGGTGAAGACCACAGTGCCGGACGCCGCGCCGGGCGAGGCGCCGATGCCCTTGGCGACCGGCTGGAACTCGTGGTCGAGCTGGAAGCGGGGGAACATCAGCTGGGCCAACTGCGCGCCGTTGACCCGGTGCAGCGCCTCGTCCAGGTCGATCAGACCCTCGTCGACGAGCTGCCCGGCGATCACGAACGCGGCGGCGGCGGTGCGCTTGCCGACCCGGGTCTGCAACATCCACAGCTTGCCGCGCTCGATGGTGAACTCGATGTCGCAGAGGTCCCGGTAGTGCCCCTCCAGCCGAGCCATGAACGAGAGCAGTTCGTCGTAGGACTTCTTGTCGAGCTGCTCCAGCTCCTGCAACGGCACAGTGTTGCGGATGCCGGCGACCACGTCCTCACCCTGGGCGTTGGCCAGGTAGTCGCCGTAGATGCCCTGGGCGCCGCTGGCCGGGTCACGGGTGAACGCGACGCCGGTACCGGAATCGGGGCCGAGGTTTCCGAAGACCATGGTCACCACGTTGACCGCGGTGCCGAGATCGGCCGGGATGCGCTCCTGGCGGCGGTAGAGCACCGCGCGCTCGGCGTTCCACGACTCGAAGACCGCCCGGATGGCCAGGTCGAGCTGTTCACGCGGCTGCTGCGGGAACTCCCGGCCGGTGTGCTTGAGGAAGATCTTCTTGTACGTGTCGACCAGGCCGCGCAGGTCCTCGGCGTCCAGGTCCAGGTCGTTGTGGGTGCCCTTGGCGCGCTTGATGTCGTCGAGGGCGTGCTCGAACTCCTCGCCGGGCACCTCGCAGACGGTCTTGCCGAACATCTGGATGAGGCGGCGGTAGGAGTCCCAGGCGAACCTCTCGTTCCCCCCGGCCTGCGCGGAGAGGCCGACCACGCTCTGGTCGTTGAGGCCGACGTTGAGGACGGTCTCCATCATGCCGGGCATGGAGAACTTGGCGCCGGAGCGAACGGAGACCAGCAGCGGGTCCTGCGGGTCACCGAGGCGCTTGCCCATCGCGCGCTCCAGCGATTCCAGGTGCGCCTCGATCTGGCCGGCGAGCCCGTCCGGCTCCCGGCCGGTCGCGAGGTACGCCTGGCAGGCCTCGGTGGTGATGGTGAAGCCGGGCGGAACGGGCAGACCGAGGTTGGTCATCTCGGCGAGGTTGGCGCCCTTGCCGCCGAGCAGGTCCTTGAGGTCCTTGTTGCCCTCGGTGAAGTCGTAGACGTACTTGTGATCGACGGTCTCTTGCGCTGCCACCAGAGCCTCCCACGCGCGCCGGATTGACACTTAACGAAGGTTCAGTTTCCTCATACCCCGGGACGGACCACCGGTAATCCCGGGGTCGACGCCGATCGGTGGGCGAAGGTTAAGCGAACATCGAGTGGGCTGGGACCGTTCGGTGACAATCGGCACAGCTATCACGACTATCCGCGTTCGTACCGGTTTTTGGGAACGCTTCCATGCGCAGGATCACGCATCCCGGCCTGTCGCCGTACCCTTGACGGCAACGCCCGCCGGTGAACCTCACTTTTGCCATAACCGACGCGAATACACCCCCCGGAGCCGCCGCCGTGTCGACCATCCCCTCCCCCGGACCCACCGCCACCCCCGGCGGATCCGGTCCGACCGGCGTCGTGCCGCTGTCGGCTCACGAACCGGACGCCGCCACACTCGCCCGGTCGGCCGAACAGGCCGCCGGCGAGCTGCTCGCACCGCCGGCCCCGGTCCGGCTGGCCGACGTCGTGCCCGCCCCGCGCCAGGTCGAGCCGGACCCGGCCGAGGACTGGCTGCTGCCACCCGACGCCGTCATCGTGTCCAGCGCCGACCCCGCCGCGCTGACGGTCGCCGCGCAACTCGCCGAGCTGCTGCGACCCGCCACCGGTTACCCGCTGCCGGTCACCGGGACGACCCGACCGGCCTCAGCGGGGGGCATCGCGCTCGTGCTGACCGACGACGACAGCCTGGACGCGGAGGGATACCGGCTCGCCGTGACCCGCGCCGGCGTCACCATCACCGCGGTCACCGCCACCGGCCTCTTTCACGGCGTGCAGACCCTACGCCAGTTGCTACCACCGGCGATCGAGAGTCCGGTCCCGGTCACCGAACGGTGGATGCTGCCGGGCGGCACCATCACCGACGCACCCCGTTTCCCGTACCGGGGCGCGATGCTCGACGTGGCACGGCACTTCTTCGCAGTCGAGGACATTCTTCGCGTCGTCGACCACCTGGCCCGGTACAAGCTCAACCACCTGCACCTGCACCTCACCGACGACCAGGGCTGGCGGATCGCCGTCGACTCCTGGCCGAGGTTGACCGCCGTCGGCGGCGCGACCGAGGTCGGCGACGGCCCCGGCGGGCACTACACGAAGGCCGACTACCGCACGATCGTCCAGTACGCCGCCGCCCGCCACGTCACAGTCGTCCCGGAGATCGACCTCCCCGGGCACACCAACGCGGCGCTGGTCGCGTACCCCGAGCTGGCGCCGGACAAGGTCGCGCCACCGCCGTACACCGGCACCGAGGTCGGCTTCAGCTACGTCGACCCGGCCGACGAGCGGACGTACGACTTCATCGCCGACGTGCTGGGCGAGATCGCCGCGCTCACCCCCGGGCCGTGGCTGCACATCGGCGGTGACGAGGCGTTCAAGGTCAAGGGTGCGGTCTACACCGGTTTCGTCGAGCGGACGCAGCGGATCGTCGCCGACACCGGCAAGAGCGTCGTCGGCTGGCACCAGCTCGCGCCGGCCGCGCACGTCGACGGGCGGGTCCTGCAGTGGTGGGGCACGAACGGCGAAGACCCGGCCACCCTCGAGGCGGTACGCCGGGGCGCCCGGCTGATCCTCTCCCCCGGCAACCACGCCTACCTGGACATGAAGTACGACCCGGACACCCCGCTCGGGCAGGACTGGGCCGGGCTGATCGACGTGCGCCGGGCGTACGACTGGGATCCCGGGTCACACGTGACGGGCGTACCCGACGGGGCGGTACTCGGTGTCGAGGCACCGCTCTGGACCGAATCGGTCACCTCGCTGGCCGAGATCGAGTTCATGCTGCTGCCCCGGCTGCCCGCCATCGCCGAGTTGGGTTGGTCGCCCCGGGCGACGCACGACTGGGCCAGGTTCCGTGACCGGCTCGCCGGGCACGGCCCGCGCTGGGCCACCGCCGGAATCGCCTTCCACCGCGCGCCCGAGGTGCCCTGGCCGGCCGACGGGGCCGTGACCACCCAGCCGGCCCGCCCGCACCTCCCGACCCAGACCGGCCCCGAGACCGACCCCGTCCCACTCACCGACAGGCCCTGACGCCCGAAACCGGTCAGATCACCTCGGCCTCGGCCTCGGCCGACGAGAGGGTGATCGGCCGGGGCGCGTGCGCCGAATGTCCGGTTCGCCGACAGCCCGGTGGGCGTGGGCGGGGCCACTCTGAGGATGGAATCGGGGCCGGGTCGGAGTCGTTACACCTGGCATGCCGCCGCGGCTGCCGGCCCGGCGGGGCAGCCACCGGGAACACCCGGCAGGCCGCCACGGTTACACCCCCCGGACATCCGAGCAGGCCTCCCGGCCGCCGGCCAGATCCCCTTCGAACTTCCCCTTTGCCTCGCGGCACGCCACCCGTTGGTTGCCGCATCGCACCCCCGACCAGAGGAGCACGCCATCATGCGTACCGATCTGATCCGCAAGACCGCCCTGACCGCTGCCGGCCTCGCCTTCACCGGCGGTGCCATCGCCGGCCCCGTGACCGCCGCGTACGCCATGTCGGACGCCAAGCCGGCCACGCAGACCCAGACCGACCGCAAGGGCCACGGCGACCGCGAGCTGAACGTCCGCTACGAGGCGCAGCCCAACTTCTACTACTGCGGCCCGGCCGCCACGCGTAACGCCCTGTCCGTGCAGGGCAAGAACATCGACGTGGACGCCATGGCCAAGGAGATGGGCACCACCGAGGCCGGCACCAACTCGATCAACGACATCACCCCGGTGCTGAACAAGGAGACCGGCAAGAACGCGTACCACAGCGTCGAGATCAGCAGCTCCAGCGCTGACGACAAGCAGACCGACAAGCTGCGCGGCGACATCGTGCACACCGTGGACGAGGGCCGGGCCGTGGTCGCGAACATCGCCGGCACCACCACCGACGTCGACGGCGCCGTCCACTCGTTCGAGGGCGGGCACTACATCAGCGTCGTGGGCTACCGCGACGGCGGCGAGACGGTGAAGATCGCCGACTCCGCCGACCCGAACATGGCCTCGTACTGGATCAGCGTGGACAACCTGGCCGACTGGATCGCCACCCGCGGCTACTCGGCCTCCTGACACAGCGACACCAACGCGAAAGGGCCGGCCCCACCAGGGGCCGGCCCTTTCGTCGTCGTCATCCGGATCAGCCGCCGGAGTCGTCCAGCTCCGCACCCTCGGGGACAGCGTCGTCGTCCCGGTTCGCGAGCCAACCGTCGGGCAGGAAGACCTTGCCCGGAGAGTTCGTCCGGCCGCGCGGCTGACCGAGAGCCGCGGTCGGGAACGGCTCCGCCGGGTCGAGCTTGCCGAGCAGGTCGTCGAGCTGGGCCAGGCTTTCGATCATCGCCAGCGAGCGGCGCAGCTCACCGCCGACCGGAAAGCCCTTGAGATACCAGGCGACGTGCTTGCGGAAGTCGGTGCATCCGTCCCGCTCACCACGGGCCGGATTGCGCGCCCCCGCGACGAACTGGTCGACCAGCAGCTCAGCGTGCCGGCGCATGGTCACCGCCACCTCGCCGAGGCTGGGCAGCCGCCGCTCCGGCCGACCGTTGAAGGCCGCCTCCAGGTCGGCGAAGAGCCACGGTCGGCCCAGGCAGCCCCGCCCGATCACCACACCGTCGACCCCGGTGTGCGCGACCATCCGGAGCGCGTCGTCGGCCTCCCAGATGTCGCCGTTGCCGAGCACCGGCACTTCGAGAGCCTGCTTGAGGCTGGCGATGGCGTCCCAGTCGGCGGTGCCCGAGTAGCGCTGCGCGGCCGTCCGCCCGTGCAGGGCCACCGCGGCGACCCCGGCGTCCTGGGCGGCGAGCCCGGCCTCGACGTACGTCAGGTGGTCGTCGTCGATGCCCTTGCGCATCTTCACCGTGACCGGCACTCCGGCCGGTGACGCGGCGTCCACCGCGGCCCTCACCAGCCGGGCGAAGAGCCGGCGCCGCCACGGCAACGCCGCGCCGCCACCCCGGCGGGTCACCTTGGGCACCGGGCAGCCGAAGTTGAGGTCGATGTGATCGGCCAGGTTGCGCTCCACGACGATCCGCACGGCGGCGGCGGTGATCTCCGGATCGGTGCCGTAGAGCTGGAGGCTGCGCGGCTGCTCGTCGTCGCCGAACGCGATCATGCGCAGCGTCTTCGGGTTCCGCTCGACCAGCGCCCGCGTGGTGATCATCTCGCAGACGTAGATGCCGCCGCCCTGCTCCCGGCAGAGCCGGCGGAACCCGACGTTCGTAATCCCGGCCATCGGCGCGAGCACGACCGGCGGCCACACCTGATACCGCCCAAGGTTCAACGGGCCCACGGTCGACGAAGTCACCGCACAAGTGTAAGGAAGGGCCCCTGCTTAACGCCTCGTGCATAGGAAGGGCCCCCTGTTAACACGACGCATATCACACGGGCCGGGCGTCGAGACAGTTCTCCACAGCCTGCGGGATATCCACAGCGGGGACGGGCCGGGCGGGACGCGACCCCGCTCCGCTGGCCATGCTGCGGCCCATGCGTGAACATCCACCCGAACTGGCCGCGGTGGTCGAACGCCAGCAGAACGTCGCCACCCGCGCCCAATTGCTGGAGGCCGGCTACGACGACATGTACCTGTACCGCCAGGCCCGGCGTGGCCTGTGGCAACGCGTCCTCCCAGCGACGTACGCCCTGGTCACCGGGGTGCTGACCGACGAGCAACGTCGGATCTCCGCGGCGCTCTACGCCGGAGGGCAGGCCCAGCTCACCGGCCTGGCGGCGCTGACCTGGTACGGATTCCGGCAGATTCCGCGCAGCACCGACGTACACCTGGTGGTGCCGCACCACGCGCGGCGTCGATCGGCCGGGTTTGCCCTGATCCGGCGGGCCCTGAGTCTGGACGACCGAGCCCGGTCGGCCACGCTCTACCCGGTGTGCTCGCCCGCCCGGGCTGTGGTGGACGCGGCCCGCGACCTGCGGCAACCGCGTCCGGTGCGGGCCATCGTCGCCGAGTCCGTGCAGCGCGGGTTCACCGACCTCGCCGCGCTGGACGAGGAGATCCGCCGGGCGCGGCGCAGTCGCACGGCGCTGATCAGGATGGCGTACGCCGAGGTGGTGGCCGGCACCCGGTCGGCGCCGGAGGCGGAGCTGCGGGAGTGCCTGGCGGGCAGCCCGGCGTTGCCGGAGATCCGGTGGAATCCGCGCCTGCGCAGCGCGGAGGGGGTGGCGCTGCCGACGCCGGACGGATACCTCACCGACTCGGCGGTGGCGCTGGAGGTCGACTCGCAGGAGTACCACTTCAGTCCGAGCGACTGGGCGCGAACGTTGGAGCGGCACAACGAGCTGAGCCGGCACGGCGTCATGGTCCTGCACGTCACGCCGGCGCAGCTGCGGCGCCACCCGGACCGGATCCGGCGGACCATCGAGGACGCGTACGAGTCGCGGCGGGGGCTCGGTGCCACCCTCCGGGTACGGGTCGACCCGCCCGAGCGGCCCCCGCCGCTCCCGCAGCCGTGATGCGCACCGCTCGGGCGTGTGGTGTTAAGAAGGGTCCCCTCCTCTACCGGAGGCGTTAAGAAGGGGCCCTTCCTTACACCTCAGCAGCCGGGGAGGCGCTCGATCAGGTAGCGCTCGACCTGATCCAGGGAGACCCGCTCCTGGGCCATGGTGTCCCGGTTGCGAACCGTCACGGCGTTGTCGTCCAGGGTGTCGAAGTCGACAGTCACGCAGAACGGGGTGCCGATCTCGTCCTGCCGGCGGTAGCGGCGGCCGATCGCCTGCGAGTCGTCGAACTCCACCACCCAGCGCTTGCGCAGCAGCGCCGCGAGGTCCTTCGCCTTCGGCGACAGCGCCTCGTTGCGGGACAGCGGCAGCACCGCCACCTTGACCGGGGCCAGCCGCGGGTCGAACCGCATAACTGTGCGCTTGTCCACGCCGCCCTTGGTGTTCGGCGCCTCGTCCTCGTCGTACGCCTCCAGCAGGAAGGCGAGCACGGCGCGGGTCAGACCGGCGGCGGGCTCGATGACGTACGGCATCCAGCGCTCACCCTTGGTCTGGTCGAAGTAGGACAGGTCGACGCCGGAGTGCTTACTGTGCGTGGAGAGGTCGAAGTCGGTGCGGTTGGCGACGCCCTCCAACTCGGCGAACTCGGTGCCGCCGAACTGGAAGCGGTACTCGATGTCCACGGTCCGCTTCGAGTAGTGCGAGAGCTTCTCCTTGGGGTGTTCGTAGAGCCGCAGGTTGTCCGCCGACAGGCCGAGGTCGAGGTACCAGTTCCAGCGCTCCTGGAGCCAGTACTCGTGCCACTGCTCGTCGGTGCCCGGCTCGACGAAGAACTCCATCTCCATCTGCTCGAACTCCCGGGTCCGGAAGATGAAGTTGCCCGGGGTGATCTCGTTGCGGAACGACTTGCCGGTCTGCGCGATGCCGAACGGTGGCTTCTTGCGGGCGACCGTCTCGACGTTCTTGTAGTTGACGAAGATGCCCTGCGCGGTCTCCGGGCGCAGGTAGTGCAGCCCTTCGTCGCTCTCCACCGGGCCCAGGTAGGTCTTCATCAGGCCGTTGAACATCTTCGGCTCGGTGAAGGTGCCCTTGTTGCCGCAGTTGGGGCAGTTCAGCTCGGCGAGCGACGTCAGCGGCTTACCGTGCTTCTCGGCGTACGCCTCTTCGAGGTGGTCCGCCCGGAACCGCTTGTGGCAGAACTGGCACTCGGTGAGCGGGTCGACGAACTCGGCGATGTGACCGGACGCCTCCCACACCTTGCGGGCCAGGATCACCGCGGAGTCGAGGCCGACCACGTCGTCGCGCTGCTGGACCATGGTCTTCCACCACTGCCGGCGGACGTTCTCCTTGAGCTCCACGCCGAGCGGGCCGTAGTCCCACGCCGATCGGGTGCCTCCGTAGATCTCACTGGAGGGGAATACGAAGCCTCGCCGCTTGGCGAGACTGACGACGGCGTCGATACGGTCGGCTGGCATGTTTCCTCCTACGCCGGCTGGCGGTCGGCGGGGGCGAGATGTGGATGGATCGGTCAGTTCGGGGACAACGGTACGACCACTGTCGCCCCGAGCCCAGCAGAATACCGGGGGCGGCTCAGTTCACCCCGCAGACCTCCATGCCACCGGTCTGGCCGTCCTGACCCAGGCTGACCTGTTGCTGCTCCCGGTCACCGCCGTCGAGCGTCACGTCTACCGGCACGGTCAGGCTGGTTGTGTCCACCTCACCCACCCGGTATGCGGCGACCTGCGGCTCGGCGGCCGCGCGCCGCTCGAACTCGGGGCGCGACTCGCGCCGCTGCGCGTCGTCGCAGAGCTGGTCGTAGGCCCGTCCGTAGTTCCGCTCGACCAGCGCCTGGTAGTAGTCGCTGGTCACCGTGCGGCCCTGTTCACGGATCGCCTGCACGCCGGTGACGGCCAGGCCGACCACTGCCGCTCCGCCCCCGCCACAGCAGAGCAGCACGGCGAGCGCGCCGACGCCGAGGCCGATCCAGAGCCGGGTCCGGCGGCCCTCGGTGGGGGGCGCGGCGAACGGCGGCGCCACCCCGGGACCGGGCGGCGGGGCGGGTGCGGTCATAGGAGCAGGGTAGTGCCCGACGGCTCAGCGGTAAGGACCAGCAGCCCGATCACTCTCGGCGACCACCACGGCCCCGCCGGGCGCCGCGGTGGCCAGCGCCTCGTACGCGGACGGCTCGTCGACCGACTCGGCGAGCAACGGCACCGCGCTCACCTTGACCTCGAAGGCGCCCAGTGCCCGCCGGTACGTGCCGACCGACTCCCACTCGGTGACCAGGGACCAGTGGCGGGGATCGTCCAGCGCCCGGACCAGTTGACCGCGCAGGTAGCCGGGGCGGGCTGCCAGCGCGGTGAGGGCGGCGTGCGCCCGTTCGGTGAAGTCGTCGGCGACATCGACGTCGACCACGAACCGGTTGGTCACCAGCACCGGGTTCCTCCTCGTAGAGTCTGTGGGATGCAGCGTACGCAGCGCCCTCTGCTGGCTCGGTTGGCCGGGGCGAACCCGACGTCGGTGTTCCTGCTCACCCTGGTGGTGGTGCTGGTCGCGTTCTTCACGCCCGGGGTGATCGGCGGGCTGCTGACGCTGGCGCTGGCCGCGGGCCTGATCGCCCTGTTGGCCACCACCTGGCCGGTTCAGGCCCCGCAGACCCGGCTGATCCGGCTGCTGATGCTGACCCTGCTGGTGACGGTGGGCCTGGCGAAGCTGCTCTGACATGCACTCATGCGTTTTTGACAATCATTGTCGTTCCCGCGGACAGTTGGGGACATGACCAACCGCACCACGTCCCGCGTCCTGGCCGCCGCGACCGCCCTGCTCGCCCTGGGCGCCGGCGCCGGCTGCTCCATCGGCAACGCCGCCGGCGCCGACCCCGAGCGGGTCGACGTGGTCGCCGCGTTCTATCCACTCCAGTTCCTCGCTGAGCGGATCGGCGGCGACGCGGTGCGGGTGACCAACCTCGCCAAGCCCGGCGCCGAGCCGCACGACCTGGAGCTCACCCCGAGCCAGGTCGGCCAGGTGAGCGAGGCCGAGCTGATCGTCTACCTGAAGGGCTTCCAGCCGGCGGTGGACGACGCCGTCGCGCAGAACGGTGACGACCGGACGTTCGACGTCACCAGCGTGCAGCCGCTGCTGGACGCGTCGGCCGGCGGGCACGACCACGAGGGCGAGGAGGGGCGCGCCGAGGAGCACGGCGGCAAGGACCCGCACGTCTGGCTCGACCCGACCCGACTGGCCGCCATCGGCGACCAGCTCGCCCAGCGGCTCGGCAAGGCCGACCCGGACCACGCCGCCGACTACACCGCCCGCTCCGCGGCGCTGCGCGGCGACCTGACGGCGCTGGACGGCGAGTTCACCCAGGGCCTGCGGACCTGCCAGCGGCGGGAGATCGTGACCAGCCACGCCGCGTTCGGCTACCTGGCCGACCGGTACCGGCTGGAGCAGGTCGGGATCACCGGACTCAGCCCGGACGTCGAGCCCTCGCCGCAGCGGCTCGCGCAGGTGATCGAGGAGGCGAAGGAGCACCGGGCCAGCACGATCTTCTTCGAGACACTGGTCAGCCCGAAGGTCGCCGAGACCATCGCCGGTCAGGTCGGCGCGCGGACCGCGGTGCTGGACCCGATCGAAGGGCTCGCCGCCGGCAGCGGCGCGGACTACCTTTCGGTCATGCGTACCAACCTGCAGACCCTGCGGACGGCGTTGAGCTGCTCGTGAGCGCACCCGTCATCACCGTCGAGCACGGGGCGGTCGGCTACGACGGCCGCCCGGTGCTCCGGGACGTCTCACTCACCGTGACCGCCGGCGAGGTGGTCGCGGTGCTCGGCGCCAACGGCTCCGGCAAGTCCACCCTGATCCGGGCCGTGCTCGGGCTGGTGCCGATCAGCGCCGGCTCGGTCACCCTCTTCGACCGGCCGTTGCGCCGTTTCCGACAGTGGGCGCGCATCGGGTACGTCCCGCAGCGCCTGGGCGCCGGCGGCGGCGTGCCGGCCACCGTCCGGGAGGTGGTGGCCTCCGGCCGGCTGGCCCGTCGGGGGGTGCTGCGTCCGCCGGGTCGAGCCGACCGGTCCGCCGTCGACGCCGCGCTGCGCGCTGTCGGGCTCGCCGACCGGGCCGGTGACCCGGTGTCCACGCTCTCCGGCGGCCAGCAGCAGCGCACCCTGATCGCCCGCGCCCTGGCCGGCCAGCCGGAGCTGCTGGTTCTCGACGAGCCCACCGCCGGGGTGGACGCGGCCAGCCAGGAGGCGTTCGCCGGCGCGCTGCGCGACTTCGTCGCCGACGGCGGAACAGTGCTGCTCGTCGCCCACGAGTTGGGCCCGCTGCGACCGGTGATCAGCCGGGCCGTCGTCGTCCACGAGGGTCGCATCGCCCACGACGGCGCGGTGCCGGACCCGGCCGGCCATCACGCGGAGCCCGACCACGACCACGTGCACCCGCACTGCTACGACGAGCCCGCCGGGCTGTGGAGCAACTGACCCATGGAACTCTTCCAGTACCCCTACATGCAGCGTGCCCTGATCGGCGCGCTGGTGATCGGCCTGGCCGCGCCGGCGCTCGGCATCTACCTGGTGCAGCGCCGGCTGGCGTTGATCGGCGACGGTGTGGGGCACGTGGCGCTGACCGGCGTCGGGGCGGGACTGCTGCTCAACCGCTCACCGGTGCTGGTGGCGGTGATCGCCGCCACCATCGGCGCGATCGCCATCGAGATCGTCCGTGCCCGCGGGCGTACCTCCGGTGACCTGGCCCTGGCCCTGCTCTTCTACGGCGGCATCGCGGGCGGCGTACTCCTGGTCGGCCTTTCCGACGCGACCAGCGCGAACCTCAACGCCTACCTGTTCGGGTCGCTGACCACCATCTCGCCCGCCGACCTGACCACCATCGCGGTGCTCGGCGCGGCGATCCTGGTGACGATGATCGCGTTGCGGCCGGCGCTGTTCGCGGTCAGTCACGACGAGGAGTACGCCCGGGTCTCCGGCCTCCCGGTCCGCACGCTGAACCTGCTGATCGCTGTCGCCACCGCGGTCACCGTGACAATCGCCATGCGGGCCGTCGGAGTGCTGCTGATCAGCGCGTTGATGGTGGTGCCGGTCGCCACCGCCCAGCAGGTCACCCGGGGCTTCCGCAGCACGATGGCCGCCGCGATGGCGCTCGGGCTCTTCGCCGCCGGCTCGGGTGTCTGGGTGGCGGCCACGGCGGACACCGCGCCGGGCGCCTCGGTGGTGCTGGTGGCGATCGCCTCGTTCCTGGTGGTGGCCGTGGCGGGTGGGGTCTGGCGGGCGTTGCGCCGCCGGGCCACGCCGGCCGCCGCGCCGGCGCCGGAACCGCACGAGGTCGTGCTGGGTTGAACCTGATCAGCGGGATGTCGCCGGTATTGGTTACCGTTGCAGGGTGACCAGCGCAACGGGCTACGAGGGGTTCGATGGGGCCAGCGAGTTGCTCCGCGCCCTGTCGGCGCCCATCCGGCTGGCCATCGTCAGTGAGCTCGCCGACGGCGAGCGGTGCGTGCACGAGCTGGTGGAGAAGCTCGGGGCCGCGCAACCGCTGGTCTCCCAGCACCTGCGGGTGCTGCGCGGCGCCGGCGTGGTGCGGGGTTCCCGCCGGGGTCGGGAGATCGCCTACAGCCTGGTCGACGAGCACGTCGCGCACATCGTGGCGGACGCGGTCAGCCATGCCGGGGAGGGATGATGAGCGAGGGTGGCACCGCGGTGCGCAACACCCGGCAGCGCTCGGCGGTGAGCGCGCTGCTCGCCGAGATGGAGGGTTTCCACAGCGCCCAGGACCTGCACGCGATGCTGCGGCAACGCGGCGAGCGGGTCGGCCTGACCACTGTCTACCGCACGCTGCAGGGGCTGGCCGACGCGGGCGAGATCGACGTGATGCGCCCGCCGGGCGGCGAGCACCTCTACCGCCGGTGCAGCGAGGGGCACCACCACCACCTGGTGTGCCGGGCCTGCGGCAACACGGTCGAGGTGGCCGGCCCGGCAGTGGAGAGCTGGGCTGATCGGGTCGCCGCCCAGCACGGCTACGCCGATGTCAGCCACACCCTGGAGATCTTCGGCACCTGCCCGGCCTGCGCCCACTGACCAACGCCCCGGCCACCCTCCAGGCCCTTTGCTCTGAGGAATGCTGCCGGCGACGAGCGCGACGACGGCGATTCGACGGGTGGACCGCATGCGGGTTGGCCGTCCCGCCGGCTGATTCGACCAGTGCCGTGTCCGGCGGTTCGTGGCACGCTGTCCGGCGTGAAGATCTACGCCGATCGCTTTCCGACCGCCGCCCGTCAGTTGCTCACCGACCTGCTCGTCGTCGCCTGGGTGTACGTCGCGATCCGCGGCGCGCTCTGGCTGCACGACCTGGTGCAGAAGCTCGCCGTACCGGGGCAGAAGCTGGAGGGCGCCGGCAGCGGGCTCGCCGACAACCTGGGCGACGCCGGCAGCAAGGTTGGCCGGGTGCCGCTGGTCGGCGACGAGCTGACCGCGCCCTTCCAGCGGGCCGCCGACGCCGCCCGGTCGCTCGCCGACGCCGGCCGTGACCAGCAGCAGCTGGTCGACCAGCTCGCCCTCGCCCTCGCCATCGCAGTGCTGATCTTCCCGCTCGGTCTGGTGCTGTTCGGGTGGCTGCCCCTGCGGGTCCGCTGGATGCGCCGGGCCTCCTCGGCCGCGAAGCTGGCGGCGGGGCCGGCCGGCCGGGACCTGCTCGCCCTGCGCGCGCTGGCCACCCAGCCGCTGGGCCGGCTGACCCGGATCGCGCCCGATGTGGCCGAGGCGTGGCGGCGCGGCGACGACGACACCGTCGACGCCCTGGCCGCGCTGGAGTTGCGGCAGCTCGGCCTGCGCGCCAGGAGCCGCTGAGCGGCCCGCTAAGGTCGTCGGCGTGTTCTACTTCCTGGTCGTCATCGCCGTCCTGCTGCTCGGCTACGCCGCGGTCCTGCTCTCCTTCGTCCGACGGGGCCGGAAGATCCCGTCTGCGGCGTACCTGGGTCTCGCGGTGCTCAACGGCCTGATCCTGGCGGCGGTGCTGGCCTGGGCGGTCGCCCGCTGACCGCCCGGCACGGCGACGCGCCGGGCGGCACCCGTCACGACTTCGGCGGGATACGGCGGCGGACGTCGGCGGCGGCGGACGGACCGGGCGCCCAGCGGGCCACCCAGGGCAGCTCGTCGGACGGGGTGATGACGCCCTCCTCCAGGGCCGCATAGCGGCCGTTGAGGATGCGCTTCGCGGCGGCGGTGTCGACCGAATCGGTGTTGTCCCACAGGGCGGCGAACAGGGCGTCCACCCGGACCCGGGCCTGCCGGCAGAACAGGTCGGCCAGTTCGACGTTCTCCGGCCGGCTGTCCCGCTCGGCGGACGCCCGGACGCAGACCGCGGACATCGCGAACAGCTCCGCGCCGATGTCCACCACCCGGCCGAGGAACGCCTGCTTGCGCTCCATCTTTCCCTGCCAGCGGGACATCGCGTAGAACGTCGACCGGGCCAGCTTGCGCGACGAGCGCTCCACCTGACGCAGGTGCGCGGCCAGCGGCCCGAACTCGGCGTACGCCGACGGGCTCTGCCCCCGGCCGACGGCCAGGGTGGGCAGCCACTTCGCGTAGAAGGCCCCGGCTCGGGCGCCGGCACGGGCCTTACGGCCCCACCCCGCCTCCGGGTCGATGATGTCGCCGGCCACCGACAGGTGGGCGTCGACCGCCTCCCGGGCGATCAGCAGGTGCATGATCTCGGTGGAGCCCTCGAAGATCCGGTTGATCCGCAGGTCGCGCAGCATCTGCTCGACCGCGGCCGGGCGTTCGCCGCGGGCGGCCAGCGAGTCGGCCGTCTCGTACCCCCGGCCGCCCCGGATCTGGATCAGCTCGTCCGCGATCTTCCAGGCCATCTCGCTGGCGTACAGCTTGACGAGCGCGGCCTCGATCCGGATGTCGTTGCGGTCGTCGTCGGCGAGCAGGCAGCAGAGATCGAGCATGGTCTCCATGCCGTACGTGGTGGCGGCGATGAAGGCGAGCTTCTGGGAAACGGCCTCGTGCTCGCCGACCGGCCGGCCCCACTGGACCCGGTCGGCGGCCCACTCCCGGGCCACGTTGAGCGCCCACTTGCCGGCGCCCACGCACATCGCCGGCAGCGACAGCCGGCCGGTGTTCAGCGTGGTCAGGGCGATCTTCAGACCCTTGCCCTCGCCGCCGATCACGTTCTCGGCGGGCACGAACACGTCGTGGAACCGGGTCAGGCTGTTCTCCAGGCCGCGCAGGCCGACGAACTCGTTGCGCCGCTCCACTGTGATGCCCGCGCTGTCGCCGTCCACCACGAACGCGGTGATCCCGCCGCGCCGCCCCTCGGTGGCCGGCACCCGGGCCATCACCACCAGCAGGGTGGCGACGATGCCGTTGGTGGCCCAGAGCTTCACGCCGTTGAGCCGGTAGCCGGTGCCGTCCTCGGTCGGCTCGGCGGTGGTGGCCAGCCGGGCCGGGTCGGAGCCGACGTCCGGTTCGGTGAGCAGGAACGCGGACACCTCGCCGGCGGCGAGCCGGGGCAGGAAGCGCTGCTTCTGCTCGGCGGTGCCGAACATCTTCAACGGCTGCGGCACCCCGATCGACTGGTGCGCCGAGAGCAGCGCGCCGATCGCCGGGCTGATCGAGCCGGCCAGCATCAGCGCCCGGCAGTAGTGCAAGTTGCTCAGCCCGAGACCGCCGTACTTGCGGTCGATCTTCATGCCGAACGCGCCGAGGTCGGCCAGCCCGTGGAACACCGCGTCCGGGATGGACGCGTCGCGCTCGATGGCCGCGCCGTCCACTTCGGAGGTCAGGAAGGCGCGGAACCGGCCGAGGAACTCGTCGGCGCGGGCCACGTCGTCCGGGTCGGACCGGGGCCACGGGTCGATCAGGTCGAGCCGGAACCGGCCGAGGAACAGCTCCTTGCCGAAGCTGGGCCGGTCCCACGCGGACTCGCGAGCCGCCTCGGCGACCTGCCGCGCCTCCTTCTCGGAGACCTGCCCCGCCTCCGTCGGCAACGGCGCCGCGGCGCCGGCGGTGCTCGGAGCGGTGCCGGGATCGGGGCCGTCCGCTGCCGGTCGGCCGTTCTGCGTCGTGGTCACGGCTGCCCCCTCGAACCTCGGTGCGGCTGCGTCGACGTGCGCGACTACCGTCACGCTACCCCCGGGTGTTACTCAGGGGTAGCGGTCCGTGAAGATCGAGTTCGATACCCGGTCGCCGGTCTCAGTTGGCGAGGGTGCGTGGGTCGTCATCGTCGTCGTCGATGTCGTCGTCGCCCCAACTGCGTCGGGAGAACGGCAGGATCAGCCAGAAGGTGAGGAACCAGAGCCCGGCCAGCGCGCTGAGCACGAACGCGATCGGCCGGTCCAGCACGAAGTCGGTGATCAGCAGCACCGCGCTGACCATGGAGATCAGCATGAAGGCGAGCCCGCCGGTGGCCATCCGGTGCGCGAACCGGACCAGCTCCGGCTTGCGCCCCTGCCGGAACAGCGCCCGGTGGAACGCCACCGGCGAGATGATCAGCGCGGTGGCGGCGGCCGCGGCGAGCAACGCGACGATGTAGACGTCCCGCTGGAACTCGTTGGTGCGGGTGAACCCGTTGCTGAACGGCAGGGTGAGCAGGAAGGCGAAAAGGATCTGCACGCCGGTCTGGGCGACCCGCAGCTCCTGCAACAGGTCGGCGAAGTTGCGCTGCCAACGCTGCTTCTCGGTCTCCTTGGACACGCGCTACCTCCGGTGAGACGGTACTGCCAGCGGTACGGGCTGCCGCCGGCAAGGCAAGTGCCCCACCCGGTCGGGTGCGAAACGGGTTCACGAGCCCTCCCGGCCCGTCACCGGGACACCGGCACCGCCCGGACGAGCCTCAGGCGCCGCGCCGGATGCGGCCCGCGTACCGGGCCTCCAGCGCCGCGTTGTGGGCGTCGCCGTCCGGGATGTTCGCCGACAGGTAGACCGGGGGCCGCTCCCCCGCGGCCAGCAACCTGGCCACCACCTCCACGGTGACCTGCTGGGCCAGCAGCGCCGCCGTGATCGAGGAGACCGCGCCCACCGTGCCACCGTCGGGCAGCGGCAACGTCGCGTCGCCGTACGGTGCGCCGTTGTCGAGCACCACGTCGGCGAGGTCCGCCAGCTTGCGCCCGGACGGGTGGCGGGAGGTCATCCGGCCGGAGTGCTGTGCGGAGGTGATCGCCACCAGCCCATGGCCGTGCTGTTTGACGAGCGTGGCGAACTCCACCATCGCGCCGTTGACCCCGGAGTTCGACGCGAGCACGAAGACGTCGCTGGGCCGCACCGGGGCCAGCTCGTACAGCCGGTGCGCCACCGCCGGGTCCCGCTCCAGCAGCGGGCCGAGCCGGTCGGCCGGTTCGCCGCCGAGCAGCACCAGGTCACGCAGCGCGATCCGGTTGGTCGGCACCAGACCGCCCGCCCGGCCAGCGATCTCCAT
This sequence comes from Micromonospora coriariae, assembly GCF_900091455.1. NCBI lineage: Bacteria > Bacillati > Actinomycetota > Actinomycetes > Micromonosporales > Micromonosporaceae > Micromonospora > Micromonospora coriariae. The sequence continues at coordinate 4,116,473 of NZ_LT607412.1, read as the reverse complement.
CGCCAGGGCCTCGGAGTGCCCGGTGCCGAAGGCGTGCACCACACCGTCGGCACGCACCGCGTCGGCGATCAGGTCGGCGGCCCGCCCCACCGCCGCCCGCTGGCTCTCGGCCACCCGGCCGATCGTCTCGGTCACCACGGCCAGGTAGTCCTCGGCACTCACCGTCATGCGTCCTCCGTTGTCCGGTTGCGGGCGAACCATCCCACTGCGAAGTCGACCGCCGCCCGCTGACGCATCAACCTCCCGGTCCCGGTGCCGACCCGTGCGGTACGGACCGCCCCGGTCGCCTCCAGGTCCCGGCCCAACGCGTCGAAGTCGGTCTCGTCGAGCCGTACGTCCTGCCACCACACCCATTCGCGGCCACCGTCAGCGGTGCGTATCGCGGCGCCCAACTGCTCGCGGGGTGGTGCCGGAAGCCGGTACTCGGCCAGGTGCAGCGAGGTGTTCACCCCGTGGTCCACACCGAGCAGCAGCACGTGGGCGTCGAGGTCGTAGAGCCGGGCCAGCGGGGAGCCCTCGCCGAGCATGTCGGCCCGGGTGTGCCCGGCCACCACCTGTTCGGCGGCCGGACCGAGGGCGGCGAACGACACGTGGGGATGCGAGCTGCGCAGCGCTCCGGGCCAGCAGCGGACCGTCTCGGCCAACACGCCCATGAAGCGGCTCGGGGTGACCGCCGGATCGAATCCGGGCATCTCGGCGCGGATCAGCGGCCACCAGTCCACCGGCACCGGCGGGTCGCGCCACTGCGCGGGGTCGCTGTTGTCCGGGGTGTGGGTGGGCACCACGATCGTGCCGTCCGGGCCGAGCGCGTCGCGCAGGGCGAGCACCAGCGCCTGCGGCCCGCCGCAGACGAAACCCAGCTGACGCAGCCCGGCGTGCACCAGCAGCGTCCCGCCGGGGCGTACGCCCAGCATGCGCAGTTGCGCGGCGATCGAGCGTCGGGTGCCCGGCCCGCCGCTGTCCATCGTCATGGTGTTCTTCTCGGCCGACATGGCTCAGGCCGTTCCGCTGGTTCTGGCCAGGATCGCCTCGGCCAGCGGACCGGGCGCGGCGTCCGGGATCCAGTGGCTCACGCCGGGTAGTTGGACGAAGCGGTAGTCCCCGGTGACGTTGGCGGCGCACGCCTCGGCGGCGGTCCGGCCGATGGCGATGTCCCGGTCGCTCCACACGTACGTGGTGGGAACCGCGACCGGGCCGACGCCGGCCAGGTCTGCGCGGGACATCGCCCGATACCAGTTCAGCGCCGCGGTGAGCGCGCCCGGCTCGCGCATCGGGTCGGCGTAGTGGTCCACGCGGGACGCGTCGCCCACCCCGGTGAGCAGCTTGCGCAGTGCGGTGGCGTTCCACGCCAGCAGCACCTTCTCCGCCTTGCCCGGCTTGCGGAACAGCGCGATGTACGACGAGCGCGCCTTCTGCTGGCCGTCGGTGGCGAGCGCGTGCGCCATGGCCGCCGGATGTGGCACGGACACCGCGGTCAGCGTACGGACCCGCTCGGGGTGCCGGGCGGCCAGCGCCCAGGCCACGATCGCTCCCCAGTCGTGGCCGACCAGGTGGACGGCGTCCAGCCCGAGCGCGTCCAGCACCGCCACCGCGTCGGTGACCAGTTCGGGGATCCGGTAGTCGGGGACAGCCGCCGGCCGGGCGCCCGGCGAGTAGCCCCGCTGGTCCAGCGCGTACGTGCGCAACCCGGCGGCGTGCAGCGCGGTGGCGACCTCGTCCCACTCGCCGGAGTGCTGGGGGAAGCCGTGCAGCAGCAGGACGGGCGCGCCGTCCGGTGGGCCACCGGCGCGTACGTCGAACGTGAAACCCCGTGCGTCAACCCGCATGATCGTCAGCCTACCCAGCCCAAGTCTCCTGAACCGGACGCTGCGTCGGGCGGACGCCCTGCTGGGCCGGTACCCCTGGTCGGTGCTAGCGTCAGCGAGACAACTTCACATCCGACAGGGGAGCGCACAGCGCTGAGAGTGCGGGCACGCCCGCAGACCCTCGAACCTGATCTGGGTAATGCCAGCGCAGGGAGTTCGGTCGACCTCCAGCCGCGCCGCCGTCCGGTGCCACCGGGCGCGCGGCGTGCGTCTTCTCCTGGTTCGCAGTCAGGACTGGGAGCATTCACATGAACCACAGCGACACCAACCGCTGGCGCACCATCGACATCGTGGTCGCCTCGGTGATCGCGGTCGCCTTCGGCGTCATCTTCTGGGCCTGGGGCCTGGTGTGGAGCGCCACCGAGGGCGCGTTCGCCTTCTTCCCGCCGGCGCAGACCCTGATCTACGGCGTCTGGCTGATGCCGGCCGTGGTCGGCGGCCTGGTCATTCGCAAGCCCGGCGCCGCGCTCTACTGCGAGACGGTCGCCGCGGTACTCTCCGCGCTGCTGGGCAGCCAGTGGGCCGGCACGGTGATCCCGCAGGGCATCGTGCAGGGCCTCGGCGCCGAGCTGGCCTTCGCGGCCTTCCGGTACCGCTCGTTCCGGCTGCCGTCCGCGGTGGTGGCCGGTGCGCTGACCGGACTCAGCGCCGCGCTGTTCGACTTCTTCGTCTGGAACGCCGAGTACGACCTGGCCGACTACCGCGTTCCGTACGCGCTGCTCACCATCGTCAGCGCCACCGTGATCGCCGGCGTCGGCGGTTGGGTCCTGACCCGCGCCCTGGCCAACACCGGCGTCCTGGACCGCTTCCCGGTCGCCCGCGACCGCGCCGCCATCTGACCCCACCCGTGTCGATCATGAGGTTGGCCCTCGGGTGGATCTCCGGAAGTGCCGCCAACCTCATGATCGACGGGGCAGGGTGGAGCCGGCGGCGGGGCTGGGGGGTGTGGTGAGCGGGGTTCAGCTGCGGGGGTTCGGGTGGCGGCACGCCGGGCGCCGGGCGTGGGCCGTGCGCGGCGTGGACCTGCGGGTCGAGGCCGGGGAGCGGGTGTTGTTGCTCGGTCCGTCGGGGGCCGGCAAGAGCACGCTGCTCAGCGCGCTGGCCGGGCTGCTGCCCGAGGACTCCGGCGAGCAGGAGGGCACCGTCGAGATCGACGGGCTCGACCCGCGCAAGGGCCGGGAACGGGTCGGCATCGTCTTTCAGGACCCGGAGACCCAGCTGGTGATGGCCCGCAGTGGCGACGACGTCGCCTTCGGGCTGGAGAACCGGGGGGTGCCGGCGGGCGAGATCTGGCCCCGGGTGGACGAGGCGCTGCGCCGGGTCGGCTTCCCGTACGACCGGGACCGGCCCACCGCCGCGCTCTCCGGCGGCGAGCAGCAACGCCTCGCCCTCGCCGGTGCGCTGGCCCTGCGCCCCGGCCTGCTGCTGCTCGACGAGCCGACAGCCAACCTCGACCCGGCCGGGGCCGACCTCGTCCGGCGGGCGGTGGCCGGCGCGCTGGACGCCGACACCACGCTGATCCTGGTCGAGCACCGGGTCGCCGAGGCGCTCCCGCTGGTCGACCGGGTGGTCGTCCTGGAGCCCGGCGGCGGGGTCCGCGCGGACGGCCCGCCGGAGGCGGTCTTCGCGGCGCACGGCGCCGCCCTCGCCGCGGAGGGCGTCTGGGTGCCGGGTCATCCCGTCGCCACCCGGCGGGGGCCCGCAGCCCCCGGCGAGCTGCTGCTCACCGCCGACCGGCTCGGCCTGCCGCCCCGGCTGGCCCCCACCGACCTGGTGGTACGCGCCGGGGAGGCGCTCGCCGTGCGCGGGCCGAACGGGGCCGGCAAGTCGACTCTCGCGCTGCTGCTCGGTGGGCTGCTCCGGCCGGGCGCCGGCCGGGTCACCGCGTCCGCCGAGCTGGCCGGGCCGGACCACCGCACCGCGCCGCACCGGTGGCGGGCGCCCGCGTTGGCCCGGCGGATCGGGTCGGTCTTCCAGGATCCGGAGCACCAGTTCGTCACCAGCACCGTCTTCGACGAGCTGGCGCTCGGCCCGCGTCGGACCGGCCAGCCCGAGGCGGCCGTCACGGAGACCGTGGCGGGGCTGCTGGACCGGCTGCGGCTGACCCGGCTCGCCGCAGCCAACCCGTACACCCTCTCCGGTGGAGAGGCCCGGCGGCTGAGCGTGGCGACCGCCCTGGCCACCGCCCCCCGCCTGCTGATCTGCGACGAACCCACATTCGGTCAGGACCGGCGGACCTGGCGGGAGCTGGTCGACCTCTTCGCCGACCTCCGCGACGCCGGGCACGGCGTGGTCACCGTGACCCACGACCCGGACTTCGTCGCCGCGCTCGCCGACCGAACCGTCACCCTGGAGCGATCGTGACCGGCCGCTCGATGATCAGCATCGAGCCGGTCGCCGTGCCCGGTGCGCCGCTGGCCCGCCGTAACCCGGTGGCGAAGGTGGCGGCCGCGCTGGTGTTCTCGTTCACCCTGCTGGCCACTTTGGACCCGGTGGCCCCGGCGATCGCCATCGCCGTCGAACTCGCCGTGCTGCCGCTGTTCGGCATCCGTTACGGCGTGCTGGCCCGGCGGGCGTGGCCGCTGCTGGTCAGCGCCGTCGGCATCCTGGTCACCCTGGTGCTCTTCGCCTCCGACCGGTCCGGCCGGGTCCTGCTGGACGCGGGGCCGGTGCTGGTGACCACCGGAGTGCTGCTCACCGCGCTCGGCCTGATCCTGCGGGTGCTCGCGGTCGCCCTGCCCGGCGTCATAGTGTTCGCCACCACCGACCCCACCGACCTGGCCGACGCGCTGATCCAGAACGCGAAGGCGCCGGCCCGGTTCGCCATCGGGGCACTGGCCGCGTTCCGGCTGGTACCGCTGCTCGGTCAGGAGTGGCAGATGATCAGCATGGCCCGTCGGGCACGGGGCGTCGATGCCGGACGTAACCCGGCGGCGAAGCTGCGGCTGTTCGCTTCGACCGCGTTCGCGCTGCTGGTCGGGGCGATCCGCCGGGGCACCCGGCTGGCCGTGGCGATGGACGCCCGCGGTTTCGACGCCGGAACGCCCCGCACCGTGGCCCGCCGTCAGCCCTTCGGCCCCGCCGACGGACTGCTCATCGCCGGAGCGGTCGCGCTGGCCGGCGCGGCCCTGACGGTGAGCGTGCTGCTCGGCACCTTCCGCCCCCTGCTCGGCTGACCCTCCCCCACGATCCTGCGGTTGCCGCCCCCGCCGCTGCGGAGGCGGCAACCGTGAGATCTCGCGGGTCGGGGCCGGTCAGCTGCGGCGGAAGGCGTAGCGGCGCGGTTGACCGGCTCGCTGGCTCTTGCCGCCAGCGGAGCGGCCTGCCCCGGCCTGCGGCGGTCCGGCCTTCGGCGCCGCCGGCCGGCCGGCCGCCAGCGATGCGTCGGCCACCGGTGGCACGTCCAGCGCCGCCGGCACGTCGACCACCACCGGCACGTCGATCGCCGGCGGCACCCCGACCGGCAGGGCCGACTCGACCGTCAGGGCCGGCAGGTCGGGGTGGATCGGCAGAGCCGGCAGCGGGCCGCGGCCAGCCGCCGGCCCGGTGCCGGGCGGCGTCGGTGCGGGGGTACGGGACGACTTCTTCTTCGGGTTTCGCCTGGCAGGCATCCGGGCCTCCTTCGGTGCCGACCGTCAACGCGGTTCCCGCGCTCGATCGGCTCAGCTGGTGACCGTCGCGCCGCGACGGTCGAGAGGGAAGGGACTGCTCACCGGGGTGGGGCAGGGCCGGCACCGCCGCGCGGCGGGTGGGGATGCGGGACGCCCGGGAGCGCACGGACCGCGGCGCGGGGCAGCGGGCCGGCTCGGAAGTGGGGCGTCAGTTGCGCATGCCCGCACGCTATCGGGTGGGCGGGTACCGGCGCACCCGGTTTTCCTGGCAACATCGGCGGCCCGCTGCCGACGCGCCCACCGCGATGGTGACCGCGCGGAGAATCAGCTGGCCGGGGCTGAGCGCCACCGGCCGATCACCGGCTGTCGACGAGGCGGCCCGCTCCGCCGCGCACCGCGATACGGTCGCAACACGGCAGTACGACGGTGAGAGGTGGCGGCACGGATGGCTGAGCAGGCGACCGCGCAGATCGGCGTGACGGGGCTGGCGGTGATGGGCCGCAACCTGGCCCGCAACCTGGCCCGCAACGGCTTCACCGTGGCGGTGCACAACCGTTCGCCTGAGCGCACCCGCAGCCTGATCGCGGAGCACGGCGACGAGGGCACCTTCGTGCCCGGCGAGTCGATGGCCGACTTCGTGGCGTCGCTGGAACGGCCCCGGGCGGTGATCGTGATGGTCAAGGCGGGTGCGCCCACCGACGCGGTGATCGACGAGCTGGTGCCCCTGCTGGAGGAGGGCGACATCGTCGTGGACTGCGGCAACGCCCACTTCGCCGACACCCGCCGCCGTGAGGAGGCGCTGCGCACCCACGGTCTGCACTTCGTGGGCACCGGCGTCTCCGGCGGCGAGGAGGGCGCGCTGCTCGGGCCGAGCATCATGCCGGGTGGTTCGGTCGAGTCGTACGCCAAGCTCGGGCCGATGTTCGAGAAGATCTCCGCCCACGTGGACGGGGTGCCGTGCTGCCGGCACATCGGGCCGGACGGCGCCGGGCACTTCGTCAAGATGGTGCACAACGGCATCGAGTACGCCGACATGCAGCTCATCGCCGAGGCGTACGACCTGCTCCGCGCCGGACTGGGCGCGGAGCCGGCGGAGATCGCGGAGATCTTCCGGGGGTGGAACGGCGGCGAGCTGGAGTCCTTCCTCATCGAGATCACCGCCGACGTGCTGGCCCACCGCGACGCGGCCACCGGCCAGCCCTTCGTCGACGTGGTGCTGGACCGGGCCGAGCAGAAGGGCACCGGGCGGTGGACTGTGCAGAGCGCGCTCGATCTGGGCGTACCGATCACCGGGATCGCCGAGGCGACCTTCGCCCGCTCCCTCTCCGGGCACGTCGACCAGCGCGAGGCGGCCCAGCGGGCGTTCCCGGACGCCGGTGAGAAGTGGCAGGTGGCCGACCGGGAGGCGTTCATCGAGGACGTCCGCCGGGCACTGCTCGCCTCGAAGATCGTCGCGTACGCGCAGGGCTTCGACCACATCCGCGCCGGCAGCCAGGAGTACGACTGGGACATCGACCTCGGTGGCACGGCGACCATCTGGCGGGGTGGCTGCATCATCCGGGCCCGCTTCCTGGACCGGATCCGCGAGGCGTACGACGAGCAGCCCGAGCTGCCCACGCTGCTTGTGGCTCCGTACTTCGCCGAGGCGGTCGGCGCCGGCGTGCCGAGCTGGCGGCGGGTGGTGGCCGACGCGGCCCGGGCCGGAGTCCCGACCCCGGCGTTCTCGTCGTCGCTGGCGTACTTCGACGCGCTGCGCGCCGAGCGCCTGCCGGCCGCGCTGATCCAGGGCCTGCGGGACAACTTCGGCGCGCACACCTACCAGCGTGTCGACCGCGAGGGCTCGTTCCACACCACGTGGGCGGGAGACCGTACCGAGTCCCCGGCCTGACGACGCGTCGCCCGGCCCTCTCCCGGACGCCGGGTCGGGGTCAGGCGACGGTGGCGTGCATCTCCCAGACGAGGATCTCGGCCGGCTCGTCGGCGGTGACCCGACGGCCGCCGGTCATCGTGAGCCGGACCGCGTCACCGGTGCCGAGCGGGCCGCTGCCCTCCAGGTTCACCGTGCCGTCGGGCACGTACAGGTGCACGTAGGGCGCGTCCGGGATGGTGACCTCGTCGCCGGGGGCGAGTCGGGCGGCGTGCAGGGTGGCGTACCGGTTGCGGATCCGGATCGCGGACGCGCCGTCGTAGCGTTCCATTCCGGAGGCGACCGGCACGAGGCCGCCGCGCAGCAGCTCGTCCTCGATCTCCAGCTGCTCGTAGCCGGGGTCGACACCCTCCTCGTCGGGGAGCACCCACATCTGCACGAAGTGCACCGGGTCGCTGTGCGGCTCCTGGTTGTTGAGCCGCCAGGCGTCGTTCTTCTCCGAGTGCAGGATGCCGGTGCCGGCGCTCATCCGCTGGGCCAGCCCCGGATAGATCACCCCGGAGTGCCCGGTCGAGTCCTGGTGCACGAGGGAACCGCGCAGCACCCAGGTGACGATCTCCATGTCCTGATGCGGGTGGGTCTCGAAGCCGGCACCCGGGCGGACCACGTCGTCGTTGTTGACCAGCAGCAATCCGTGGTGGGTGTTGGCCGGGTCGTAGTGCCGGGAGAACGAGAAGGAGTGCTTGGAGTCCAGCCAGGAGATCCGGGTGGCGAAGCGGTCCTCGGCCCGGCGCACGTCGACCGCCGGGGCGGGCGCGGTCACCAGGCACGCTGCCCGGTGTCGGCGGGCGACGGCGCCCAGGTCAGGGCCGGGTCCCCGGTCGCCAGCTCGGCGATCTCGCCGGTGCGCAGCTGGGGGGTGTGGCCGAACTCGGCGCAGTGCTGCTCGGCGATCTCCGCGCAGATCTCGGCCACCTGCTCGCAGATCGGGTCACCCAGATCGGCCGCGTTCAACGCCATGATCATCTTGTACCGGAGATCCCGCACGTCCACCCCAACCGCCAAGTGCCGCCACCTCCGGACCCTACTCGCGCCCCTCCCCCCACCACCGAAGAACAACCGCACACCCCCGCCCCCGCCCACGCGCCGCTTGATCGACACGGAGGTCGGCGATGGATCAGGGAAAGGCGCCGCCCACACGAATGCGGGCGGCGCCTGGAGATCGGGCTTACCAGAACCGGCGGCGCTTGGCCTTCTGGGGGCGCATGAAGTCCGCGCCCTTCGTCAGCAGCCGGCTCACCCCGGAGGGACCACGCCGGGCCTCCAGGGTGTGGCTGAGTCGGCGGGCGCCGGCCGCGGCCAACGGCACCGCGATCGCCATCACCGCCCACTGTGCGATGCGCTTCTGGATCATGTGGGTTCACCTCCGTCAGTGGCTCCTGACTTCAGTGATACCCAGCGTGACGTGCCGGTAAGCCTCGGCTCAGCCCACCGGGGCGACCGGGTTGGGCAGCGCGCCGCCGAACCGCCGGTCGCGCTGGGCGTACAGCTCGCACGCGTACCAGAGGTGACGGCGGTCGAAGTCCGGCCAGAGCGTGTCCAGAAAGACCAGCTCGGCGTACGCGGTCTGCCACAGCAGGAAGTTGGAGATGCGCTCCTCCCCGGAGGGGCGCAGGAACAGGTCCACCTCCGGGATCTCCGGGTGGTAGAGGTACTTCGCCACGGTCTTCTCGGTGACCTTCGCCGGGTCCAGCCGCCCGGCCGCCACGTCGCGGGCGATCGCGGCGGCGGCGTCGCCGATCTCCGCCTGCCCGCCGTAGTTGACGCAGAACTGCAGGGTCAGCGTGGAGTTGCCGCGGGACATCTCCTCGGCGGTCTGCAACTCGGAGATGACGCTCTTCCACAACCGCCCGGGCCGGCCCGACCAGACCACCCGGACACCGAGTTCAACCAGCTGGTCGCGGCGACGGCGGATGACATCCCGGTTGAACCCCATCAGGAACCGGACCTCGTCCGGCGAGCGCCGCCAGTTCTCGGTGGAGAACGCGTACGCCGACAGGTACGGAATGCCCATCTCGATGGCACCCTCGATGGTGTCGAAGAGGCTGTGCTCCCCCGCCTCGTGGCCCTTGGTGCGGGGCAGCCCGCGCTCCTTGGCCCACCGGCCGTTGCCGTCCATCACCACGGCGACGTGCTTCGGCACCGCCTCGCCGGGCAGCGCCGGCGGCCGGGCGCCCGACGGGTGCGGTGTCGGCGGCACCGGCTCACGCCGGCCGGCCCTCATCGATCGGATCACTCGGCTCTCTCCCTGCTCGCGCCGTCCGCCCCGGCCTCCACGTCGCCGTGCGGCCGGAGCGTCGCGGCCCCCGCGCCGCCCGGCGGCGGGACCGCGCCGGCCGCCGAGGGACCCCGGTCGACCAGCGGCAGCGAGCGTAGCGCGCGTTCCAGGTGCCACTGCAGGTGAGCCGCCACCAGCCCACTGCACTCCCGGCGTACGCCGGCCTCGGTGGCGTCGGCGATCACCCAGTCGCCGGTGGTCAGCGCGGACATCAGATCGATGGTGGCCGGCGCGGGATGGGCCGCGCCGGGCGGCCGACAATCCGGGCAGACCGCGCCGCCGGCCGGCACGGAGAACGCCCTGTGCCGCCCCGGCGTGCCGCAGACCGCGCACGCGATCAACGCCGGCGCCCAGCCCGCGAGGGCCATCCCGCGCAGCAGGTACGCGTCGAGCACCAGGGTGGTGGCGTGCTCGCCCCGGGACAGCGCCTTCAACGCGCCCACGGTGAGCTGGAACAGGCGCAGCGACGGCTCCCGCTCCACCGGGGTCAGCCGCTCGGCGGTCTCGGCGATCGCGCTGGCCGCCGTGTAGCGGGGATAGTCCCCGAGGAACCGCTTGCCGTACAGGTCGATGCCCTCGACCTGGCTGACGGTGTGCAGCGAGCTGCCCAGGTTGCCCTTCGGGTCACCGGCGAGCTGGAGATCGACGTGGCCGAACGGCTCCAGCCGGGCACCGAACTTGCTTGTGGTGCGACGGATCCCTCGGGCCACCGCACGCAGCCGGCCGTGCCGGCGGGTCAGCAGGGTGATGATCCGGTCGGACTCGCCGAGCTTCTGCACGCGCAGCACCACCGCGTCGTCGCGGTAGAGCTGTCGGCGGTACCCGGCCATCGGACCATTCTCCCTCGGGGTGTGAAATCAGGGTCGGCTCGGGGTGGATGCGCGGAGGAACCCCGATGCGGCGGGCCGGTGACCGGCCGTAGCGTGCTCGCCATGGCACTGCACCAGACCACCGCCGACCTCCGCCGTCGCGCCGCCGCCCCCATCGCGCTGGGGCTGACCACCGCCCTCATCCTGCTCGCCGGGTGCGACAACCTGTCCTTCCGCCGGCTCGACTACGACGACACCGAGACGGTGAAGATCACCGCGATCCGGGTGCAGGGGGGCTCTGGCGACGTGGTGGTCCGGGGCACCGGCCCGGCCGGGCAGGCCCGGATCAAGCGGGTGGTGCGCTACCAGGGCGGCGAACCGGACAACGCCAGGTACGAGATCGAGGGCAGCGAGCTGGTGCTGGACACCGACTGCGGCTCGCAGTGCAGCATCTCCTACGAGGTGACGGTGCCGGAGGGCGTGGCCGTGCAGGGCGAGACCAGCTCCGGCAACGTCGAGCTGAGCCGGGTTGGCACAGTGGAGCTACAGGTGAGCTCGGGCGACGTGCGGATCTCCGGTGCGTCGGGCGCCGTCGGGGTGGAGGCCCGCTCCGGCAACATCGAGGTGAACGAGGCCGCCGCGGCGGTACGGCTACGCGCCTCGTCGGGAGACATCACCGCACGGCGGCTGGGCGGCACGGTCGACGCCGAGGCCAGCTCGGGCAATGTCAACGTGGAACTGGACAAGCCCGCCTCGGCCCGGGTCCACGCCTCCAGCGGTGACGTCACGCTTGTGGTGCCACAGGGCAGCTACCGGGTCCGGTCCAACGCCGACTCGGGCGACGAGACGGTCACCGTCGCCGACAACCCAGCGGCGTCCCTGGTGCTCGACGGCTCGGCCGACAGCGGCAACCTCACGATCAGCGAGCGTTGACCTCGACGCTGGCCGCCTCCCCGGCCGTCCGCTGCGCCGGCACCACCGCTCGTCCGACGGTCGCCCCGATACCGTCCGCCGCTTCGGCACCCAACCGGACCGCCGGGCCACCGGGGATCAGCTCCGGGCGGCGACGGGCGGCGACGTCCTCGACCCAGCCGACGGCCAGGGCGACCAGGCCCACCAGCACGAAGACCAGCAGCACCCGGACGGCCAGTCCCAGCGGGTCCTGGTGGGACCAGCCGACCACGTCCACCAGCGGGGTGAGCGCCACCACGAACGGCATGTGCCAGAGGTAGACGGTGAGCGCCCGCCGATTGACCACGGTCACCGTGCGGTCGGCCAGCCGACTACGGCCCAACCAGGCGATCCCCGCCGGTGCCCGACCCAGCACGATCAGGATGAACGCGGCGGACCAGAGGGCGTTGCCGAGGTGGTTGTCGTTGAGGTCGTACCCGCGTGGGCCCGGATGCGCGACGATCCAGGCCCCGCCGCCGACCGCGAGCGCCAGCGCCACCGGGTAGAGCACCCGACCGGCGAGGCGGCGCAGCATCCCGGCGTGGTGGGCGAAGCCGAGCAGCCACGCGCCGAAGTAGAGCCCGAACTCGCGCAGCACCGGCGGCGCCGGGTAGATCCCGGTCTCGATCGCCACCAGCAGGAGGTACGGGGCGAGCAGAGTGGGCAGCGGGGCTCGCCGGAACAGCCAGAACGCGATCGGCGAGGCGAGCACGAACCAGAGGTAGTCGCGCAGGTACCAGATGACGCTCAGCGCCAGGGCACCCCAGTGGTTGGCCGGTGGATCGGCGATCGGGAACAGCCACAGCAGCAGCCGGAAGGACGCCGGCAGCCCGGTGAGCAGCATGGCCGGCACGAAGATCACCGCCACCACCCACAGCGACGGAAGCAACCGCCGCAGCCGGCGGCCGACCGCAGCCGGTCCGCTGCGGGTCAGCGAGGCGGCCATCAGCGAGCCGGCCAGCGCGAACATCACCGACATGGCCGGGAAGACGAGAGTGAGGGTCGCCCACCCGGTGACGTGGTAGACGACCACCCGGACGATGGCGAGGAACCGGAGCAGATCGAGGTATCTGTTGCGCATCAGCCTGCATCTGGGTCGGGGACGCCGGGCGTACTTCCCCTACCCTTCGCGGCCGCGCCGCCAAACGGCGGTCGCCCCTGTCAAACGTGAATTTCGCCCCGTGCCCGACCGAAGGTGATCATGTGCCCCGGTCCGACCGGAAAGCCCGGCCGGACCGGTGCGTCGATCAGAAGCCCAGCTTGCGCAGCTGTTTCGGGTCGCGCTGCCAGTCCTTCGCCACCCGCACGTGCAGGTCCAGGTAGACCCGGCTGCCGAGCAGTTCCTCGATCTGCTTGCGGGCGGTGGTGCCGACCTCCTTGAGCCGACTCGCCTTGTGACCGAGCACGATCGCCTTCTGGCTGGGCCGTTCCACGTACAGGTCGGCGTAGATCTTCATGACCTGACCCTCGGGGATCATCTCCTCCACCACCACGGCGATGGAGTGCGGCAGCTCGTCACGGACCCCTTCCAGGGCCGCCTCCCGGATCAGCTCCGCGACCAGCACCTGCTCCGGGTCGTCGGTCAGCATGTCGTCCGGGTAGAGCTGCGGCGACGGCGGCAGGTAGCTGGTCATCACGTCGACCAGGGTGTCCACCTGGTGGCCGGAGACCGCGCTCACCGGCACGATCTCGGCGAACTCGCCCATCTTGCTGACCGCGAGCAACTGCTCCGCCAGTCGGCGCTTGTCCACGAGGTCGGTCTTGGTGACCACCGCCAGCACGGTCGCCTTCAACCCGGCCAGCTCACCCGTGATGAAGCGGTCGCCGCGCCCGACCGGCTCATCGGCCGGGATGCACAGGCCGATCACGTCGACCTCGGTCCAGGTGGATCGCACCAGGTCGTTGAGGCGCTCGCCGAGCAGCGTACGGGGGCGGTGCAGGCCCGGCGTGTCGACCAGGACCAGCTGCGACTCGGGCCGGTGCAGCACGGCCCGGATGACGTGCCGGGTGGTCTGCGGCTTGTTCGAGGTGATCGCGATCTTGGTGCCGATGATGGCGTTGGTCAGCGTGGACTTGCCGGCGTTGGGCCGGCCGACGAAGCAGCCGAACCCGGCCCGGTACGGGCGACCGTCCGGATCCTGGACGGGGGTCACTGGGTCACCGTGCCGAGCACGGTGCCGTCCGGCGCCGCCACGTGGATCGGCGCGTCCACGGCGAGGTCACGCACCGCGGCATGCCCGGCGCCGTCCAGCGTCGACGCCTCGGTCACCACCACCGCCGCCTCCAGCCGGCTCGCCCCGGCCGCCACGGCCGAGGCCACCGCCAGCTGCAACGCCGTGAGGGTCAGTGAGGGCAGCGCGACGCTGGCCGCCGCGTACGTGCGGCCATCCTGGTCCCGGACCGCGGCGCCCTCGACGGCACCGACCCGCCCACGGGCTCCCCGGGCCAGGACGACCAGCTTGCCGTCCTCGGCGCTCAGCGGGCCCGGCGCGGTGGGGGTGGGCCGGGCGGCGTGCGCGGCGGGTGTGTCAGGCATCGGCGGGTTGCCTCTCCTCGTCTCGATAGTGGTCCTGGTCGTCCCCGGGGCCGGCGTGCTCGCCACGCCCCGCGGTGTCCTGCTCGTCGCCCGGTTCCACCCGGCTGACCAGAACGGTGTCTATGCGGTTGCGCCGGCCGGTGGTGCCCTCGGCGACCAGCCGGAGGCCGGCCACCTCGGCCTGCGCTCCGGGGATCGGCACCCGCCCCAGCGACTGGGCGAGCAGGCCGCCGACCGTCTCCACCTCATCGGTGGGCAGGTCCGTGTCGAACAGCTCGCCCAGATTCTCCACCGGCAGGCGGGCGGTGACCCGCACGGCGGAGTCCGCCAGGCGTTCGACCGGCGGGCGTTCGACATCGTACTCGTCGGTGATCTCACCGACGATTTCCTCCAGGATGTCCTCGATCGTGACCAGGCCGCCGGTGCCGCCGTACTCGTCGACGACGATGACCAGGTGGTTGCGGGCGGCCTGCATCTCCGACAGCAGGTCGTCGACCGGCTTGGACTCCGGCACGAAGGTGGCCGGCCGCATCAGCTCGGCCACCGGCAACTGCTCGGCGTCCGGGTCACCGCCCCGGGACCGTCGGATCAGGTCCTTGAGGTAGAGCACACCCAGCACGTCGTCGACGCTCTCGCCGATCACCGGGATGCGGGAGAAACCGGACCGCAGGAACAGCGCCAGCGCCTGCGCGAGGGTCTTGCCCTCCTCGATCCACACCATCTCGGTACGCGGCACCATCACCTCGCGGGCGATGGTGTCGCCGAGGGCGAAGACCGAGTGGATCATCTGCCGCTCGCCGTGCTCGACCACGCCGCGCTGCTCGGCCAGGTCGACCAGCTCGCGCAGCTCCACCTGGGTGGCGAACGGCCCCTCCCGGAAGCCGCGCCCCGGGGTGACCGCGTTGCCGATGAGGATGAGCAGCGACGCGAGCGGGTTGAGCGCCCGGCCCAGCCAGCGGACCAGCGGCGCCACCGCCCGCCCCACGGCGTACGCGTGCTGCCGGCCGATGGTGCGCGGAGCGACCCCGACCACCACGAAGCTGACCACGGTCATCGCGCCGGCGGTGACCAGCGCGGCCCGCCAGCCGGCGCCGAAGGTGTCCACCGCGACCAGCGCCACCAGCGTGGTGGCGGTCAGCTCGGCGAGCAGCCGCAACAGCAGGAGCAGATTGAGGTGCCGGACCACGTCGGCGGCGACGGTCTGCAGGGTACGGGCGCCGCGCACGCCGTCCCTGGCCAGCTCGGCGGCCCGAGCCGGGGAGACCGCGGCGAGCGCCGCCTCGGTCATCGCGATCAGGCCGGCCAGCACCACCAGGCCGGCCGCGAAGACGATCAGTTGCAGGTCGGGCAGGCCGGCCGTGGGGCCGGCCGCCAGTAGCGGAGTGGGCATCACTGGGTGCGGGTCGACCGCCAGCTGACCAGCAGTCGGGCCTGGAGCGCGAACATCTCCCGCTCCTCCTCCGGCTCGGCGTGGTCGTAGCCGAGCAGGTGCAGCACCCCGTGCACGGTGAGCAGGTGCAGCTCGTCGGCCGGGGCGTGCCCGGCGGTCGCCGCCTGCTTGGCCGCCACCTCGGGGCAGAGCACGATGTCGCCGAGCAGGGCCGGCTCGCCGCCGGACGGAGCGCTCTCGCCCGGGCCGTGGTCGACGCTGCCCTCGTCCATGGGGAACGCGAGCACGTCGGTCGGGCCTTCGCCACCCATCCAGCGGTGGTTCAGCTCGGTCATGTAGTCGATGTCGACCAGCAGCACGGACAACTCGGCGAGGGGGTTGACCCCCATCTCGTCGAGAGCGTGCCGGGCGACGGCGAGCACGGCGTCGGTGTCGACGTCGACACCGGACTCGTTGGCGATCTCGATGGACAACTGCTTTCCTCTGCTTTAGCGGCGGCGGCCGGCACGGCCGCCCTGGGCGGGTCGCCCGGGCACCGCGTGGACGCCCTGCGCCTGCTGGGTCTCCCGCTCGGCGTCCCAGCGGGCGTACGCGTCGACGATCTGCCCGACCAACTGGTGGCGGACCACGTCGGAGCTGGACAACTGGGCGAAGTGCACGTCCTCGACGTTTTCCAGGATCTCCCGGACCACCCGCAGACCGCTGGTCGTGCCGCCGGGAAGGTCCACCTGGGTGACGTCACCGGTGACGACGATCTTGGAATTGAAGCCGAGCCGGGTCAGGAACATCTTCATCTGCTCGGGCGTGGTGTTCTGCGCCTCGTCCAGGATGATGAACGCGTCGTTGAGCGTCCGGCCGCGCATGTACGCCAGCGGGGCGACCTCGATCGTGCCCGCGGCCATCAGCTTCGGGATCGACTCGGGGTCGAGCATGTCGTGCAGCGCGTCGTAGAGCGGGCGCAGGTACGGGTCGATCTTCTCGTTCAGCGTGCCGGGCAGGAAGCCCAGTCGCTCACCCGCCTCGACCGCCGGTCGGGTCAGGATGATCCGGTTGACCTGCTTGGCCTGCAACGCCTGGACGGCCTTCGCCATGGCCAGGTAGGTCTTGCCGGTGCCGGCCGGGCCGATGCCGAAGACGATGGTGTGCGAGTCGATCGCGTCGACGTACCGCTTCTGCCCGAGGGTCTTGGGGCGGATGGTGCGTCCGCGCCGGGAGAGGATGTTGAGCGTCAGAACATCGGCGGGCCGTTCGGCGGTGCCCTGCTCGAGCATGCCGACGGTACGCCGAACCGCGTCAGTGGTCAGGGTCTCGCCTTTCTCGATGAGTTCGAGCAGCTCAGTGAAGACCCGCTCGGCGAGGGCATTGTCCGCGGGCGCACCGGTGATGGTGATCTCGTTGCCACGCACGTGCACGTCACTGGTGACCGAGCGTTCGACAAGTCGCAGGATCTCGTCACCTGCGCCGAGCAGATTGACCATGATCTTCGAGTCGGGCACGGTGATCCTGGTCTGCACCCGGGGCGGGCCGGGAGGTGGGGTGCCAGTCATAGGTCGGGCCGAAGGGCCCAGCGCACCTGCTCTCGATCTCGGCGCCGGCCCTGCTGGCACGGCGTGCGGACGTTACCCCCATCGTATCCGTTCAACGTGGCCCGCATCGCGTCCATTTCCGCTGGCCGCGATCAACCCCCGGCCCGGAAGTCGTACCGGTCGAAGGTCTCCTGGTGGCGGGTGAAGCGGTATGTCGCCCAGTGCATCCGGACCACGGCGCCCGACTCGTCCCGGGTCAGCCTCAGCAGCTCGCCCGCCTCCCGACCGGAGACCGTGCGGAACACGTCGGGCCGGTCCGGCAGCGGGGCGAAGATCGCCGGTGGGCGTCCCGGCGGGTCGCCGGCCCCACGCGCCCGCAGCGTCCCGTCGTGCCAGGAGAAGACGTACTCGAAACCCTCGCCCCACCAGCGGCCGAGCAGACCCCGCAGGGCGGCCGGAGCGGGTGCGCCGGGCCGCCACGGCTCAATCTCGGCCGGGTCGTGCTCGACCGCCGCCGCGAGCAGCCGGTGCGGCAGATCGAACAGCTCCGCCGCCGTGCCGGAGGAGCCGAGCACCGCGGCGCCCATCGCGCCCGCCGTGCCGTCGCCGCCCCTTCTGCCGTACACCGCGGCCAGGAAACCGGGCATGGCCCCGTCGTGCCCCACGTGCACCACCCGTTCACCCTGCGGCACCAGGATCAGCCCGAGCCCGAAACCGGTCCCCCAGAGCGTCTCGTCGGTGGTGGTCAGCGGCCAGCGCATCTCGTCCAGCGTGGCCGGGGCGAGCACAGCGCCGGCCGGGTCCAGCGCCGCCGGGTCGGCGAGGAACGCCGCCCAGCGGGCCATGTCCGTCGCGGTGCTCCAGAGCTGGGCGGCCGGGCCGACCGCGCCGAAGTCGGTCGGCGGCTCCTGGTGCGCCTCGTCGGAGTACGCGTCGACCAGGAACCCGGTGGCCGCCGCCGGCCCGGGAGCCACTGTGGTGTCGGTCAGCCCCAGCGGCGTCAGCACCCGCTCGGCGAGCACCTCGGCCCAGCTGCCGCCGCGCAGCCGGGCGACCAACTGGCCGAGCACGGCCACGCCGAGGTTCGAGTAGTGGAAGCGGCGAGCCGCCGCCAGCACCCGCTCGGCCCGGTCCAGCTCGGCCACCAGTTGGTCGGCGTCCGGTGCGCGCAGGCTGTCCCAGACGTCGCCGAACGGCTCGCGTTGCAGGCCACCGGTGTGCGACAGCAGCCGGCGGACGGTCAGCTCACCGTGCGCGGGCAGCTCCAGGTGCCGGCCCACCGGGTCGTCCAGGTCCAGCAGCCCGTCGTCGCGGCACTGGAGGGTGAGCACCGCGGTGAAGGTCTTTGTGACCGAGCCGATCCGGAACTGGGTGCGCGGCCCCAACGGGCTGCTGGTGCCGGAGCCGCCGACCGTGCAGCTCCACAACTGGCGGTCGGCCCGGTGCAGCGCCGCCGACACCGCCGGCACCCGGGCGTCGGCCTGGACCCGGCGGACCAGCCGGCCCAGCCGCTCGTCCACGGCTCGGGTGGACATCGCCTCGCTCACGCCAGGTCCCGGGCGAGCATCGGGCCGAGCGGCGCGCCACCGAGCAGGTGCGCGTGCGCGTGGAACACCTCCTGCCCGCCGTACGCGCCGGTGTTGAACATCAACCGGAAGCCGTCGCCGAGCAGCCCCTCGTCCTCGGCCACAGCGGCGGCCGTGGCCAGCACCTCCCCGGCCAGCGCCGGGTCACCCTGGGCGAGGGTGGCGATGTCGGCGTAGTGCTCCTTCGGAATCACCAGGACGTGCACCGGCGCCTTCGGGCCGATGTCCCGGAAGGCGAGCGTGGTGGCGGTCTCCCGGACCACGGTGGCCGGAATCTCCCCGGCGACGATGCGGCAGAACAGGCAATCAGATCCCATCGGGGCAGTGTAAGGAAGGGCCCCTTGTTAACGCCTCCGGTAGAGGAAGGGTCCCTTCCTAACATCGGTGCCAGCTACGGCAGGATGGCCGCCATGACGGATCGGGCGGTACTGGTGACCGGGGCCTCGCGTGGGATCGGCCGGGCGGTGGCGGAGGCGTTCGCGGCGAGCGGGGACCGGGTGGCGATCCACCACCGCGACTCCGCCGACGCGGCCGAGCAGTTGCGTGCCCGGCTGCCCGGCACCGGGCACGTTGTGGTCCGCGCCGACCTCACCGACCCGGACGCGGTCCGGGCCATGGTCGACCGGGCCGCCGAACTGCTCGGCGGCCTGGACGTGCTGGTCAACAACGCCGGGATGTACGGCGACCGGGACGACCCGCACCCGATCTTCGGCGCCTCCTACGAGCAGTGGCAGAAGCGCTGGCGGCAGGTGCTGGAGACCAACCTGACCGGCGCCGGCAACGTCACCTGGTGCGCCGCCCAGCACATGCGGGAGCGCGGCGGGCGGATCGTCAACGTCTCGTCCCGGGGCGCGTTCCGCGGCGAGCCGGACCAGCCGGCGTACGGCGCCAGCAAGGCGGGGCTGAACGCGCTGGGCCAGTCCCTCGCGGTGGCGCTCGCGCCGTACGGCATCGCGGTCGCCACCGTCGCGCCGGGCTTCGTGGCGACCGACATGACCACCGAACACCTCCGCGGCGATCCGGGCGCGGCGATCCGGGCGCAGAGCCCGTTTGACCGGGTGGCCCGGCCGGAGGAGATCGCCGACGCGGTGCACTGGCTGGCGTCGCCCCAGGCCGAGTGGGCCTCCGGCACCATCGTCGACCTCAACGGCGCCTCCTACCTACGCAGCTGACCACCCGCGCCCCGCCGCGCCTCTTCC
This sequence comes from Micromonospora coriariae, assembly GCF_900091455.1. NCBI lineage: Bacteria > Bacillati > Actinomycetota > Actinomycetes > Micromonosporales > Micromonosporaceae > Micromonospora > Micromonospora coriariae. The sequence continues at coordinate 4,096,795 of NZ_LT607412.1, read as the reverse complement.
CCGTCGATCTAGGGCATTTCGTCGCTAGTGGATCTCCAACAGCGACGATATGCCCTAGATCGACGACAGGGGGCACCCAGGGGGCGGGGCGGGGACGGGGGCGGGGGGTGGGGAGGGGCGGGGAAGAGGCGCGGCGGCGGCTGGTTACCAGCGGTTGAGGCGGGTGGCGAGCACGCTGAGCGCGGCCACGCCGGCGGTGGAGGTGCGCAGCACCGCCGGGCCGAGCCGGACCGGCCGGCCACCGGCCTCGCGGAAAGCGGTCAGCTCGGCCGGGGCGATGCCGCCCTCCGGGCCGACCACCAGGACGATCTCCCCGGCCGACGGCAGCTCGGCGACGGTCAGCCGTTCGTCGGCCTCCTCGTGCAGCACGAACCCGGCGGCGGCACCGGCGATCCGGCGGGCCACCGTGGCGGTCGACTCGTCCGGTGCCCCGGCCACCACCGGCAGCCAGGGGCGGCGGGCCTGCTTGGCCGCCTCCCGGGCCGTGGCCACCCACTTCTCCCGGGCCCGTACGCCCCGGTCTCCGCGCCACTGGGTGACCGAGCGGGTCGCCGCCCACGGCACGATCTCGTCCACCCCGACCTCGGTCATCGCCTGCACGGCCAGCTCACCCCGGTCGCCCTTGGCGATGCCCTGCACGATCACCAGCCGGGGTACGGGCGCGTCCGCGTACCCCCGGGAGGTGATCGTGAGTTCCAGGCTGCCCCGGCCGACGGCGGTGACCACGGCGGCGGCCGTGCCGCCCCGGCCGTCGGCGAGCAGCAACTCCTCGCCGACCCGCAGCCGCTGCACTGTGGCGGCGTGATGCCCCTCGGGACCGTCGAGGGTCATCGTGTCGGCGGTGGGCAGCGACTCGACCAGGAACAGCGGGGCGGACACGATGATCAGGCTAGTCGTGCCGGTCAGGCGTGACCGTTGAACGCGTCGCGCATCCGGGAGAAGAAGCCGCCCTGCTTGGTCAGCTCGGCGACCTCCTCGCCCCGGGTCTTGGCGAAGTCGCGCAGCATCTTCTCCTGGTCCGGGTCGAGCTTGGTCGGCGTCCGCACGTCCAGGTGCACGTAGAGGTCGCCCCGGCCGGTGCCGCGCAGGTGCGGCACGCCCCGGGCGCGCAGCCGCAGCGTGCTGGCGGGCTGGGTGCCGGCCTTGACGTCGACCGTCTCCTCGCTGTCCAGCGTCTTGATGGTCAGCCGGGTGCCCAGCGCCGCCGCGGTCATCGGGACGGTGACCCGGCAGTGCAGGTCGTCGCCCTTGCGGGAGTACACGTCGTGCGGCCGCTCGTGGATCTCCACGTAGAGGTCACCTGCGGTGCCACCACCCGGGCCCACCTCGCCCTGCTGGGCCAGCCGGATCCGCATGCCGTCCTCGACGCCGGCAGGGATCTTGACGGTCAGCGAGCGGCGGGTGCGCACCCGGCCGTCGCCGGCGCAGGTGGGGCAGGGGTGCGGGATGGTGGTGCCGTAGCCCTGGCAGACGGTGCACGGCCGGGCGGAGACCACCTGGCCGAGGAAGGTGCGCTGCACCGACTGCACCTCGCCCCGGCCACCGCACGCCTCGCAGGTGGCGAGGTGGGTGCCGGCGGCCGTGCCGGCGCCGGAGCAGGTGGTGCAGAGCACGGCGGTGTCGACGGTGATCGGCGCCTCGACGCCGAACGCCGTCTCGTGCAGGTCCAGCTCCAGCCGCAGGATCGCGTCGGCGCCCGGCCGGGTCCGCGGGCGCGGGCCGCGCGCGCCACCCGCCGCGCCGCCGAAGAACGCGTCCATGATGTCCTGGAACCCGACGAACGGGCCGGCGCCGCCCGGACCGCCCGGGCCACCGGCGCCGCCGCCACCCGGGGCGAGCGGGTCGCCGCCGAGGTCGACGATCTGCCGCTTCCGGTCGTCCGAGAGCACCTCGTACGCGGCGTTGATGTCCTTGAACTTCTCCTGAGCCTCCGGGTCCGGATTGACGTCCGGGTGGAACTGGCGCGCCAGCTTGCGGTAGGCGCGCTTGATTTCGTCGTCGGAGGCTTCCCGGCTCACACCGAGGATGCCGTAGTAGTCCCTGGCCACTGCGTTCCGTGTCCTCATGTTCGTCTCGCGTTGCGCCGGTCGGCGGCCGCAGCCGGCCGTCGGCCCTGACTGGTCAGTTCTGGGCCAGCAGCTCGCCCACGTAGCGTGCCACGGCGCGCACCGTGGCGATGGTGCCGGGGTAGTCCATCCGGGTGGGCCCCAGCACCCCCAGGCCACCCACGATGGTGGCGCCCGGGCCGTACCCGGTGCTGACCACCGAGGCGGCGCGCAGGTTGTCGAACTCGTTCTCGTCGCCGATCAGCACCCGGGTCGTGCTCGGCTCGGTTTCGCCGATGAGCTTGAGCAGCACGACCTCCTCCTCCAGCGCCTCGAGGATCGGCCGCAGCGAGCCCTGGAAGTCGAGCAGGCCGCCCCGGGTGAGGTTGGCGGTGCCGGCCAGCGCGATGCGTTCCTCGTGCCGCTCGACAAGCGTCTCCAACAGCACGGTGGAGAGCGTGGTCATCGCCGGGCGCAGCTCGGGCGGCGCCTCCTCGACCAGCGCCTGCACCAGCGGCGGCGTGTCGGACAGCCGGGCGCCGGCGAGCTTCTCGTTGACCAGTCGGCGCAGGTCGGTGACGTCGTCGGGGTGCACCGGCCCGGGCAGCTCCACCAGCCGCTGCTCCACCCGGCCGGTGTCGGCGATCATGACGAGCATCAGCCGGGTGGTGGAGATCGGCACCAGCTCCAGGTGACGCACCGAGGAGCGGGCCAGGCTCGGGTACTGCACAACGGCCACCTGCCGGGTCAGTTGGGCGAGCAGCCGTACGGTGCGGTGCACCACGTCGTCGAGGTCGACCGCGCCGACCAGGAAGCGCTCGATGGCCCGGCGCTCCGCCGGGCTGAGCGGCTTGACCCGGGACAGCCGGTCAACGAAGAGTCGGTAGCCGCGGTCGGTGGGCACCCGGCCGGCACTGGTGTGCGGCTGCCGGATGTAGCCCTCCTCCTCCAGCACGGCCATGTCGTTGCGGACCGTGGCCGGGGAGACGCCGAGCTGGTGCCGCTCGACCAGCGCCTTGCTGCCGACCGGCTCCTGGGTTGAGACGTAGTCCTCGACGATGGCGCGGAGCACGGCGAGCTTGCGGTCGTCGAGACCCATCCTCCGCACCTCCTGTCGCACGTCGGCCGCCGGCACGGCGGAGCCGGCGGGCCGTACTGGCACTCGACTGTAACGAGTGCCAGTCTACGTCGGCGTGCCCGCCAGCGCGATGATCAAGGCGGTCGCTGTCCGTTCAGCCAAGCCGGCCCGGCGGTGTCGCTCTGGTGCGGCGTTGCCACGGGCCCCTACCGTGACATCCATGACTGAACCACCTCGCCCTCCCGGTGCGGGAGACCCCGGCGACCAGCCGCCGGAGCCGACCTACCCGCCGGCCGCTCCCGGCCCGGCCTCCTCGGCCGAGCCACCCACCGCACCACTGTCCGGGGCACCCGGCCCGGGCGGCTATCCCCCGGCCGGTGGCTATCCGCCGCCCACCGGTGACCAACCGCCGTCGGGCGGCTACCCTCCGCCCGGTGGCTACCCGCCACCGGGGGGCTATCCCCTTGGCGGCTATCCGACCGGCGGCGCCTACGGCGGCCCCGGCGGCGGCTACGCCAGCAACGAGGACAAGACCTGGGCCCTGGTCGCGCACTTCGGCGGCGCCGCCGGCGCGCTGATCAGCTTCGGCCCGCTGGGCTTCGTCGCCCCGCTGATCGCCTATCTGGCCCGCGGTCAGCAGTCGCCGACCGTCCGGGCGCACGCCCTGGCCGCGCTGAACTTCCAGATCCTCTGGTCGATCATCGCGTTCGTGCTGCTCTTCGTGAGCTGGTGCCTGCTCTTCCTGCCCAGCATCGCGGTGGTCGTGATCCAGATCCTGTTCGGGATCATCGCCGGCATGAAGGCCAACGAGGGCCAGCCCTACCGCTACCCGATGTCGGCCAGTTTCATCAAGTGACCCGGGTCGGCCGCTCCCCCGGCCGGCCCGGTGCACCGCCGTCGGTCGACCGGCGCCCGACTGCCGACGGCCGTCGGTCCGACCGGCGGCGGCGCGCCGGCTCAGGGCAGCAGGTCGCGCACCACGGCGTCGGCGAGCAGTCGGCCGCGCAGGGTGAGCACCGCCCGGCCGGCCGCGTACTCCGGTGCGGCCAGCAGGCCGCCGGCCAGCGCCCGCTCGGCGCCGGCCCGGCCGGTGGCGTCGAGCACCGCCAGTGGCAGCCCGCTGGCGAGTCGCAGCCGGAGCATGACCTCCTCCATGTGCGTCTCGTCGGCGGTGAGCACCTCCCGGGCGAGGCCGGGTGACGCGCCGGCGGCCAGCCGCTGGGCGTACGCCGACGGGTGCTTGACGTTCCACCAGCGCACCCCGCCGACGTGGCTGTGTGCCCCGGGGCCCAGCCCCCACCAGTCGGCGCCGGTCCAGTAGAGCAGGTTGTGCCGGCACCGGGCCTCGTCGGTGCGGGCCCAGTTGGAGACCTCGTACCAGGACAGGCCGGCGGCGTCGAGGGCGGCCTCCGCGGCCAGGTAGCGGTCCGCGGCGACGTCGTCGCTGGGGTACGGCAGCTCGCCGCGACGCATCCGGGCGGCCAGCCGGGTGCCGTCCTCCACGATCAGGGCGTACGCGCTGACGTGATCCACCCCGGCGGCGACCACCTGCTCCAGCGAGGCGGCGAAGTCCTCGGCCCGCTCCCCCGGGGTGCCGTAGATCAGGTCCAGGTTGACGTGCTCGAATCCGGCGTCGCGCGCCTCCAGGGCGGCGGCGGTGGCCCGACCGGCGCTGTGTTTGCGGTCCAGGATCGCCAGCACCCCCGGGGAGGCGGACTGCATGCCGAGCGAGATCCGGGTGTAGCCGGCGGCCCGCAGCAGCTTCAGCGACTCCGGGGTGACCGATTCCGGGTTGGCCTCGGTGGTCACCTCGGCGTCGGCGGCCAGCCCCCAGGTGCGGTCGATGCCCTCGAGGATGCGGGCCAGGTCGTCGGCGGGGAGCAGGGTGGGCGTGCCACCGCCGACGAAGACGGTGTCGACCCGGGGCGGTGGGCTGTCGCCGAGCACCCGGGCGGCGAGCGCCAGCTCGGCCAGCACGGTGTCGGCGTACCCCTCGCGGCTGGCGCCGCCGCCCAACTCGGCGGCGGTGTAGGTGTTGAAGTCGCAGTAGCCGCAGCGGCTGGCACAGAACGGCACGTGGACGTACACGCCGAAGCCGCGCGCGCCGACCGCGGTGGTGGCGGTGGCGGGCAACGATCCGTCGACGGGGACGGTCTCACCATCTGGAAGGACGCCGGGCATGGCCACTAGTGTGCCCGGCATGACCTCTCCCGACGTCCTCGTGCGGGTCTCCACGGCCCGCGGGGTGACCACCCTCACCCTGGACAGCCCGCACAACCGCAACGCGCTCTCCACCGGGCTGATGACCCAGCTGCTGGCCGGGCTGGCCGGGGCGGTGGCCGACGACGCGGTCCGGGTGATCGTGCTCGACCACACCGGTCCGGTCTTCTGCTCGGGCGCGGACCTGAAGGAGACCGCCGCGGCGTACGCCAGCGGGACGGTGCCGGCCGGGATGCTGGGTGACGTGCTCGCCGCGCTCTGGGAGTGCCCGAAGCCGGTCCTGGCCCGGGTCGCCGGGCCGGCGCGGGCCGGCGGGTTGGGCCTGATCGCGGCCGCCGACCTGGCGGTCTGCGCCGACGAGGCGACGTTCGCCTTCACCGAGGTACGGATCGGGGTGATCCCGGCGGTGATCTCGGCGACCGTGCTGCCCCGGCTGCACCCGCGCGCCGCCGCCGAGCTGTACCTGACCGGGGACACCTTCGACGGGCGACGGGCCGCCGAGATCGGCCTGGTCACCGCCGCTGTCCCGGCGGACGGGCTGGACGCGGCGGTCAGCCGGTACTGCGACTCGCTGGTGCGCGGCGCGCCCGGCGCGCTGGCCGGCGCGAAGGAGTTGCTGCGCCGACCGGGCACCGCCGAGCTGCGCGCCGAGCTGGCCCGGCTGTCCGCTCTGTCGACCCGGTACTTCCTCTCCGACGAGGGACGCGAGGGGGTCACCGCGTTCCGGGAGAAGCGGGACGCCAGCTGGGTACCCGCCACGGATTAGTCGGTTTGTCCTGGAGACGGCGGGGAACACCACCCTGACCTTCCCCGCACCCCTCAAGCGTGAATCGGTCGGACGACCCGGACGACGCCAACGGGGACGTACGCTTGTCGGACTGTCGATCTGGGGGTGTGGGTGCGAACTCGGGCAACCGTGGCGGGTGGCGTGGTCCTCGTCCTCATCGCCGTGATCGCAATCTGGCTCGTCATGCGGCAGGTCGGGAATGAGTTGCGACTGCCGCTGTCGTCGCGGACCTGCACGGTCCAGGCCGATGGTCGGGTCGCCCTGGACGCCGACCAGATGGCCAACGCGGCGACCATCGCGGCGATCGGCGCCCAGCGCGGGATGCCCGAGCGCGCCGTGGTGGTGGCGCTGGCCACGGCGTACCAGGAATCCGGGCTGCGCAACCTCGCCGACGGCGACCGTGACTCGGTCGGCCTGTTCCAGCAGCGCCCGAGCCAGGGCTGGGGCACCCCGAAGCAGATCCGCGACCCGCGCTACGCGGCGAAGCGGTTCTACGCGGCGCTGAAGAAGGTGCGCGGCTGGGAGTCGATGCGCGTCACCGACGCCGCCCAGCGGGTGCAGCGCTCGGCGTTCCCCGAGGCGTACCAGAAGTGGGCCGACGACTCCGAGGTGCTCAGCCGGGCGCTGCTGGGCGACGCCACCGGCGCGGTCGCCTGCTCGGTGGGGCGTACCCCGGTGATGCGCGGCGCGACGGCGGCCGCCCAGTTGACCCGCAACCTGGTGCTGGACTGGGGGGTGTCGAGCACCGACCCGGCGGACCAGACCGGGCTCTCGGTGGCCGCGGGCGACCAGCGCGACGGCTGGCGGTATGCGCACTGGCTGGTCTCGCACGCACAGGACCACGGGGTGAAGCGGGTGCGTTTCGGGGGCCTGGAGTGGACGGCCCGGGCCGGCACCTGGGGGCGGGTGAGCGGCGAGCAGGGCCCCGCCGGTCAGGTGGTGGCCGAGGTGTTCGCCGAGGGGTGACGCGCCCTGATCCCGCAACCGCCAGTCACCGCACAATCGGGCAACGCCTCACAGACAGCGCTATTGATCGCGCGAATCTGACCATCTGTGATGGTTCCGCTGCGTGCAGTCCGGTCGGCTTCCGCCCGCACCGCTGGCCCTCCCCAATGCCGAGTTGTGCGCGTTACGATCGGCGGCCTGTGCCAGCAAATGGGTTTCACCTCATGGGGAGGGGTACGACGCGGTGTTCGATTACGGCGACCGGACCGGCTACGAACCGATCAGCGAGACTGACCGCAAGGAGTTCCACGAGCAGGGCTTTCTCCTGCTGCGCAACGTCCTGACCGAGGATCACCGGGCGGCGCTGGAGGCGGCGGTCGACCGCGTCTACGCGGAGGAACAGGCCAAGGGCAACACCAAGAAGGACGGCACGCTGCACCTGCTGGGCTTCCTGGAGCGCGACGAGCTCTTCGGTGAGCTGCTCACCCACCCGATCGCCTTCCCGTACATGTGGGGGCTGGCCGGCTGGAACATCTACACCCACCACAACCACCTGGACGTCACCCCGCCGGCGCTCGAGCCGGAGAAGCCGTACTGGGGCTGGCACCAGGACGGGTACCGCCAGAACTCCGACCCGGAGACGATGGACCCGAACCTGCCCCGGCCGATGTTCTCGCTCAAGGTCGCGTACGTGCTCTCCGACCTCTCCGAGACCGGTCGTGGCGCCACCAAGGTCATCCCGGGCAGCCACCTGAAGAACTCGCTGCCCCGGCCGGCGGACCTCACCGTGCAGAACCCCGACCCGGAGGGCACGGTGGAGATCACCGCCAACCCGGGTGACGCCTTCATCTTCGACCGCCGCCAGTGGCACTCGCGGTCGACGAACCTGTCGTCCATCACCCGCAAGATGCTCTTCGTCGGCTACACCTACCGGTGGATCCGCCCGCTGGACGAGCTGCACCCGGACCTGGACGGCGAGTGGTACCGCAACCGCACGCCGGTGCAGCGCCAGCTGATCGGTGAGGGCACCCACACCGCGAACTACTGGGGCATCAACTGGGACGGGTACGTCGACGACGAGATCCCGCTGCGCAAGGAGCTCAAGGAGCGCGGCCTGCTGGACCGCAGCGTCCCCTGGCTCCGCTGACGACGTAAGGAAGGGCCCCTTGTTATCGCTTCATGCATAACAAGGGGCCCTTTTTAACGCGGGTGTGCTGCTTCGGCTAGCCGACAGTTGGAGGGCACAGCGATAGGCAGCCCGTACCCTGTGGCGCATGACCGACGGCATCGCCCTGACGTTGCTTGTTCTCGGAGTGGCCCTCGGCGTCGTCGGCAACTGGATCAAACGACCGCAGAAACTGAGCGGGCGATGGGTCGTCGGAATCTTCACGCTGCTCCTCGTGGCGGCGTCGATCTTCACGTTCCTGGAGGGCCGCCTGCCGGACGGGCTGTCCTCCCCGCCCCGGGCCGACACCGCGACCGTGCCGGCGCAGGTCCCCACGATGGCGCCGCCGGCCTCCGCGAGCGCCACGCCCACGCCGACCGCGTCGGCCCGGCCGTCGACCAGTCCGAAGGCGACTCCGGAATCCACCACGAAATCAAGCGCCGGCCCACAGAAGACCGGCGCCAAGAAGGAACCACCACGGTCGCCGTACGTCGCCGCGAGCAACTTCCAGCGCTTCGGCGGAACCCACGGGCCATTCACAATGGTCGCCGAGGGAACAGCACTGCGGATCGACACACCGGACAGCATCGACAGCCAGTGGGGCGCCTACCTCAAGGACCACATGGTGTGCGACGGCACTGTCGAGTTCGACGTCCGGCTCGGCGCCGGCACTGTCGACTACTACGGGCTGGCCGTACTCCCCCGCGGTGGGCTCGACAACGACCAGGCGACCGGCGACGCGATCATCCTCTACCGGGACTCCGACGGCTCCTTCATCGCCAAGTTCTCGTCCCTGCCGACGCCGGGCGTCGGTGGGGTCGGCGGCGGTTCATACCCGGTCGCGGACCTGCGCCAGACGCGCCACGTCGTGGTCTCGGCGCGGGGCTCGACCTACTTTGTGAAGGTGGACGGGATCCCGGCCGGCCAGTTCGCCGAGACGGAGAGCGCCGGCTGCGGGAAGCTCACGCTGGCCGCCTGGGGCGGCACCACCGCCCACATCGACGACGTCCTGGTGCGGTGACCGCCGCGTCGGTGACCGGCACCGGCCGACCCCACCGGTGCCTCCGGTCGGCGGGTCGTCAGCGCCCCAGCCGGCGGCGGGCCTTCTCCCGGATCGACTCCGGCAGGTCCTCTGCGTCAAGCAGCCGGGGCAACAGCTCCGGCTCCAGGCTGGTGGCCCGGAACACCTCGCCGATGGTCACCCCGTGCGCGGGCCGGTCCACCACCTCCACCGGGTCGCCCGGGCCCACCTCCCCCTCGCGAAGCACCCGCAGGTAGGCCCCGGGCAGTGCCCGGACGGTGAACCGCTTGATCAGATCCGGTACGCCCCAGAAGCCGGCGAAGGTGGTGCACGGCGTTCGGGGCTTGGTCACCTGGAGCAGGGCGGAGCCGACCTGCCACTGTTCACCGATCACCGCGCCGGTGACGTCGACCGCGTACGTGGTGAGGTTCTCGCCGAAGCCGCCGGGCCGGATGTCCCGCCCCAGTTCGGTCGTCCACCAGGCGGCGTCCTCCTCCGCGTAGGCGTAGACCGCCTGGTCCTCACCGCCGTGGTGGGCTCGCTCGCCGATGAAGTCGCCGACCACTCCGTCGACGCGGAACGCCACCGGCGCGTCCACCGGCCGCTTGTCGATGCCGCTGCGTCCGCTCGCGTCGCCCGCCCACTCCGCCTCGGTCACCCTGCCGAGGTTCACCGCTGCCACCCTGCCCGTCATGGCCGTCAGCCTAACGGCGCGTGGATGCCCGGGAGCGCCACCTCGCGCCCGAAGAGGAAAGTACTTGCCTGTTAGGCAAGGCAGTGTTCTACTTGCCTAACAGGCAAGTGTTTGCCTTCTACTCAAGGAGCAGCCGTGACCGAGCCTGGCATCACTCCCGCATCGGCCGCCGACGCGCTCGCCGAGATCCACGCCCGCCGCGACCAGGCTGTCGCAGCCGCCCTCGTTCCAGGCTGGTACTGGCCCGCGGTGGGCGGGCTCATGGTGGCCTTCACCGCCGCCGTGGAGAGCCACCGGCCGTGGCTGGTCGCGGTCGGGTCGGTGGCGTACGCGATCGGCCTGGCCGCCGTCGTGGGCCTGCTCGTGGCGCGGCACCGCGCCCAGGTCCACAAACACATCATCGGCGTACGGGGGGCCTCCGTCATCGCCGGTTACGCGCTCGTCCTGGTCGCGCTCGGCGTCGGCGCCGGGTTCACCGCCGAGGCGGTCGGTCTGAGCTGGCCCGCGACGGTCGGTACGGCGATCGCCGGCGGCGCGATGACCGCCACCGGGGAGCCACTGATGCGCTACCTTCGCCGGATGATGACCACCCGACCGCTGGGCGGCGGCCGGTGAGCACCGCCCGGTTCGACGAGCTGATCCACGCGCCGACCCGGCTGTCCCTGGTGAGCCTGCTCGCGGCCACCGAGTGGGCGGAGTTCCGCTACCTGCGCGAGCATCTCGGGCTCTCCGACTCGGCGCTGTCCAAGCAGCTCACCACGCTGGAGCAGGCCGGATACGTGGAGATCCGCAAGAGCTTCGTGGGCAAGCGCCCGCGTACCTCGGTGACCCTGAGCCGGGCCGGCCGGGCGGCGTTCGACGGGCACGTGGCGGCGTTACAGGAAATCGTCGCCCGGTCGGGGCTCACCGTCCTGCCCGGCGGTTGACCACCGGCGCCGGCGATGGTGCGCGGCCGGCAGGTCAGCCCTTGACGGCGCCGGCGACCAGGCCGGAGACCATCCGCCGCTGCACCAGCAGGAAGAAGATGATGACCGGCAGGGTGAACAGGGTGGAGGCGGCCATCACCGGGCCCCAGTTGGTGTCGTCCCGGCCGAAGAAGAAGGTCATCGCCACCGGCAACGTGTACCGACTCTGGTCGTTGATGAACGTCAGCGCGAAGATGAGCTCGTTCCACGCGGTGATGAAGGAGAAGATGCTGGTGGCCACCAGGCCGGGTGCGACCAGCGGGAACAGGATCCGCCGGAAGATCTGGGCCCGGCTGGCGCCGTCGATGGCGGCAGCCTCCTCCAGTTCCTTGGGCACCGCCGCGACGAAGCCGCGCAGCATCCAGACCGCGAACGGCAGCGAGAAACCGAGGTACGTGAGGATCAGGCTGGGCAGGGTGTTGTAGAGCCCGAGCCGCTGGATCATCAGGAACAGCGGGATGACCAGCGCCTCCAGCGGGATCATCTGCACGATCAGCAGCATGATCAGGAAGCTGGTCCGCAGCCGGAACCGGAACCGGGCCACCGCGGTCGCGGCGAGCAGCGCGACCAGGCCGCTGAGCACCACCGTCGAGACCGCGACCAGGGCGCTGTTGAGGAAGAAGTCGGCGAAGCTCACGCCGGGGATCAGGTTGCCGGTCAGGATCTCCCGGTAGTGCGCGAGCGTCGGGTGGGTCGGCACCGGCTGCGGGGTGGACGAGAAGATCTCCTTGCTCGGCTTCAGCGAGGTGGAGATCATCCAGTAGACGGGGAACGCCGCGAAGAGCGCGACCAGCAGCCCGGCCCCGTTGAGGGCGATCTTCTTCACGACTCGTCCTCCTGCCTGAGCACCATCCGTACGTAGAAGCCGGTGACCAGGAGCAGGATCAACGTGAGGATCACCGCGATCGCCGCACCGAGGCCGTACTTCGGCGGCGGCGAGAAGGCCTCCGCGTAGGAGTAGATGGAGAGCATGAACGTCGGCCGGTCCTGGGTGCCTCCGGCCAGCACGAACTGCTGGGTGAAGACCTTGAAGTCCCAGATCGTGGAGAGCACGATCAGGATCCCGAAGACCGGGCGCAGCAGCGGGAAGGTGATCTTCCAGAACGCCCGCCAGGGGCCGGCGCCGTCCACCCGGGCGGCCTCGTGCAGCTCGCTCGGCACGCTCTTCAGGCCGGCGAGCACGCTCACCGCGATGAACGGGAACGAGTGCCAGACCACCACCAGGGTGAGGATGGCGAAGAAGAGCACCGGCGAGTTGAACCAGCCGTAGCCGGTCCAGTCACTGTGGCCGAACAGGGCGTTGGACAGGCCGTCCGGCAGCGCGTTGAACAGCCAGGTGACCAGACCGCTGGTGTCGTCGAAGATCCACTTCCAGACGATCGTCCCGGTCAGCGCCGGGGTCGCCCACGCGAGCATCACGCAGCTGGCCACGAAGGTGGCCATCTTGCGGCCGAGCCGGTTGAGCAGCAGCCCGACCAGGGTGCCGAGGACCATCGTGAGCAGCACGTTGGCCGCGGCGAACAGGACCGTGTTGCGCAGCACGGTCAGGAAGAACGGATCGGAGAGGATGTCGGCGTAGTTGCCCAGCCCCACCCACGGCCACTCCCGGTCGCCGCGCAACTGCCGGACGCTGTTCAGCCGGTAGAAGGACATGACCACGACCTGGCCGAGCGGCCAGAGCAGCAGCACCCCGATGATCGCCAGCGCGGGCAGCAGCAGCAGGTACGGCAGGCGGTCGACCCGGCGATGCCGCCGCGCGGGGGTCTCCCGCGCGGCGGCCGTCCCCGGCACCTCGGTCAGCGCGGTCACTTGGCGTTGAGGATGCTTTCCATCTCAGCGGCCGCGTCGGCGGTGGCCTTCTCGACCGTCTTCTGACCCTTCATGACCGAGCTGTTCATCGCCTGGGTCACCGTCTTGGTCCGGCTGACCTCCACCCACTTCGGGGTGAGCGGCGTGAGCTTGGTGTTCTGCATGGTGGTGGCGAACGCCGCCATCACCTTGTCGTTGGTGTACGTGTCGCTGGCGACCAGGTCCTTGTAGACCGGGAAGAAGCCGAGGCTGCTCGCGAAGCTCTGGGCGTTCTTCTTGTTCAGCAGCACTGTCAGGTAGTCCCAGGCCAGGTCCTGGCGCTCGCTGTCCTTCCAGATCGCCACGTCCGACCCGCCGGCGAAACCGGGCGCCGCCTTGCCGTCCGGACCGGGGATCGGGAACGTACCCCAGACCTTCTCGATCTCGGGGTTGTCCTTCTTGATGGCGCCCTGCTGCCAGCTGCCGGCGAAGGCCATCGCGGCCTTGCCGGTCGCGAACTGGGTACGCGCGTCGATCTCGTTCCAGCCCGCGGCGGCCGGCGGGGCCACCTTGTGGACGGTCACCATGTCGGTCCAGAACTTGACGGCCCGCTGCGCCTCCGGCGTCGTGTAGCCGGACTTCCAGGTGCCGCCCTGGTTGCTGGCGATCTCGCCGCCGGCGCCCCAGAGGAAGGAGTAGAAGGGCAGCTCGGAGTTGCCCGGCAGGGCGATGCCGAAGGTGCCCGGCTTCTTCGCCTGCACGGTCTTGGCCACGCTGACCAGGTCGTCCCAGGTCTTCGGCGGCTGCACGCCCGCCTCGGCGAACCAGTCGGTGCGGTAGTAGATGGCCCGCACGCCGGCGTACCACGGCACGCCGTACTGCTTGCCTTCGAGCTGCGCGTTGCGTACGAGGTCGGGCAGCAGGTCCTTGCCGTCGGCCCAGCCGCCCATCCGGCCGCTCACGTCGGCGAGCGCCTCCTGGGCCGCCCAGCCCTGGGTCTCGGTGTTACCCAGCTCGGTGATGTCCGGTCCCTCACCGCCGGCGAGCGCGGCCTGGAACTTCTTGGGCGCCTCGAGCCAGGGGATGTACTGCACCACCACGTCGGTGTCGGGGTGCTTCTGCCGGAACTCGGTCTCCACCCCGTCGAGGAAGGTGTTCTGCGCGTCCCCGCCCTCGCCCATCATCCAGACCGTGAGCTTGCTGTCGTCTGCCGCGTCGTCGCCGGAGCCCCCGCCGCAACCGGTCAGCACCATCGCGGCCGAGGCCACCACGGCGGTGACCGGGGCCAGCCGTTTCCACCTGTTCACGCCACTTCTCCCCTCGCGCCGCCTGGAACTAACCTTCTCCGCCGCACCTTAGTACGAAGAATTCCTTTACGACAGTGGGCGTGCTGGCGGAAGCGTGGCGACCGTACCGCAGGGGGGCGGCGAAAGGCGCTGTGGCATCGGGCCGAAGTCGGGCACTCCCACACGAAAGAGCGCCCGGCCGAGGGCCGGGCGCTCTGTCCAGTCGTGCGGTGCCGCCAGGTGATACCGGGTTGTTATCGGGTGATGCTGCGGCGCCGGCCCACGCCGGCCACCAGCGCGACCGCGATGGCCGCCAGAACGACCTGCACCAGCAGCTCGCCCCAGTCGATGCCGCTGGTCTCGGTCGCGATGCCGATCGCCCGCGCCAGCACGGTGCCCAGCAGGGCCGCGCCGACACCGATCAGCATGTGCAGCCAGATCGGCATGTTCTGCCGGCCCGGGACGACCAGGCGGCCCAGGGCCCCGACGATGAGACCGACAACGATCGCAGTGATGATGCCCCACACGGTGAGCTCCACGGTCGCCCTCCTTCGAAGAATGTCTGACACACGCTCTGTGTGTTTCCTGTCGTGACCGCTAAGTTCCCGACCCGCCGAAAATCCAAACCGACTCTGCCCACCAGACGATCACGACCAGGACGACAGGGACTTGATCGACACGAGATCGGCGACATCGGGGTATCGCGGCCACGGGAACGGCCGAGATCGCCGACATGGAGTGGATCAAGGCGGGCATGCGCGGTGAACGCCGAAGGGCGCCCGACCGGGAGGTCGGGCGCCCTTCGAGATGTCGCGGTGGTGCGGGTGATGCCGGGTGTTATCGGGTGACGCTGCGGCGGCGACCCACGCCCGCCACCAGCGCGACCGCGATCGCGGCCACGACGACCTGCACCAGCAGCTCGCCCCAGTCGATGCCGTTGGTCTCGGTCGCGATGCCGATCGCCCGCGCCAGCACGGTGCCCAGCAGGGCCGCGCCGACACCGATCAGCATGTGCAGCCACATCGGCATGTTCTGCCGGCCCGGGACGACCAGGCGGCCCAGCGCGCCGACGATGAGACCAACAACAAGCGCAGTGATAATGCCCCACACGGTGAGCTCCACGGTCGCCCTCCTTCAAACAATGTCTGACACACGCTCTGTGTGTTTCCTGTCGTGAACGCTAAGTGCCCGAGGCGCCGAAAATCCAAACCGACTCATCCGCGGAGCCAAACGGTCAGCGTCAATGCGCCACGGCTGCGTCGATTGGCACGGGGCACGTCCACACAGGTCACCGGCCCTGTCGTGGCGGCCACCCACCACCGGGTGCGGCCCGAAAAAAATCTCCGCCAGTCGCCAGTCGCCAGTCGCCAGCGCGCCCCCTCCGGCCGGGTCGGCACGTTGCCAGGACCGCCAGCCGGCGAGGACATGGCCAGGGCCGTCGGCCGGGACACGGCGACGGCCGGTACCCCGTCGGGCCATCGGTCGTCGCGACCGGCCCGGCCGGGGCACCGGCCGTGTTCGTCGATCAGCGCCGGCGCACCGGCGCCGGTGTCACTTCTTGCCGGCGGTCTTGCCGTCGCCGGAGTCGGAGGAGAGGGCGGCGATGAAGGCCTCCTGCGGCACCTCGACCCGGCCGACCATCTTCATCCGCTTCTTGCCTTCCTTCTGCTTCTCCAGCAGCTTGCGCTTCCGGCTGATGTCACCGCCGTAGCACTTGGCGAGCACGTCCTTACGGATCGCCCGGATGGTCTCCCGGGCGATGACCCGGCTGCCGATGGCGGCCTGGATCGGCACCTCGAACTGCTGGCGCGGGATCAGGGTGCGCAGCTTGGCGGCGATGGTGACGCCGTAGTTGTACGCCTTGTCCTTGTGCACGATGGCGCTGAACGCGTCCACCGGCTCGCCGTGCAGCAGGATGTCCACCTTCACCAGGTCGGACGCCTGCTCGCCGGAGGGCTCGTAGTCCAGCGAGGCGTAGCCCTTGGTCCGGCTCTTCAACTGGTCGAAGAAGTCGTAGATGATCTCCGCGAGGGGCAGCGTGTAGCGCAGCTCCACCCGGTCGGCGGAGAGGTAGTCCATGCCGAGCAGGCTGCCACGCCGGCCCTGGCAGAGCTCCATCACCGCGCCCACGTAGTCGTTGGGCGTCAGCACGGTGGCCCGGACCACCGGCTCGTACACCTCGGCGATCTTGCCGGTCGGGTACTCGCTGGGGTTCGTGACGACGATCTCCTCGCCGTCGTCGGTGATCGCCCGGTAGACCACGTTCGGGGCGGTGGAGATCAGGTCGAGGTTGTACTCGCGCTCCAGCCGCTCGCGGATGATCTCCAGGTGAAGCAGGCCGAGGAAGCCGCAGCGGAAGCCGAAGCCGAGCGCGCCGGAGGTCTCCGGCTCGTAGTCCAGCGCGGCGTCGTTGAGCTTGAGCTTGTCCAGTGCCTCGCGCAGGTTGGGGTAGTCGGACCCGTCGATCGGGTAGAGCCCGGAGTAGACCATCGGCTTCGGGTCCTTGTAACCACCCAGCGCCTCGGCCGCCGGCCGGCTGTTGATGGTGACCGTGTCACCGACCCGGGACTGCCGGACGTCCTTCACGCCGGTGATGAGGTAGCCCACCTCGCCGACGCCGAGCGCCTCGGCCTTCACCATCTCCGGCGAGATGACACCGATCTCCAGCAGCTCGTGCACCGCCCCGGTGGACATCATCTTGATCCGGTCCCGGGCACTGATCCGGCCGTCGATGACCCGGACGTACGTGACGACGCCGCGGTAGACGTCGTACACCGAGTCGAAGATCATCGCCCGGGCGGGCGCCTCGGCGTCGCCGGTCGGCGGGATGAACTGCCGGACGATCTCGTCGAGCAGGTGCGGCACGCCCTCGCCGGTCTTGCCGGAGACCCGGATGCAGTCGGCGGGGTCGCCGCCGATCAGGTGGGCCAGCTCCTCGGCGTACTTCTCCGGCTGGGCCGCCGGCAGGTCGATCTTGTTGAGCACCGGGATGATGCGCAGGTCGTTCTCGAGCGCCAGGTAGAGGTTCGCCAGGGTCTGCGCCTCGATGCCCTGCGCGGCGTCGACCAGCAGCACGGCCCCCTCGCAGGCGGCCAGCGACCGGGACACCTCGTAGGTGAAGTCGACGTGCCCCGGGGTGTCGATCATGTTGAGCACCGCGTGCTCACCGGCCCGCTCACCCTCGCGGATGGTCCACGGCATCCGGACGGCCTGGCTCTTGATGGTGATGCCGCGCTCGCGCTCGATGTCCATCCGGTCCAGGTACTGCGCGCGCATCTGCCGGGGGTCGACCACGCCGGTGAGCTGCAGCATCCGGTCGGCCAGGGTGGACTTCCCGTGGTCGATGTGGGCGATGATGCCGAAGTTCCGGATGACTGCCGGGTCGGTGGCACCGGGAGCGTTCCGGGCGGAATCGGGCGTCGGTGGCACAGCGGTCCGTTCTGATCGGCTGACGTGAGCAGGCCGGCGCGACGCCGACCCCTTCTATGATCCCACGCCGCCGGGGTGCCCCCGCTGCGCGGGCGATGGAACGCCGGCGAAGCGCCCGCGCCGTCACTCCACCGGCGGCTCCACGAAGAGCGCGGCCAGCCGGGGCAGCCGTCGACGGGCCTCCTCCTCGTCGTCGAAGTCCCAGAAGTCGTTGAGGTCCGGCGCGCGCACCGGCTCGCGCTCCGCGGGCAGCTCCGACGCGGTGGCCTTGCGGTACGCGTCCCAGGGCACCGCCAGCATCGGCTCGGCGGAGAACTCCTCCCCGCTCAGCGAGGCGGCCCGCACCTGGGGCAGCTCGGCCAGCGAGTCCGGGTCGGCGACCGCGCGGGCGAAGACCGCCCGGCCCTGGGCCATCAGCCAGCCCCGGAAGTGCTCGAAGCCGTCCGCCGACGCGCCGCCGTTGATCAGGTACGCGGCCCCCCACAGATCCGCCTTGTGCGAGGCGGCCAACACCCGGGTCTGGTGCCGGGCGTACCCGATGATGTCCTCCGGGCCGCGTGCGGCGAGCAGCGCCACCGCACGGGCGGCCACCGGGCCCGGCTCTCCCCCGCCGCCGGCCCGCGCCTCGTCGATCAGCTGCCAGAAGTCCTCGGTCCTCATGGCTTGGCAGTCTGGCAGTGTCGCCGCGCGCTGTGCACGTACCCCGGGGCAGCATGGTGGGGTGTCCCCGACCCCGCTGCCCCCGGTGCCGTACCACGCGAGCGCGCTGCGCCCGTCCTGGCCGGCGCTGCCGGCGGCGCTGCGGGCCGCGATCGCCGACCGGCTCGGCGCGCCGGTGGTCACCGCCCGGGTCGCCGGCGCGGGCTTCACCCGGGGCTTCGCCGCCGTGCTCGCCACCGCCGATGGCGGCCGGGCCTTCGTGAAGGCCGCGTCCGCCGTCGAGCAACCACACCTGGTCGACTCGTACGCTCGGGAGGCCGCGATCCTCGACCGGCTGCCGGCCGGCCTGCCGGCGCCCCGCCCCCGGTGGACCCGGTACGAGGCCGGCTGGTTCGTGCTCTGCACCGACGCCGTCGACGGACACACACCGCGGCTGCCCTGGGCGCCGGCCGAGCTGGACGCCACGCTCACCGGGTACGCCGAGATCGCCGCCGCGCTGGCCGACCCGCCGGCCGGGCTGGCCGCGCTCGGCCTGCCGGACCTGGCCGACCTGGCCCGGTCGGACATCCTCTGGTGGGAGGAGGTCGCCGCCGGCCGGGAGCCACCGCCGGCGCTGCCCGAGCCCGTGCGGGGCCGGCTGCCCGAACTGGTGGCGCTGGAGTCCCGCCTCCCCGGGTACGCCGCCGGGGCGACCGGTCTGACCCACGGTGACCTGCGGGTGGACAACATCCTCATCGACGCGGACGGCCGGGCCTGGTTCTGCGACTGGACCTGGGCCTGTCACGGGCCGGCCTGGTTCGATCTGGCCGGCCTGCTGCTCACCGCGTACGCCAGCGGCCTGGACGCGGACCGGATCTTCGCCGCCCACCCGGTGGCCGCGGGCGCACCCCCGGACGCGCTGGACGCCACCCTGGCCGCGCTGGCCGGCTACTTCCTCACCGGCGCCTCCGCCGCCCCGCCGACGGCCTCGCCGCACCTGCCCGCGCACCAGCTGTGGAGTGGCGAGCAGGCGCTCGACTGGCTCGCCCACCGCCAGGGCTGGCGGTGACTCAGCCGGAGCACGCGGGGGCGTAGTCTGGCCCTCGGCGGGCCGGGATCGGCCGCGCGGTGGTCGAGCCGTTTTGGCTCGTCCCGGGCGACCTGGTAACCTGGCTCTTCGCGCAGCGATGACGCATGTTCGTCATCCCGCGCACCTAAGCTGACCAACCCGAGCTATCAAGACGAGGCTGTCGCGTGGCGAACATCAAGTCCCAGATCAAGCGCAACCGGCAGAACGAGAAGGCCCGGCTGCGCAACAAGTCGGTCAAGTCGTCGCTGAAGACCGCCGTCCGGAAGTTCAACGAGGCTGCTGAGGCCGGTGACGTCGAGAAGGCCACCGCGCTGATGCAGGATGCCTCGCGCAAGCTGGACAAGGCCGTCAGCAAGGGCGTGATCCACTCCAACCAGGCCGCGAACCGCAAGTCCGCGATCGCCAAGCGCGTGGTGTCGCTCTCCGCCTGACGACTCGCCGTCAGACTGATTCGGAAAGCCCCGGACCCCGGTCCGGGGCTTCCGTGTGTCCACCCGCGGGCACCTCTCCGCCCCCGGTCAGTCTGACGGGTCGGTGCGGCGGTTGGGTGGCACCGGATCGGCCTTGATCACCACGCCGGGGACGGTGTGCGAGATCCACTCGACCCGGGCCCGGCCGACCACCGGCTCCATCTGCCGGCGGAAGCGGTCCCGTTCCTGCTCCGGCACGAGCGCCGCGGAACGCACCACGATCGCGGCCACCATGTCGTTGAGCTTCACCATCACCGCCACCACGGCGGGCAGCACCAGCACGGCCCACCAGGTGACCAGTTCGGCGAGGGCGAGCAGTACGGCCAGCGCGACAGTGCCCTCGAAGAAGAGGAAACAGAGCACCCCGCCGGGGTTGACGAACCGCAGGCCGAGGAGCCGGGCGTAGAGCGGCCGGTAACGTTCCTCGTCGGCGGGGATGGTGGCCCACGCCGTACGGTTCGGCCCCGTCACCGCGTGCTGCCCTGCCGGGCCGCCGCGACCGAGAAGACAGCGCGCTCCAGGGCGTACGCCCGGTCGTCCGAGCCGCCCTTGACGGCCGCGTTGCATTCGGCGGCGACCTGCATGGCCCGGACGAGCCCCTCCGGTGTCCAGCCGCGCCCCTGCCGCTGCGCCCGCTCGATCTTCCAGGCCGGCATGCCGAGGCTGCTGGCGAGCTGGTACGGGCTACCCCGCCCGGCCGACGCCACCCGGGCCACCGTGCGCACCCCGTCGGCCAGGGCGTCGGCGATGGGCACCGGGTCCACCCCGACGTGCAGGGCCCAGCGCAGTGCCTCCAGCGCGGCCGGCACGTCCCCGACCATTGTGGCGTCCGCGACAGTGAAGCCGGTCACCTCGACCCGACCCCGGTAGTAGCGGGCCACGGTGTCGGCGCCGATCCGGCCGTCGGTGTCGGCGATCAGTTGGGAGCAGGCGGCGGCCAGCTCGCGCAGGTCGTTGCCGACCGCCGCGATCAGTGCCTCGGCGGCGTCGTCGGTGCACCTGCCGCCGGCCCGTCGGATCTCGTCGCGGACGAAGGTCACCCGGTCGCGGTGCCCCTTGAGCTTGGCCGCCGGGACCACGGTCGCGCCGGCAGCCCGCAGCCCGTCGGCGAACGCCTTGCCCTTGGCGCCGCCCAGGTGCAGCACGAGCAGCTGGACCTCCGGGTCGGGGTTCTTCGCGTACGCCAACAGGGCGGTGACCAGGTCCTTGCGGGCGTCCTGGCCGGAACGCAGGATGAGCAGCCGCCGCCCGCCGAACAGCGACGGGCTGAGCATCTCGGCGATCTCGCCGACGGTGAGCGCACCGGCCTGATACTCGCGGACGTCCACGTCGGGGTCGACGCCGCGGACCGTCGCGACAGCTTCGGTCACCGCTCGCGTGGCGAGGAGTTCCTCATCACCGAGGACGAGCAGAATGGGGGCGAGGCTGGCGGGGGTCACGTCGCCCATATTCGCACGGTCCACGGCGGGATCGTGCCTGGTCATTCGCCGCTCGGTCGGCGGAGCCCGCACTCAGTGCAAATCCCGACATTAACATCAATTCGTCATACAATCCGCGAGTCACCCCGCCAATCGGGTTTGAGGCGGGGCGGGTCGGCGCCCTCGCTTGATCCACACGAGGTCAGCGATATCGCGGTGTCCGGCGTCGGTGATACCGCGATATCAGCGACCTGGTGTCGAGACGTCGTCTCAGGAGCGTCGACCCGGCGGTACGCCCCGGCGGACCACCGCCAGGCCCGCCCCCGCACGGATCGCCGCCAGATCACCGTCGGTGTCGGTCCGCAACACCCGGGCGCCGCCCCTGCCGAGCCGGGCCAGCAGCCCCGGATTCGGGTGCCCGTAGGTGTTGCCGGTGCCCACCGGCACCAGCGCGACGGCCGGCCGAACCGCGTCGAGGAAGCCCGGATCCTGGTAGGCCGAACCGTGGTGGGCGACCTTCAACACGTCCGCGCGCAGCTGCCCCGGCGCCGCTCGCGCCAGCACCGCGTGCTGCTCCTCGGTCTCCGCGTCGCCGGGCAGCAGGATCCGTACCCCGGCCACCGTGGCGAGCAGCACCAGGGAGTTGTTGTTCGGGTCGGACCTGGTCCCCGCCAGCGGGTACGGCGGACCGAGCACGAGCAGGTCGACCCGGCCGACCGGATGGCGGGCACCGGCGACGGTGGTCAGCAGCGCGGCCCGCCCGGTGGTCGCCGCCGACCGGACCAGCTCCCGGCCGCTCTCCGGATCCGTCGATGGCGGGGTCAGCACGGCACCCACCCGGCGTCCCCGGAACACCCCTGCCACCCCGCCCACGTGGTCGACGTGGAAGTGGCTGACCACCAGCAGCGGCACCTCCCGTACGCCGAGCCGGCGCAGGCAGGCGTCCACCGCCGCCGGCTCCGGTCCGGCGTCGACCACCACCGCCCGGCCGGAGGCGACCGGCAGCACCAGCGCATCGCCCTGACCCACCGCGCAGGCCACCACCACCCAGCCGGACGGCGGCCAGCCGACGGCCACGAGCCGGACCGGGAGGGAGCCCAGCAGCGCGGCGACGGCGACCACCGCCACCAGCCGGCGTACCAGCGGACGGCGCACCGCGACCAGCAGCGCCAGGGTCAGCCCGGCCAGCAGCAGGGCACCCCACACCCCGCCCGGCCAGGGCAGGTTGCCGGCCGGCAGGTGGGCGCCCTGCCGGGCGATGACCACCAGCCACCAGGCCGGCCAGCTCGCCAGCCACGCGACGAACTCCGCGCCCGCCGGCCAGAGCGGCGACACGGTGGCCGCCAGTACGCCCAGCACGGTCGCCGGCGCGATGGCCGGCACCGCAAGCAGGTTGGCCGGCACCGCCACCAGGCTGACCGTGCCGGAGATGCCGGCGACGACCGGCCCGCAGGCCAGTTGCGCGGCCGCCGGCACGGCCAGAGCCTCGGCCAGCCCGGCCGGTACGCCCCGGCGGCGCAGCCCGTCCCGCCAGCGGGGCGCGAGCAGCAGCAGACCTCCGGTGGCCAGCACGGAGAGCGCGAACCCGGCATCGCCGGCCAGCTCCGGGTCGGCCAGCACCAGCACGGTGACGGCGGCGGCCAGCGCCGGCAGCGCGGCCCGGGGACGGCCGGCGGCGAGCGCGGCGAGCCCGATCGCGCCCATCGTGGCGGCCCGCACGACGCTTGGCGAGGGGCGGACCAGGATGACGAAGCCCACCAGCGCCACCCCGCAGAGACCGGCGGCGAGCCACGGGCCGGCTCGCGCCCACCGGGCGAGCAGCAGCACCGCGCCGACCACGATGGCCACGTTGGACCCGGAGACCGCGTTGAGGTGGGTCATGCCGGTGGCCTGGAAGTCCTGCTCGACTGCGGGCGGCAACCTGCTGGTGTCTCCCACCACCAGCCCGGGCAGCAGGCCGCCGGGCTCGTCGGGCAGTGGCGCGCAGGCCCGTTGCAGCCCGGCACGCAGCGTCCCGGCGGCGCGCTGAGCCCAGGACGAGACGCCGTGCCGCACCGGTGGGCCGTTGGTGCTGAGCACCGCCGCGGTGAGGTCACCGCCGCGCGGGACGCCCAGCCGCCCCTCGGCGGTGAGGCGCTGCCCGGGCAGCAGCCCTCGCCAGGTCGGATCGGTGGCGAGGATGAGCAGCCGCACGGACGCGCGGACCGGCCGGTCGTCCGGCCCGGTGAGCCGGACCAGCTCGGTCGGCACCAGCAGCATGCCCGGACGCCCGGCGGACCGGATCGGGCGCGGGTCGTCCCGGACGATCAGGTCGGCGGTGACCGGGGCGCGCTGCTCGGCGAGGGCGCGGATCGGTGGCGCGTCCCGGACGACGAGCCGGGCGGCGGTGGCCGCGCCGCCGCAGACCACGCCGAGGCCGACCGCGACGGCGATCCAGCCATAGCGACGGACGGCGGCCCGCGGACGGCCCAGGCGGCCGAGCAGGTGCAGGGCGCCGACCGCCGTCAGGCCGGTGGCCGACCCGGCCACCAGCAGGAGCGGACGGGCACCGATGTGCAGGCCGGCGAGCGCCGTGAGCCAGGCGGCCACAGCCAACCCGGCCAGCCGCAGGTCCGGCGGCTGGGTCTGCGTCTGGCCGGCGTTCAGGCCGGCCGACGGCGACCGGTCACCGGCTGCGACGTGGGTGTTCACACCGTCACCAGGTCCTTGAGCTGCTCGTAGCGTGCGTCGCCGATTCCGTCGACCTGGCGTAGGTCACCGACGGACTTGAACCCGCCGTGCTGATCGCGGTGCGTGAGGATCCGCTGGGCGAGCACCGGCCCCACCCCGGGCAGCGCGTCGAGCTGGGCCAGCGTGGCGGTGTTGAGGTTCAGCGGCCCGGCGGCCGGTGCCGCCCCACCCGCCGCCGGCCCGGCCGCACCGGCCGGCGGTGGCGGTGGCGTCACCCCGACCACGATCAGCTCCCCGTCGGTGACCTTGCGGGCGGGGTTGAGCAGCGCCACGTCGACGCCCGGCAGCGCGCCCCCGGCCGCCTGCACCGCGTCGGCGAGCCGGGCCCCCGCCGGCAACCGCACCAGACCCGGCTTGCGGACCTTGCCCGCGACCGCCACCACCACCTCGGCCGCGCCGGACGCGCTGGCGTCAACCGCCGGAGTGGCCGGCGCGGCCTCGCTTGCCAGCGGGGCGACCGGCTCCGCGTGCGGCCGGGACCGCCAGGCCCAACCGGCGGCGGCAAGCACCACCACGACAGCGACGACCGCCAGCGCCCGCACGCCGCGCCGCCCGGGGTCGAACGCCCCGGGCCCGGACAGCCGCGCCGCAGGGCCTTGCTGGCTCGGGGGTACGTCCGCCTCCGGCTCCGCCAGCGGCACCCCGGGCCCGGGTGGCAGCGCGCCAAACAGAGGTACGCCCGCCGGCGGCGCCTCGGCCGGGGGCGGCGGCGCGCCAACCGGCTCTGCCGTCAGCCGGCGCAGGCGTACCTCTGTCTCCTCGTCGTGCGACACAGCGCGACGCTATGGCGACGGACGGCCTGGCGGGGTGCGCTGGCATCGCCCTGTGGACAACCGACGCCACTGTGGACAAAGCCCTGATCATGCCCGGTTGTGCTATGGGTCAGCGCACGGCGGGCCTGGTGCGACGAGAAACGTGACCTGCAACAACTGAGCCCCGGCACACCCATCACGGGTGACCGGGGCTTGTGCTTGCGTCTGGTCAGCTTGCGGTGTCGATCCCCTTGGCCAGGTTCACGAAGCTCTGCCAGGCCGCCGGCCCGAAGGTCAACGTTCCGCCGTCACGGTCCTTCGTGTCACGGACGAGCACGACGCCGGGCAGGTTGTCGGCGACCTCGACGCACGAGCCACCGTTGTTGCCGCTCTTCGTGCTCTTGCGCCACCGCGCACCGGTCATGTCCATGATCCTGCCGCTTCCCTGATCAGGTTTAGAGACTGGGTTCGGGAGAGGGCCTCGCCCCTGATGCGCTCCCACCTACGACTGAGCGTAGCAACGTCCGCAGCCTGATTAAGGATCTGCGCTGACGCTTGGCTGTCGACGTGAGCGACGTGTTCACCGCCGGGCAATTCGGCGATGATGAATCCCCCACCAAGCCCCGGATACATGCCGACGTCCTTGGGCACGACGTGCACCTGCACCGCAGTGAGGGTTGCACACTCGGAAAGATGCTGGACCTGCTCGCGCATCAGCTCGCGGTTGCCATACGCCGACTGGTACAGCACGCCCTCGAAGATGACGGTCGTCAGTAGCGGCGGGCGTTCCCGGCGAAGGACTGCCTGACGCTCGATACGTGAGGCGACCAACTCGTCGACCTCGGCTGGGGTTAGGGCCTCCCCCGCGAGCGTCGCCCGCGCGTACGCCTCGGTCTGAAGCATTCCTGGTCTCCAGGTGTGCTCGAACCAGCGCAGTGCGAGCGCCTCGCGCTCCCAGTCAACCCACTCGCGCAACCACTGGGGCTCACGTCGCTTCAGGACATCGGGCCATAGGTCACTAACGTCCCTTCCAAGGATCGCGGCCACCTGTGCGCGTCGACGAGGTTGAGGCACACGTCCCGGCGAGATCCATCGCGCTGCCGTCTTCGGATCTACGCCGGTCTGGCCTGCGAGACTCTCCGCAGTCTGCCCAGCCTCAGCCATCGCCGCCTGGAGTACGTGGTTCATCCCACCTCCCCTGTGGACGTCCCGGACATCACGGCACCATACATCAACGTTGTGTACTGATCCCATCGCTCTCGGCAAGGTGCTTCGTAGACGGCGCGGCCGGCAGGGAACCCGAACCCGGCGGACGCGTTCGTAGCGGGGCCGCCCCGATGGCGAGCACTCACAGGGGCGGCCCCTTCCCAACAGCGTTCAGGGGAAGACCGTGCCGAACGACAAACCACAGCCAAAGCAGGCGAACCCACCACCGGTGCGACCTCCGGCGCCGTCGCCGGCAGGCGCGATGACCCTGCGCAAGATTCAGTCCGGCGACGTCCTGCTCCTGACCCGCGCGGCAAGCCCGCAGTTCGTACGGCCCATCACGGTCCGGGTCATCCGGGTCCTGGACTGGATCACGTACGACGGCTGGCGGTGGATCGACGCCTACCGGCTCAGGCCGGACGGGATGGCACTGGACCGACGATCCCTGTACTTCATGCCAGTGGGTGCGCAGTGGGTGGTGCCCCGGTCGCTCGCTCCGGAACGTCGCCTCCTGGTGAAGGTCGGCGGATGACCGGCCGCTCGGAACACCCCGTGATCAAGCCCTCGTGGCGCTGCCGGACCTGCGGAATCGCCTGGCCCTGCTCGGCCGCGAAGCTGCGTCTCCTCGGCGAGTACCGCGATGACCGCCCGGCGCTGCTGGTTCACCTGGCGGCCCTTCAGGAGGAAGCCGCGGCTGACCTCAGCGCGTTGAACCCGAGCAACCGGCCGACCAACCTCGATGACCGCTTCGTCGACTGGGCTCGTGTCCGCTGACGCCAGCACGCGAGCCAACCCAGGGTCAGCACGCCTCCGGGTCCAGGCCCAGCACGGCCCGTCCCCCGTCCACCGGCAGCGTCACCCCGTTGATGAAGCTCGCCGCCGGCGACAGCAGGTACGCGACCGCCTCCGCCACCTCGTCGACCGTCCCGATCCGACCCACCGGGTGCAGCCGGGTCAGCTCGGCGTCGATCCACTGGGCCTGGGTGGGCTCCTGGGCGGCCAGGAAGTCGCCGTGCCGCTCGGTGGCTATCGAGCCGAGCGCGACAGCGTTGGCGCGGATGCCGTGCCGCCCGTACTCGACGGCCAGCGCACGGGTCAGCCCCTCCACGGCGGCCTTCGCCGTCGAGTACGGCAGGGCGCCGGACACCGGCCGGCGGGCCTGGTGCGACGAGACGTTCACGATGGCGCCACCCGAGCCGGCGGCCAGGAACCGGCGCACGGCCACGGCGGCGCCCACCACGGCCGGGCGTAGGTTCTGCGCGATCAGGTCGAGCACCGCGTCGGCCGACGCCGAGTGCAGCGCGGCGTCCCGGAACACCGCGGCGTTGTTCACCCAGCCGGTCAGCGGCCCGGAACGCTCGGCCAGGTCGGCGGCGTGCTGGGCCACCTGTTCGTCGCCGGCGTCGCCGATGACCGCGACCAGCCGGTCGGCGGCCGGGTGACCGGCCAGCCAGTCGACCGCGTCGGCGTCACGCTCCACGACGACGGCGGTGGCGCCGGTCGCCACGAGTCGTTGCACAACGGCCCGGCCGACGCCGCGGCCGCCCCCGGTCACCACGAACGACGTGGACACCGGCTCAGTCGCCCGGTCTGCGGTGGACGACGACGCAGGCCAACCCCGGGCCGGCGTGCGCGGCGACCACTGCGCCGGCCTCGGAGACGTACGTGTCGTGCAGCCGGTCGCCGAGCCGCTCGGTGAGCGCGGCGAGCAGCGCTTCGGCCCGCTGTGGCGCGGCCAGGTGGTGCACTCCGAGGTCCACCTCGTCGTCGCCGGCCGCCTCGACGGCCAGGTCGACCAGCCGGGCCACTCCCCGGCTGGCGGTGCGCACCTTCTCCCGCAGCACGATCGAACCGTCCGGCATGTGCATGATGGGCTTGACCGACAGGGCGGTGCCGAGCAGTGCCTCGGCGGCGTTGATCCGGCCGCCCCGGCGGAGGAACTCCAGCGTGTCGACGTAGAACCAGACGGTGGTCCGGGCGACGGCGGCGAGGGCCGCGTCGCGTACACCGGACAGGTCGGCGCCGGCCTCGGCGGCCGTGGCGGCCGCGATGGCCGGGAAGCCGAGCCCCATGCCGGCCGAGCGGCTGTCCACGACCTCGACCCGGCCGTCCAGGTCGGCGGCGGCCAGCCGGGCCGCCTCGACCGTGCCGGACAGGCCGGCGGAGAGGTGCACCGAGACGACGCCGTCGGCGCCGGCGTCGAGGAGCCGGCGGTACGTCTGGGCGAACTGCTCGGGCGCCGGCCGGGAGGTGCTGGCTGTGACCCGCCGGCCGCTCAGCGCCCGGGTGGCGTCGGCCGGCTGGGTCTCCACGCCCTCCAGTCCCTCTGCGCCGTTGAGCACGACGGTCAACGGCACGACTGTCAGCCGGTGCGCCTGCACCAGGTCGGGTGGAAGGTAGGCGGTGGAGTCGGTGACGACCGCGACGGGCATGCCCGCACGCTAGTCGATCGGGGCGGTGAACGCCGAGGCGCGATCGTGCGCCAGGTGGCGGGGACGGCCGGGACGGACGGCGTTCAGACCGCGTCGACGACGGCCGGGACGGTGATCAGGCCGACGTTGTGCGCCCGCAACTGCCAGCCCCGGACGTCGTCGTGCCGCAGCTCGGTCCAGTGACAGTTGGCCAGCGAGCCGATGCTGCGCAGCACGCCGGCGTCCCAGCCGAGCAGGGAACCGACGCCCTGCCGGGAGCCGCCACCGTGGGTGGCGATCACCACGGTGCCGCCGGGTGCCGCGTCGGCGGCCTCCTGCAACGCGGCGGCGACCCGCTGGCCCAGGTCGTGCAGGGGCTCAAGGTCCGCGCCGGGGGCCGGGTCGCCGGACCGCCAGCGGGCGTACTCGGCGGGGAAGCGCTCGGCGACCTCGGTGAGGTGCAGGCCCTGCCACTGCCCGAAGTGCCGCTCGCGCAGCCGGGCGTCGGTGCGCACCGGCAGACCGGTCAGCGCGGCCAGCGCGGCGGCGGTCTCCGCGGCGCGGCTCAGGTCGCTGGACACGATGGCGTCGGGACGCATCGACGCGAGCAGCGGGGCGGCGTCGCGGGCCTGGTCGCGACCCAACTCGTTGAGGGGTATGTCGGTCTGCCCCTGGACGCGGTTGGCGGCGTTCCAGTCGGTGTTGCCGTGCCGCCAGATGATCAGCCGGGTCATTCGGCCGTGGCGGACCCGCTGGCATCGGCCTCGACCAGGTCGCGGTCGACGAACGGGATCGTGGGGCAGTCCTTCCAGAGCCGGTCGAGCGCGTAGAACTCGCGCTCCTCGGTGTGCTGGACGTGCACCACGATGTCGACGTAGTCGAGCAGCACCCAGCGGCCACCACGCTCACCCTCGCGCCGCACCGGCTTGGCCTTCTCCGGCAGCTCCAGCAGGCGCTCCTCGATGGCGTCGACGATGGCCAGCACCTGACGCTCGTTGGGGGCGGCGGCGAGCAGGAACGCGTCGGTGATGGCGAGCTGGTCGCCGACGTCGATGATGGTGATGTCCTGCGCCTTCTTGTCGGCGGCGGCCTGGGCGGCGGCGATCGCCAGCTCGTGAGCGCGTTCGGAAACTGTCACCGTTCTCCTTCGATCAACCGTGCGATCCTCCAAGCGTCTCATACCCGGCGTCGTCTCGACTTGTCAGTTCTGGTCGATTAGCCGCATGAATGGGGGTGAACCGGGCACGGTCAGCGCTGATACAGGTTCCGTTTGGCGATGTACTGCACCACACCGTCGGGCACCAGGTACCAGACCGGCTCGCCCCGGGCCACCCGCGCACGGCAGTCGGTCGACGAGATGGACATGGCCGGCACCTGGATGAGGCTGACGGTGTCGGCGGGCAGGTGCTTGTCGGTGAGTTGGAAGCCGGGCCGGGTCACCCCGATGAAGTGGGCCAGCTCGAAGATCTCGTCCAGGTCCTTCCACGACAGGATGCGTTGCAGCGCGTCGGCGCCGGTGATGAAGAACAGCTGCACCTTGGGGCCGTACTCGGCCTGGAGGTCGCGCAGCGTGTCGACCGTGTAGGTCGGCCCACTGCGGTCGATGTCGACCCGGCTGACCTGGAATCGGGGGTTGGAGGCGGTCGCGATGACAGTCATCAGGTACCGGTCCTCGGCGGGGCTGACCGGTTCGTCGGCCTTCTGCCACGGCTGCCCGGTGGGGACGAAGACCACCTCGTCCAGGCCGAAACGGTCGGCCACCTCGCTGGCCGCGACGAGGTGCCCGTGGTGGATCGGGTCGAAGGTGCCACCCATGATCCCGATCCGCCGGATGTCTTCCTCCACCCCGTGATCGTAGGCCGGGCATCGCGGGCCACCACTCCGGCCCGGTGGCGGCGCCGCCGCCCCAGACGTGGGGCAGCTCTACAGGCGGCCGGACACCACCCGGGATCCACAGCGGCATTCGGGGTCGCGGCACGAGCGCTCGCATGCGTATACTCGTCGACAAGTAATTGGGAACGAGGACAGGAGGGCGTCGTGCCGAAGCGGCGCAAGGTCGGCAATCTGCTGGCGCTGGCCGTGCTGTCCGCCCTGGTCCAGCGGCCGATGCACCCGTACGAGATCGCCACCGCGCTACGCGCCTGGGGCAAGGACCAGGACATGGAGTTCAAGTGGGGATCCTTCTACACCGTGATCCGCAACATGGACAAACACGACATGATCGAGGCCGTGGAGAGCGTCCGTGACAGCCGACGCCCCGAACGCACCGTCTACCGGATCACCGACGTGGGGCGGGCGGAGCTGGTCGACTGGGCCCGCGAGCTGGTCTCCACCCCGATGCCGGAGCATCCCCGCTTCCGGGCCGGCCTGTCCGTGCTCGCCGCGCTGCATCCCGACGTGGCCACCGACCTGCTGCGGCAGCGGCTCAACCTGCTGAACGACGCGATCCGCCAGGACCGCGCAACGCTCGACGAGCACCTGCGGGAGATCCCTCGGCTGTTCCTGGTGGAGTCGGAGTACGACCTGGCCATGCGGGCCGCGGAAGCGGCGTGGCTGCGGACCCTGCTCGCCGAGCTGACCTCGGGCAGCTACCCGGGTCTGGACACCTGGCGGGCCTTCCACGAGACCGGCGAGATGCCGGCGGAGCTGACCGAGCTGGCCGGAAGGACCAGCACCCCGACCCCCGACACCCCCGACTGACGGACGGCTCCGGCGGGGTGCGCCAACACCCCGCCGGAGCCCATACCTCGAACCGACACCTGGGAAGGCGCCCGGCCCGAAGCGGCAACCACGAGGATAACCGCGCTCCCTCCCAGGTCGGTTCGCACGCGCACGGACCGACGACACCCAGGGAGAGAGCATGACCACGGTACGAACCGCGATCGTCATCGGCGGCGGCATCGCCGGTCCGGTGACGGCGCTCGCGCTGCGCCGCGCCGGCATCACCGCCACCGTCCACGAGGCGTACCCCGCCACCGCCAGCGGCGTCGGCGGCATCGGAGGCACCCTCGCGCTCGCGCCGAACGGCGTGGCGGCCCTGCGCACGGTGGGCGCGGACGAGGCGGTGACAGCGATCGCCACCCCGATCGAACGCACAGTGATGGCCGTCGGCAGCCGCAGCATCGACCTGCCCACGCTTGCCGGGGTGCCACCGCTGCGGGTGGTGCACCGGGCCGAGCTGCACCGGGTGCTGCACGACCGGGCGGTCGCCGAGGGCGTCCCGTTCGCGTACGGCAAGCGGCTGGTCGCCGCCGAGCAGACCGAGAGCGGCGTGACGGCCCGCTTCGAGGACGGCACCAGCGCCACCGCCGATGTCCTGGTCGGCGCCGACGGCATCCGCTCGACGGTCCGCGGTCTCATCGACCCGGCCGCGCCCGCCCCCCGGTTCACCGGGCTGCTCGGCTTCGAGGCGGTGGCCCGGCACGAGGTGGACGTCGAGCCGGGCACTATGACCTTCGCGTTCGGGCGACGCGGCTACTACCTCTACTGGCCGGAGCCCGGCGGTGGCACCCGCTGGGGTGCCAACCTGCCGTACCAGCGGCCGCTGAGCCTGGTCGAGGCCCGCGCGGTGCCGGCGGCCCGATGGCTGGACACGCTGCGCACCAGCTACGGCGATGACGATCCGGGCCGCGACCTGATGGCCACCAGCAGCGCCGACGAGCTCCAGGTGGTCGGCGCGTTGCAGATCATGCCGCCGGTTCCGCACTGGCACCGGGGCCGGATGGTGCTGGTCGGCGATGCGGCGCACGCGCCGTCGAACAGCTCCGGTCAGGGCGCGTCGCTGGCGATCGAGAGCGCGGTGCAGCTCGCCCGCTGCCTGCGTGACCTGCCGGACGTCGCGTCGGCGTTCACCGCGTTCGAGCGGCTGCGCCGCGCGAGGGTGGAGAAGATCGCCGCCCGAGCGGCGCGGATCAACCACGCCAAGGCGCCGGGGCCCGTCGCCCGAACGCTCATGCCGCTGCTGATGCCGCTGCTGACGCGCACCGCGATGGACCCGGAGAGGACCGTCGCACACGAACAGCGCTACGTCATCGACTGGGACGCTCCGGTCACGACCGAGCCGGCGCTGCGCTGAGCCGGAGCGCGGGGTGGCCCGTCGGCCACCCCGCGCCCGCCCGCTCTCAGGCCGCCGCGGCGGCCACCGCCGTCCGGGCGACCAGCGCGCGACGCAGGTCGTCGTCGGCGTCGGTGACCACCCGCCGCAGGCCGGGGGTCAGGTCGTCGCGGGCCAGCAGCGTCGCGGCCGCCTCCCGGGTCGGCTGTGCCACGGCGTAGCGGGGGAACGCCAGGGCGGCCACCCGCTCGGCCGTCCACGGAGTACGCCGTCGAGCCGCGACCGGCATGTCCGCGAAGTACCGCTCGACGTACGCGGCGGTCAACTCGGCCTGCTCGGGCTGCCAGAACCCCTCGGCGGTCGCCTCCAGCAGCCGGTTGGACAGCTCGGTGTCCCGCACGATGATGTCCCACGCCGCCTGCTTCGCGGCCGGGTCGGGCAACGCGGCACGGCAGCGGGCGGCCCGCTCGGCACCGGTGGCGCTGCGGTCGGCGGCCACCTCGGCGTCGATCTCCGCCGCGCCGGCCGCGCCCAGCGCCACCAGCCGGCGCAGCACCAACCAGCGCAGCTCGGCGTCGACCTTCAGCCCGGCCGGCACGTCGCGGCCGGCGAGCCAGCCGGTGAGCAGGTCGGCGTCGGTGGTCGCGGCGATCCAGCCCCGGGCGGCGGCCAGCTGCAACGACTCCCCCGCCGTCGCGCCGTCGAGCAACTGCCGGCACGCCCCGGCGACCCGGGTCAGCGCCGCGGAACGGGTCAGCGGGTCGAGGTAGCGGTCGATCAGCGACCGGCTGAGGGTGAGCACGTCCTCCGCGATGATCACCTCGGTCTCGGCCGGCAGCGCGGCGACCATCAGGTCGACCAGGCCGGTGACCGGCCGCTCCCCGTCGGTCGCCGCGTCCAGCGCCTCGCTCCAGAGCACCGCCCGCGCCAGCGGGTCGGCCAGCCCGGGCAGCACCAGCGGTACGGCGGCCGCCGACGCCGGGTCGAGGCGCACCTTGGCGAAGGTGAGGTCGCCGTCGTTGGGCAGCAGCAGCCGGGCCGCCGGGACGCCGGTCAGCCCGTCGAGCACGGTCCGCCCGCCGTCGATGCCCGGGTCGAGGTCCACCTCGTCGCGCTCCACCGCGCCGTCGGCCGAGTAACGGCCGACGCCGATCCGGTGCGGACGCAGCACCGGGTGCGACTCGGGCGCGGTCTGCACGACGGCCACCTCGGTGTAGCGGCCATCGGCGTCGACGGCGACCTCGGCGCGCAGCGTGTTGACCTGCGCCTGGCGCAACCACACGTCGGCCCAGCCGGAAAGGTCCCGTCCACTGGCGGCACTGAGGCTGGCCAGCAGGTCGGCGAGGGTGGCGTTGCCGAAGCGGTGCGCGGCGAAGTGCGCGTTCAGGCCGGCGAGGAACGCGTCGTCGCCGAGCCACGCGACCAGCTGCCGCAGCACACTGGCCCCCTTGGCGTACGAGATGCCGTCGAAGTTGAGCAGGCCCTCGTCGGCGTCGGCCACCTCCTCCGGTGCGACGGGGTGGGTGGAGGGGCGCTGGTCGGCGGCGTACCCCCAGGCCTTACGGCGCATGGCGAAGGTGGTCCACGCCTGGTCGAAGCGGGTCGCCTCGGCGGTGACCCGCGTGCCCAGGTACTCAGCGAAGGACTCGTTGAGCCACAGGTCGTCCCACCAGCGCATGGTGACCAGGTCACCGAACCACATGTGCGCCATCTCGTGGGCGATGGTGGTGGCCCGCAGCTCCCGCTGTGAGTCGGTGACCGCCGAGCGGAAGACGTAGTCGTCGCGGAGGGTGACGATGCCCGGGTTCTCCATCGCGCCGGCGTTGAACTCCGGCACGAACGCCTGGTCGTACTTGCCGAACGGGTAGCGCTCGGTGAAGAGCTGGTGGAACCGGTCCAGGCACTGCCGGGTGACGGTGAAGATCTCCTCGGCGTCGGCGTCCAGGTGCTCGGCGAGCGACCGGCGGCAGTAGATGCCCAGCGGCACGCCGTCGTGCTCGGCCCGCCGCACGTGGTACGGCCCGGCGATCAGCGAGAAGAAGTAGGTGGCCAGCGGCGCGGTCGGGGCGAACTCCCAACGGCCGGGTGCGGGGTTGGCGGCCACCTCGGCGTTGCTGGCCACCGTCCACTCCGGCGGGGCGGTGACCGCGAGGGTGATCGACGCCTTGAGGTCGGGCTGGTCGAAGGCGGCGAAGATGCGCTGCACGTCGTCGAGGAAGGACATGGCGTAGAGGTAGGTCTCGCCGTCGGCCGGGTCGACGAAGCGGTGCATCCCCTCACCGGTGTTGGAGTACGCCATGTCCGCCTCGACGACCAGCGTGTTCTCCGCGCCCAGGTCGCCCAGGGGCAGCCGGTTGTCGGTCAACGCTGCGGGGTCGATGTCACGGTCGTTGAGGCGTACCGCCAGCAGTGCGGCGGGCTTGACCTCGGCGAAGGTCGCGGCGCCGGGGGTCGCCCGGAACCGGATCTCGACGCGGGAGCGGAACAGCTCACCGCCACCGGTCAGGTCGAGGTCCACCTGATAGGACTCGACGGTAATCGCCGCGCCACGCGCGGTCGCCTCTACACGGGTCAGGCTGGGCATCCGCTTATCCTGCCCGATGGGGATCCGCACGCGGTCACCACACGACCCTCGGCACTGGAGGAAAGAACCATGGCGCAGCACCCCAAGGGCGACTTCGACCTCTCTCGGGCGGTCTGGCAGCGGGCCGACGGGGACACCTCCGACAGCGCCGTCGAGGTCGCGTTCGTCGATGACCTGATCGGGATGCGCAACTCCGGCCAGCCGGAGGGGCCGGTGCTGGTCTTCACCCAGGCCGAGTGGGACGCGTTCGTCGCCGGCGCGCAGGACGGCGAGTTCGACCTGGACTGACCCCGTACGCCGGCCCGGTGCCGGTGCCGGATCGGCGACGTGGGGGTGTCTCGGTGCCCGCGACGCCCCCACATCGCCCGCCCGTCGCCGGTCATGGGCCATCGGTCAACCATCTCCAGGGCCGTCGCCGTCGCCCCAGCCGAGGCCGCCGGGGCCCGGGGCGTGGTGGAAGCCAGGATGTTCGGCCACGTCGACGCAGCGCTCGCCGTCCGGGCCGACAGCCCCGCAGAACAGCCGCTCGGCCCGGTGCCAGGCATCGGCCGGCGACAGGGCCGCCGCACCGAGCGCCAGCTCCGGACGGAGCAGGCTCAGCGCCTCCGCGTACGCCACCGCCAGCTCGCGGGCGTCGACCATGCCGGCCGCCGTGAAGCCCAGGTGCACAGTGAAGAACCGGTGCGGCCGGGTGGGCCGCCGGGGCGGCCCGATCAGCGCCGCCCGGTCCCGGATCCGGTCCGCGCCGAGACCCCCGACCGCCCGCCGCTGCCGCCAGTGCGGCGATCTGTTGTCCCGCATACGCCCTCCCCGTGGTCCCTCGTCCGTGGCCCGGCCGCAACATCGACCCCAGCCGCCCCGGCCCTCGTCGCCGCCGGCCACCCACCCGAAACTCAACCAGGTTGCCGCGCCGGTGGGAGGGGCCAGCGGACGCCGATCCGATGGCCGCGCCGCACCCGCCCCGGCGCGCGACCGATGTCGGCGGTGCGATTCAGGAGCCCTGACCCGGGTAGACGCACCCGGCCGAGCAGACCGGCCGGCATCCGCACGTGAGGAGACCCGATGGCGACCACGCCGGCCGACCGCGGCCCCGACAGCACGCTCGCGTTCCTCCGCGCCGGCTACCGGTTCATCGGCGAGCGCTGCGACCGGTACGGCAGCGACATCTTCCGGACCCGGATCCTGCTGGCCCCGACCATCTGCCTGCGGGGCCGGCCGGCGGCGACGCTGTTCTACGACACCGAGCGCTTCCGTCGACGGGAGGCGATGCCGCTGCGGGTACAGCGGACCCTGACCGGCCGGGGCGGCGTGCAGGGGCTGGACGGGCCGGAGCACCGGGACCGCAAGGCGATGCTCATGTCGATCATGACGCCGGCCGCCATCGGACAGCTCGGCCAGCTCTTCGACGACGAGTGGCAGGCCCGGATTCCGGCCTGGGAGGGCGCCGCGCCGGTGACGCTCTACGACGAGTTGGGCCGGCTGCTGACCCGGGTGGTCTGCTCCTGGGCCGGGGTGCCGCTGGCCGCGTCGCAGGTCGACCGCCGTACCGTCGAGCTGCACGCCATGATCGAGGCCCCGGCGATCGTCGGCCCCCGGCACTGGCGGGGCCTGCTCGCCCGCCGTCGGGCCGAACGCTGGATCGCCGACATCATCGAGCGGACGCGGATCGGCACCCTCCCGGCCCCCGCCGGCAGCGCGCTCAAGGTGATCGCCGAGCACCGCGACGCACAGGGCAGGCTGCTCCCCCGCAGGATCGCCGCGGTCGAGCTGCTCAACGTGCTGCGGCCGACGGTCGCCGTGGACCGGTTCATCGTCTTCGCCGCGCTCGCCCTGCACGACCATCCCGCCTGGCGGCAGCGGGTCCGCGGCGACGACGAGGCCACCGAGCAGTTCGTGCAGGAGGTACGCCGGTACTACCCGTTCTTCCCGGCCGCCGCCGCTCAGGTCCGGCGCTCCTTCGACTGGCAGGGCCACCACTTCCCGCGCGGCCGGCGGGTGCTTCTCGACCTGTACGGCACCAACCACCACCCCGCGCTCTGGCCCGAGCCGGAGCTGTTCCGCCCGGAGCGGTTCGCCGGCCGTCCCGTGGACCCGTTCCACCTGATCCCGCAGGGCGGCGGCGACCACTGGACCGGGCACCGCTGCGCCGGCGAGTGGATCACCATCGACCTGATGAAACGGGCGGTCACCAACCTGACCAGCGCCATGCGCTACGAGGTCCCGCCACAGGACCTGGCAGTGGACCTGCGCCGGATGCCGGCACTACCCCCCAGCGGTCTCACCCTCACCAACATCCGCCGCACCGACTGACCCACCGCCCCACCGACCGTGCTGGTGACCGGCGGGGCGGGGTGCGGTCAGCGGGTCAGGGGTGCAGGACGCTGCGGAGGCAGCCGTCCTGCTTCTTCTCGAACAGCTCGTAGCCGCGTGCGCCCTGCTCCAGGGGGAGCGGATGGGTGGCCAGGTAGCCGGGGTCGATCTCGCCGGCGGCGATCCGGTCGAGCAGCATCGGGATGTAACGCTGCGCGTGCATCTGCCCCATCCGCAGGACCAGGGCCTTGTTCATCGCCGCGCCGAGCGGGAACTTGTCGATCAGACCGGCGTACACGCCGACGATGCTCACCGTGCCGCCCTTGCGGCAGGCCATGATCGCCTGGCGGACCGACGTGGGCCGGTCGGTCTGCAACCGCGCCGACTGCTTCACCCGGTCGTACGCGTAGGTCGGCCCGACGTCGTGCGACTCCATGCCCACCGCCTCGATGCAGGCGTCCGGCCCGCGCCCGGCGGTCAGCTCACGCAGCGCCTCCAGCACGTCGGTCTCCGCGTAGTTGATCGTCTCGACGCCCACCCGTTCGGCCGCCGTGGCCAACCGGTCCGGAAAACGGTCGATCATGATGACCCGCTCGGCGCCGAGGAGTTGCGCCGACCGGGCCGCCATCTGACCGACCCCGCCGGCACCCCAGACGGCGACCACCTCCCCGCCGGTCAGCCCGCAGAAGTCCGTGGCCATCCAGCCGGTGGGCATCGCGTCGGAGGCGAACACCACCGAGTCGTCCGGCACCCCGTCGGGCACCGCGAACGCGCCGACGTCGCCGAACGGCACCCGGATGTACTCCGCGTGTGAGCCGGCGTAGCCGCCCGCCGCGTGCGAGTAGCCCAGGATGCCGGCCGGCGAGTGCCCCCACAGCTTCTCGGTGAACACCGGCTGGGGATTCGAGTTGTCGCAGAGCGAGTACTGCTCGGTCCGGCAGTACCAGCAGCCACCGCAGGCGACCACCGAACCGACCACCACCCGGTCGCCCACCCGGTGCCGCCGTACGCCGGGCCCGGTCTCCACCACCTCGCCCATGAACTCGTGGCCGAGGATGTCGCCCTCCCGCATCGCCGGCAGGTATCCGTTGATCAGGTGGAGGTCGGAGCCGCAGACGCTGCTGGCCCGGACCCGGACGAGAATGTCCCCCTCGGCGCGGATCCGGGGCTCCGGCACGTCCCGGACCGCCAGCTTGCCGACGCCTTCCCAGCAGAGCGCCCTCACGCCCGTCCTCCCGTCATCAGCTTCTCCCGCATCCTGTCGGTCGCCTTCTCCTGGGCCGGGCTACGGCCGGACGGGTCGCGCCGGGTGTCGATCACCTGGCCGCACTCGATCAGCGACTTCACCCGGCGCAGCGTGTCCCGCAGAGCCAGGTCCGGTTCGTCGCCGGTGGCCAGGCCGACCACCCGGCGCAGCCGGCCGGAGCGGTAGCGCAGCTCGGCGCGGATCTCGGTGCCCCGGCCCTGCGGGGCATCGGTCAGCTCGATCCGCCCCTCCTGCGGCACCGGGCCGTCCTCGACCCCCCAGCGGAGCGTGCGGGGCCCGTCCACGGTGATCTCCGCCCGCCATTCGGTGTCACCGCCGCTCGGGTCGCGGGCGACACACCGCCAGCGCCGGTCGTCGAGCTGTTCCAGGGTGGCCCACTCGGCCAGCGCGCGGTCCAGCCGCTCCCGGTCGGTCCAGAACCCGACCACCGCGTCCCGGGGCCGGTCCACAGTCACCCCGCGGCGCACCACGTACCAGCCGTCCTGCCGCTCGGGCTGGTGCCGATGCCGACGGCGGGCCACCGCCCGCCCGACGCCGACCGCGGTCGCCGCGGTGACGCCGAGCACCGCCCACCTCGTTCCGTTGCTGGTCATCTCGTCTCCTTCACCCGGGCGTCCGGGGACAGACAGCCCACACCGGCAGCGCTACCCGGACTCGGCCCGTCGAAACGACGTACCGGTTTGACCGGCCGGATCGCGGGCACGTGCTGCGGGCGGCCGTCCGCCCGGCGGCCGTTGACCGCCTGTCCGGGAGGCACCCTTGCCCTTCGACACCAGCGCGTACGGCCGGCACGCTGGCCGACGCGGCCAACCGCCGCCGCACCGCCGGTCCGTGGCGGAGTGAGCGCGCCGACCCGCCGGGCCGGCGGACCCGACGACCCGCACCTCGGCGAGGCCCCGGGCTCCCAGCGGGTCGGTGCTGATCCCGACCGCGGCCGGCACGGTAGCGCGCCGCCGCTGCCGATGGCGTACGTGCTGCCGTTGCGCTGGGCCGCCGACACCGGCCTGGCCGAGCTGACCGACTACCTGCGCTGGCTGGGCGGCCGCGTCGAGGTCATCGTGGTCGACGGCTCCGCGCCGGACGTCTTCGCCCGGCACGCCGCGGCGTGGCGCGGGTTGGTCCGCCGGCACCTCCCGCCCGACCCCACCCTGCGCGGGTTGAACGGCAAGGTGACCGGGGTGCTCACCGGCGTTCGCGCGGCCGGCCACGAACACGTGGTGATCGCCGACGACGACGTTCGGTACGACGAGGCCGGACTGCGCGCGGTGCACCGGCTGCTCGGCCGGGTGGATCTGGTCCGGCCGCAGAACTACTTCGCCCCGCTGCCCTGGCACGCCTGGTGGGACACCGGTCGGACGCTGCTCAACAGGGCGCTCGGGGCGGACTACCCGGGCACCCTGGCAGTCCGCCGCAGCACTTTCCTCGGCATGGGCGGGTACGACCCGGACGTGCTCTTCGAGAACCTGGAGCTGATCCGCACCGTGCGGGCGTACGGCGGCACCGAGGCCGCGCCGGCCTGGCTGTACGTACGCCGGCTGCCACCGGACGCCGCGCACTTCCGCGGCCAACGGGTCCGCCAGGCGTACGACGATCTGGCCCAGCCGGCTCGCCTGCTGACCTCACTCGCGGTCCTGCCGGCGCTGGCGGCGGCGGTCGCGGCCCGCCGACCCGGGCTGCTGCTGGGCGCGGCGGCCGGCGCCGCAGCCGTGGCCGAGCTGGGCCGCCGCCGCGCCGGAGGCGACGCGGTCTTCCCGCCGAGCACCGCGCTGGCGGCCCCGCTCTGGCTGCTGGAACGTGCCGTGTGCGGCTGGCTCGCGGTCGGTCAGCGGTTCCTGCTCGGCGGAGTCCGCTACGGCGACACCCGCCTGCGCCGGGCCGCCCACTCGACCCGCGCGCTGCGGCCCCGCTGACAACGCGACAGCTCGCGGACACCGAGGTGGCCGCGAGCTGTCGGGGGTGATAACCGGGGTGGGGTCAGGGGCTGACCTGCTGGCGGGACTGCTGCGCCTGGTCTTTGACGTCCTGCGCGGCCGACCTGCTGTCGTCCTTGACCGCGTGCACCGCGTCCTGGGCGGTGGACTTCACCGACTCGGCGGCGTGCTGAGCCGGCTCGCGCAGCTCCTCCTTGAGCTCGCTGGCCACCTCGCCCAGCTTCTCCTTCACCACCCCGCCGTGCTCGCTGGCCTTCTCCTTGAGCTGGGTCGCGGCCTGCTGCTCCCGGCGGCTGGCCGGGATCAGCGACGAGGCGAGCCAGCCGACGCCGAACGCGATCAGGCCGGCGGCCAGCGGGTTGCCCTCGGACTTCTGCCGGATGACCCGCGGCGCGCTGTGGGCGGCGTCGCTGACGGTGGAGGCCGCCGACTGCGCGGCGTCGCTGACGCTGGAGGCCGCCGACGAGGTGCGGTCGCCCACCGAGTGGGCGGCGTGGCCGGTGCCGTGGCCGAGGTCAGACGCGGTTCCCATGACCTTGTCCCTCACATTCTGCAGCGCGGAGCGGGCCCGCTGCTTACGGTCGTCGACGATGCGGCTGGGGCTGACCTTGTACGCCAGCGCGTCCACGTCGGAACTCAGGTTGTTGCGGGTGGCTTCGATCTCCCGGCGGATCTGGTCGGGATCGGTGCTCATCGGGTTACTCCCTCCGGGTGGGGCTTGAGCGCGTCGGGGATCCGCTGCACGCTGTCGTTGGTCTGCTTGAGGCCGCGTACGTGCTGGGCGTTCTTCTTGGCCATGGAGTAGAGGACCCCGGCGACCACTGCCCAGATCACGGCCACGATCAGTGCGGCCAGACCGGAGTCCATGACGTTGTCCAGGAACTGCCACACGGCGATGGACACGAACAGCGCCACCATGTAGCCGCCGAAGCCGGCGCCGCCGAAGAGTCCGGCAGCCTTGCCGGCCTTCCTGCCCTCCTGGCGGATCTCGGCCTTGGCCAGCTCGACCTCCTGGCGCATCAGCGTCGACAGGTCACTGGTGACCTGGCGCATCAGCTCACCCAGCGAGCTGCCCTTCACCTCCGCCGCGGTGTGCGGGGCACCCGCGTCGGGGTGGTAACCGGAGTCCAGTCCGGACCCCTGCGTCGGCATGGTCATGCCGTCACCTCCCTTCGGATGACTCGGTGGCTCACGGACGGGTGTTGCCGCTGGACGGCACGCCCGGCAGCGGGTCGGTCTGGCTCACCGGCGGCAGCGGCTGGCCGGTGCCGGTCGGCTCGGCGTAGGTGCCGGGGTTCGGCTCGGCGTACGTGCCGGGGGTCGGGTCGAGGTAGCCGGCCGGCGGAACGGCGTCGGGCACCGCGCGGGGCGCCGGCGGCGTCGGGATCACGGCGGTCTGCTCCGGGTCGTACGCCCCGCTGCCGCGGTAGCTCGCCGAGCCGTTGCCGGAGTCGTCGCCGGCGGCGGAGACGCTGCGGGTCAGGCGGCCGGCCAGCACGCCGAGCACCGCCGCGCCGACCAGGAAGGTGCCCGGGTTGCGCCGCGCGTAGTCGCGCACCTCGGTGATCAGGTCACCGGGCTCGCGCTCCTCGAGCCAGCCGGCCACGCCGTGCACCCGGTCGGCGGCCTGACGGGCCAGCTCGCTCACCGGGCCGGCCTGGCCACCCTGCTCGGCCATCGAGCGCATCTCGTCGGCGAGCGACCGCAACCCACCGGCCGCGCGGCGCTGCTGCTCGCCGGTCTGGCTGGCGAGCTGGTTCCGCGCCTCGCCGTAGAGGTTGCGGGCCTGCCGGGCCGCCTCGCGGCCGACCTCGGTGCCCTGCTCCCTGGCGGTCTGCGCGACCGCGCCACCGGCGTGCGCGGCCTCCGATCCGACCTGGCGGGCCTGCTCGCGGACGCCTCCGCCGTTGGTCGACTCCTGCCCGTACGTGGAAGACGTGGGTGACAGATCGTAAGTCATGATTTCCCTTCCGCTCGGAAAGTCGTCGCGGTTGTGCTGGGGGGATGCGACCGCGCTGCCGCGGCCGCTGACAATTCACCTACCCTGCGTTCGGGCTTCCATGCCTCTTCGTGCATTTCACTGCGCGGCCGGTGGGATCGACTTCAAAATGGAGGATCGTCGGGCTGCGTCACGTCGCCGCTGCGGACAGCGAGGTTCGCGGGGCCGGCAGATCCACGGAGGGGGCAGCGATGGCACGAGACGCGCGAGGCGGCCGACCAACCGGCCATCGCCCCCGGGTGCAGGTGGCCGCGCTGATCGTGGCCGGGGTCTTCCTGCTGATCGGCATCCTCGGCTTCATCCCCGGCATCACCACCGACTACGGCGACCTGCGGTTCGCCACTCACCACTCGGACGCCCTGCTGCTCGGGCTGTTCCAGATCTCGATCCTGCACAACGCCGTACACCTGCTGTTCGGGCTGGCCGGCCTGGTGCTGGCCCGCAGCATCGCCGGCGCCCGGCTCTTCCTGGCCGGCGGCGGTGCGATCTACCTCGCCCTCTGGCTGTACGGCCTGGCGGTCGAGGCCATCGACGAGGACGGCGGGGTGAACATCCTGCCGATCAACGCCGCCGACAACTGGCTGCACCTCGCGCTCGGCTTCGGCATGCTCGCGCTCGGGCTGCTGCTCTCCAACCAGGTGGGCACCGGCGGACGCCTCGACACGCCGACCGACCGGCCCTGAACTGGCGCTCCACCGGTTTGGCGGTCATCCCGGCGTGGGTATCGCAGGGCTGATCCGCGAAAGAGGTGCGAGATGCCCCGTTGGCTACGCGACAACGCCCTGACCGTCGCCATGCTCGGCGCGTTCCTCGTCTTCCTGCTGTTGCAGAGCGTCTTCGGCTGGCAGACCCACAACGAGGAGCTGACCGAGTTCGGCGCGACGCCGCTGAGCTGGCCGGCCTACCTGACCAGTGGGCACTTCGCGGAGGCGGTCTTCGAGAACTGGGAGTCCGAGTTCCTCCAGATGGGCGGGTACGTGCTGCTCACCGCGCACCTGGTGCAGCGGGGTTCGGCCGAGTCGAAGCCGGTGGACCAGACCGACCGGCCGGAGGACGACGAGCGCCGGGCGACAGCGCAATCGCCCTGGCCGGTGCGCGTCGGCGGCCTGCCGCTTGTCGTCTACCGCAACAGCCTCTCCATCGCGCTGCTGCTGATCTTCGCCGGCTCGTTCGTCGGGCACCTGCTCGGTGGCACCGCCGCGTACAACCAGGAGCAGGCGTTGCAGAGCGGGGCACCGCCGATCGGGGTGTGGGACTTCCTCGGCACCAGCGACTTCTGGTTCCAGTCCATGCAGAACTGGCAGAGCGAGTTCCTCGCGGTCGGCGCCCTGATCCTGCTGAGCATCGTCCTGCGCCAGCACGCCTCGCCGGAGTCGAAGCCGGTCACCGTCGCGCACGCCAGCACCGGCGCCTGAGCGCCGGCACCGCGGCGCGGGCCGTCAGGCCGCGACCGGCAGCCGCTTGGCGAAACAGACGCTGTACGGGTTGTGCACGTACTCGCCGTACACCGGGATCCGGTCGTAGCCGCACGAGGTGTAGAGCCCGATCGCGGCCGGCAGGTAGGTGCCGGTCTCCAGGCAGACCACCGAATGCCCCTGCCGGAACGCCAGCTCCTCCAGCGCGGCCAGCAGCTGGCGGGCGATGCCCCGACCCCGGTACGCCGGCCGGACGTACATCCGCTTGACCTCGCCGGTGGCGGCGTCGATCGACTGGAGCCCACCGCAGGCGACCGCCCGGCCGTTCACCACCACGGCGAGGTAGCGGATGTCGTCGTGGGTGACGGTGACCTGCCCGTCCAACCCGCCATCGGCCTCGCGCAGCTCACGCTGCTGCGCGGTGACCAGGGCGGCGATCTCCGGATCGATGGCGGGCCGAGCTTCGATCAGCATCACCCCACGCTAGGCGGGACGGATTTCGCGGAGGTTTCCGGCAGTCAACCCGATCACGGAGCGCAACGGGCTATTCGGCGTCGTCCTCGTCGATGTCGACGATGTCGTCGGACGCGTCGGCGCCCACCCCGTCGCCCACCTCGTCCCCCGAGCGCACCCGGCGGGCCTTGCGGGCGGCGAGCCGCTCGGCCGCACGCGCCCGGTTCGACCTCGCCTCCAGCCGGACGTCGGTGCC
Organism: Micromonospora coriariae; assembly: GCF_900091455.1. Lineage (NCBI taxonomy): Bacteria > Bacillati > Actinomycetota > Actinomycetes > Micromonosporales > Micromonosporaceae > Micromonospora > Micromonospora coriariae. Next base: position 4,052,387 of record NZ_LT607412.1, on the reverse strand, counting down.
CCGGTTGCCGGGCGTGAACTCCACACCGGCGTAGAGGGTCGGCTGCCAGTCGAACTCGCGCTCACCGATCCGGACCAGGTCGCCGGGTTGCGCGCCGGCCTTGGCCAGCTTGTCCTCGACCCCGAGCCGGGCCAGCCGGTCGGCCAGGTAGCCGACCGCCTCGTCGTTGTCGAAGTTGGTCTGCTTGACCCACCGCTCCGGCCTGACGCCCCGGACGGTGAACGAACCGTCGGTCTCGGCCGTGATGGTGAAGCCCTCGTCGTCCACGGCCGTCGGCCGGATCACGATCCGGGTCGGCTCGGCCGGCGGCGCGGCCTTGCGCTGCGCGTCGACCAGCTCGGCCATCGCGTAGGTGAGCTCCTTGAGCCCCTCCCGGGTGGCCGCGGAGACCTCGAACACCCGGTAGCCGCGCTCCTCCAGGTCGGGGCGCACGATCTCGGCGAGGTCGCGGCCGTCCGGCACGTCGACCTTGTTCACGGCCACCAGCCGCGGCCGGTCGGCCAGCCCGCCGTACTCGTTCAGCTCGGCCTCGATGGTCTCGATGTCGGCGACCGGGTCGCGGCCCGGCTCCATCGTCGCCGAGTCGATGACGTGCACCAGCACGGCGCAGCGCTCGATGTGCCGCAGGAATTCCAGGCCCAGCCCCTTGCCGGTGGCCGCGCCGGGGATCAGGCCGGGCACGTCGGCGACGGTGAAGGTGTGGTTGTCCACCCGGACCACGCCGAGGTTGGGCACCAGGGTGGTGAACGGGTAGTCGGCGATCTTGGGCTTCGCGGCGGAGATCACCGAGATCAGCGACGACTTGCCGGCCGAGGGGAAGCCCACCAGGCCCACATCGGCGACGCTCTTGAGCTCCAGCACCACGTCCAGCTGGTCGCCGGGCTCACCCAGCTCGGCGAAGCCGGGGGCCTTGCGCTTGGCGTTGGCCAGCGAGGCGTTACCCCGCCCGCCACGCCCGCCACGGGCCACCTCGAAGGTGGTGCCGGCGCCGACCATGTCGGCCAGCACCGTGCCGTCGAGGGTCTGCACCACTGTGCCGTTGGGCACCTTGAGCACCAGGTCGTGGCCGTTGGCCCCGTCCCGGTTCGACCCCGCGCCACCCTTGCCGCTGTCGGCCTTGACGTGCGGGCGGAAGTGGAAGTCGAGCAGCGTGGTCACCTGCGGGTCGACCACCAGGGACACGCTGCCACCGTGCCCGCCGTTGCCGCCGTCCGGCCCACCGAAGGGCTTGAACTTCTCGCGGTGGATCGAGGCACAACCGTGCCCGCCATCGCCGGCCTGCAGATGCAGCACGACCCGGTCAACGAACGTCGCCACGGCGTCAATCCTTCCAGCGAGGTCCGACCCCGCACTGCGAAAAAAGCGAAGCGGGCCGGGACCCGGAGGTCCGCGGCCCGCAACGCTTGAGAGCTACTGCTGCGGAACGATGCTGACGGTCTTGCGACCGCGCTTGGTGCCGAACAGGACCGCACCGGCGGACAGCGCGAACAGCGTGTCGTCGCCGCCACGGCCGACCAGGTCACCGGGGTGGAACTTGGTGCCGCGCTGCCGGATGAGGATCTCACCGGCGCTGACAACCTGACCACCGAAGCGCTTCACGCCGAGTCGCTGGGCCGCGGAGTCACGACCGTTACGCGAGCTGGACGCACCCTTTTTGTGAGCCATTGGAGGACGACCTACTTCCCGCTGGAGATGCCGGTCACCTTGACCTGGGTCAGCGGCTGGCGGTGACCCTGGCGCTTGTGGTAGCCAGTCTTGTTCTTGAACTTGTGGATCTTGATCTTCGGGCCCTTGGTGTGCGCGGCAATCTCGCCGGACACCGCGACCTCGGCAAGCTTCGCCGCGTCGGTCACCAGGTCGTCACCGTCGACGAGGAGCACCGCGGTGAGCTTCACCGCGTCACCGGGAGCACCGGTGAGCTTCTCGACCTCGATCACGTCGCCCTCGGCGACCTTGTACTGCTTGCCGCCGGTCTTGACGATCGCGTACATCGGAGGCGGACTCCCTGTCGTTGAGGCTGCTGGCGGTCGTCCCCGCGGCGGCTCGCCGGGTAGCAGTGCACGGCGGCGCGGGCACACGGGAACTCGGCACACCAAAAGTGCGCCGCAGGCAAGAGTACGCCATCGCAGGCCCGGACCCCAAACCGGCCCGCCCTGGTCAGCGCGCGCAGAGCTGGTCGAGGCGCTGCTGGAGCCGATCCAGCTCGGTCTCGTCGATCGAATCGACGTCGGCGCCGAGCGCGGCGACCTCGGCGCCGATGTCGGTGAGCAGCGTCTTGAGCTGCGGGTCGGTGGCCCGGGCCGACTGCTCCCGCAGCACGGTCCGCCAGCCGGCCAACGCGGCCTCGGCCCGCTTGCGTGCCGCCTCGGCGGCGGTGCTGTCCCCGGCGCCCACCGCGGCGATCATCTGGCCCACCGCCGCCACGTAGGTCTCGAGCGCGGTGGCGCCGGCCTGCTGTGCGGCGGCACACACCTGCGCGGCGTTGCCACCCACCACCGGCGTACCGGGCGACCCCACCGACGTACCGGCCGACCCGCCCCCGGGCCCTGCCGTCGGGCCGGAGCCCCCGGTGGTCGTGGCGGTCGGGCCCGGCTCTCCGCCCGGCCGGTCGGTGGAGCAACCCGCCCCGGCAAAGAGCGCGGCGACCAGCACTGTGACGGCGAGCAGACGACGCATCTTCTTCTCCTGACCGGGGGTGGCCGATCGCGGACCGGGGTGGCCGGACCGGCGAGGTCCCTCCCCCGTCACTCTGCCGGGGAAGGGACCTCGTCAACAAACACCGGGCCGGTCGGACCGGCCGGTCAGCCGTTCAGGGGCGGGTCCGTCGGCGGGCGCCACCCCGGCGGGAACGACGCCGGCCCGCGCCGCCCTCGGTGCTGTCCTCGTCGGCGTCGCCGTCGGCGAGCGCGTCCGGGTCGTCCGCGGCGGCCAGCCGGGCGGACTCGCCCTGCTGGCTGTCGGAGACCGCCGGCGCGGCCGCGGTGTCCGCCTCGTAGCGGGACAGGTCGTAGCCCATCGTGTCCACGTAGTCGGCGTCCGGTTCGGTGCCGGTGTCGCTCTCGACGACCTCGGCCACGGCCTTCTCGGCCGAGGCGCTCTTGCGCGCCCGACGGCGGGACGACGCGCTGCCCTGCTCGGCGGGCGGGGCGGCGGCGACCGACGAGGCGACCGCCTTGACCTTCTCCCCCGCCCCGTTGGCGCGTGGCTTCTCCGGCACCGGCTCGGTGTGGATGATCACGCCCCGACCCTTGCAGCACTCGCAGGTCTCGCTGAACGCCTCCAGCAGGCCCGCGCCGATCCGCTTACGGGTCATCTGCACCAGGCCGAGCGAGGTGATCTCGGTGACCTGGTGCTTGGTGCGGTCCCGGCCCAGGCACTCGGTGAGCCGGCGCAGCACCAGCTCACGGTTCGACTCCAGGACCATGTCGATGAAGTCGATCACCACGATGCCGCCGATGTCGCGCAGCCGGAGCTGGCGGACGATCTCCTCCGCCGCTTCCAGGTTGTTACGGGTGACCGTCTCCTCCAGGTTGCCCCCGGAGCCGGTGTACTTGCCGGTGTTGACGTCGACGACAGTCATGGCCTCGGTACGGTCGATCACCAGCGAGCCGCCGGAGGGCAGGAAGACCTTGCGGTCCAGACCCTTGATGATCTGCTCGTCGATCCGGTACTCGGAGAACACGTCACTCGTGCCGACGTGCCGGCGCACCCGGTCGACCAGGTCCGGGGAGACGTGCGACAGGTACGACTCGACCATGTCGTACGACTGCTCGCCCTCGATCACCAGCTCGCGGAAGTCCTCGTTGAAGAGGTCCCGGACCACCCGGATGACCAGGTCGGGCTCCTCGTAGAGCAGCACCGGCGCGCCGCCCTCGGCGGCCTTGGCCTGGATGTCCTCCCACTGGGCCTGGAGGCGCTTGACGTCGCGGGCCAGCTCGTCCTCGCTGGCGCCCTCGGCGGCCGTCCGGACGATCACGCCCGCGCCGTCCGGGACGAGCTTCTTGAGCACGTCGCGGAGCCGCTTGCGCTCGGTGTCCGGGAGCTTCCGGCTGATCCCGGAGGCGTTGCCGTTGGGCACGTAGACCAGGTGCCGGCCGGAGAGGGCGATGTGGCTGGTCAGCCGCGCGCCCTTGTGCCCGATCGGGTCCTTGGTGACCTGGACCAGCACCGAGTCGCCGGAGCGCAGCGCCTGCTCGATCGAACGGGCACGCCCCTCCAGGCCGGAGGTGTCCCAGTTGACCTCGCCGGCGTACAGCACCGCGTTGCGGCCCCGGCCGACGTCCACGAACGCAGCCTCCATGCTGGGCAGCACGTTCTGCACCTTGCCCAGGTACACGTTGCCGGCCATGGTGCCGGAGGAGTTGCGGGTGACGTAGTGCTCGACCAGCACGCCGTCCTCCAGGACGGCGATCTGGGTACGGTCACCGCGCTGACGCACGGCCATCACCCGGTCGACCGCCTCCCGGCGGGCCAGGAACTCCGACTCGCTGAGGATCGGCGGCCGGGTACGCCGCTGCTCCCGACCGTCCCGGCGGCGCTGGCGCTTGGCCTCCAGCCGGGTCGAGCCCGACACGCCCTGCACCTCGTCGACGGTCCGGCGCGGCTCGCGGATCTTGACCACGGTCGGCACGCCGTCGTCGGCGGCACCCTCCGTGTCGCCGGCACCCCGGCGGCGGCGACGCCGGCGGCGCCGGGTCAGCCCGTCCCCGCCCTCGGACTCCTCGTCCTCGTCGACCTCGGCCTCGGCGGTCTCCTCCTCCTCGGCCTGCGCGGCCTCGTCGGACTCCTCGTCCTCGGCGTCGTCGGCACCGCCCTTGCCCCGGCCACGGCCACGGCGACCACGCCGGCGGCGGCGGCGCGCGGCGGCGCTGTCCTCGTCGTCCTCATCCACCTCGGCGGCCTCGTCGGCCTCCTCGGTCGGCTCCTCCTCGGCCTCGACCGCCTCGACCGGTTCCACCGGCTCGGCGTCGCGGCGACCGCGCCGCCGCCGGCGGGACGGCTCGGCGGCCTCCTCGGCAGCCGGCTCCTCGGCGAACGGAGTGGGCTCCGCCGGCCGGGTCACCGGCACGGCGTCCGGCTGCGGCGCCATGAACAGCACGGTGGGCGCGGAGAGCGCCGCGCGCCGGCGGCGGGTCCGCGGCTGCTCCGGCTCGATGATCTCGGCCGGCTCGATCAGTTCGTTGGCCACACCGGCCACGGCCACGCCCGGCGGCACCTCGCCGGAGCGCTCCTGCGCGCCGCTGGTCCGGGCCGGTTCGGCGGCGGTCTCCGCCTCGTTCAGTTCGGCCTCCGCCTCGCGCAGGTCGGACTCCGCCGGCGTCTCGGCGACCGGCTCCTCGACAGCGGCGGGCTCTTCGGCGGCGGGGGGCTCCTCGACAGCGGCCGGCGTGGCCTTCTTCCGCCGGGTGCGGGTCACCTTGACCGGGGGGACCACCTCGGGGGAGGCCTCCTCGGCGGAGGCCGCGACCAACGGCTCCTCGGCGACCTTCTCCACCGGGGCGGCCTTGCGGCGACGCCGGGGGGCCTTCGGGGCGGTGTCCAGGTCGCCGGAGATCGGGGCGAAGACCTCCGCCTGTGGCGACTCGCCGGTGCCGGCCCCACCGGTGGTCGCCTCGACCGGCGCCTCGGCCTGCTCCGGTTGGTTGAGCGGTGCTGCCCGACGGCGGGTCGTCCGGGCACGCCGCGCGGGCGCGGCGGGCTCGGCGCTGTCCGCGCCGGCCGGTTCCAGCGCGGCCGATCCGGCAGCGGTGGGGTTCGCGACGGCGGCGCCGTCGGCGGTGGTGCTCTGGTCAGCGGTTTCGCCGGCCGGCTGTGAACCGGTCCGTTCGCCGCCCTCGGGCTCGTTCTCGAGCATGGACGTTCTCCAGTTCTGGCTGCCCCGGGCGCGGGTGAGCGCTGCCACGCAGGGTCGCCGCAAAAGTGTTTCCGCCGGGCGCGCGTGGTGCGCGACCGCCGAAGTCTGCCTGCCAGAGCACTGACCGTCGGTCAGTGCCCAACGATGGCTGCCCCGTCGCGGTCCGCATCCAACGGATCCACGATCGCACCCTGCGCGGTCAGCGTGCCCTGAGCCAGCCGGGTCACCCTCGGCGAGACCGGCGGCTCCAGGTCGGCCACCACGCGGAGGCCGGAAAGGACGTCATCGGGCCGTACGGACGGGGTGACCTGCCGCACGACCAGTTCGAGTATCGCACACGGTACGGCCGCCGCCCCGGAAGGCGTCGGCGTCGGCGCGAGGACATCGATCGACATCACGGCCGCGCGGGCGTCGAAGGTACGTCGGCCCTGCTTGGTCATCCGCTCGACCAGCACCTCCTCGGCGGCGGTGAACGCGTCCACGGCGGCGCGCAGCACGGCGGGGTCGACCTCGGGCAGCTCGATGTGCCAGTGCGACGCCTCGATCCGGTCCGGCAGGCTGCCGCCGACGGCGATCACGGCGTCCAACACGTCCAGCCCGGGTGAGAGCGCGGCGTCCAGCGCGGCCCGCAGCGCCTCCGGTTCGACCGACGCCTGGAGCCCGATCTCCAGGTACTCCGCCTCGCTGGCCACCCCGGTGGGCGCGGCGCTGGCGTAGGAGATCTTCGGGTGCGGGGTGAAGCCCTGGGAGTAGGCGATCGGCACGCCGGCCCGGCGCAGCGCCCGCTCGAAGGCCCGGGCGAAGTCCCGGTGCGAGGTGAACCGCAGCGGCCCGCGCTTGGCGTACCGGATGCGGACGCGCTGGACGACCGGCGCCTGCCCACCCTCGGGCTGTGGTTTCTTACTGATCGTCTCGCTCCTCGGAACTCAGCACCGGTTGATCATGAAGTTATCGCCGGCGACACGCCGTACGGCTGGCTACAACTCCATGATCAACGCGGGCGACCGGTGGGGCCGGGTCAGGCGGTGGGGGTTTTGAGGCCCTGGACGGGGGTCAGGGGCAGGAGCTTCTTGCCCGTGGGGCCGATCTGGATCTCGGTGTCCATCGACGGGCAGACGCCGCAGTCGAAGCACGGCGTCCACCGGCAGTCGTCCTGCTCGAACTCGCTGAGCGAATCCTGCCAGTCCTGCCAGAGCCAGTCCTTGTCCAGGCCCGAGTCCAGGTGGTCCCAGGGCAGGACCTCCAGCTCATCGCGCTGCCGGGTGGTGTACCAGTCGAGGTCCACCCCGAAGGCGGGCAACGTCTCGGCCGCCGCGTCCACCCAGCGCTGGTACGAGAAGTGCTCGCTCCAACCGTCGAACCGGCCGCCGTTCTCCCACACCCTGCGGATCACCGAGCCGACCCGGCGGTCGCCCCGGGAGAGCAGCCCCTCGATCAGGGACGGCTCGCCGTCGTGGTAGCGGTAGCCGATCGCCCGGCCCAGCGAACGGTCCGAGTTGATCGCCTGCTTGAGGATCTTGAGTCGGTGGTCGATGACCTCCGGGCGCTCCATCGGGGCCCACTGGAACGGGGTGTGCGGCTTGGGCACGAACCCGCCGATGGAGACCGTGCAGCGGATGTCCTTCGAGCCGGTGGCGGCCCGACCAGCCTTGATCACCTCGTGCGCCATGTCCGCGATTTCCAGGACGTCGGCGTCGGTCTCGGTGGGCAGGCCACACATGAAGTAGAGCTTCACCTGCCGCCAGCCGTTGGTGTACGCGGTGACGACCGTACGGATCAGGTCTTCCTTCGACACCATCTTGTTGATGACCTTGCGGATCCGCTCCGACCCGCCCTCCGGGGCGAAGGTCAGGCCGGTGCGCCGCCCGTTGCGGGACAACTCCTGCGCGAGGTCGATGTTGAACGCATCCACCCGGGTCGACGGCAGCGACAGCGAGACGTTGGTGCCCTCGTACTGCTCGGCCAGGCCGGAGCACATGTCGCCGATCTCCGAGTGGTCGGCCGAGGAGAGCGACAGCAGACCCACCTCGGAGAAGCCGGAGAACTCCAGCCCCTCGCGCACCATCTGCCCGACCGTGGTGATCGACCGCTCGCGCACCGGTCGCGTGATCATGCCCGCCTGGCAGAACCGGCAGCCCCGGGTGCAGCCCCGGAAGATCTCCACCGCGTACCGCTCGTGCACCGTCTCGGCGAGCGGAACGAGGGGCTTCTTCGGGTACGGCCAGGCGTCCAGGTCCATCGTCGTGCGCTTGTGTACCCGGAACGGCACGTCCGCCCGGTTCGGCACGACCCGCTGGATCCGCCCGTCCGGGAGGTAGTCCACGTCGTAGAAGCGCGGCACGTAGACGCTCTCGGTGCGGGCCAACCGCAGCAGCAGCTCGTCGCGGCCACCCGGGGAACCCTCCGCCTTCCACTCCCGGACGATCGCGGTGATCTCCAGGACCGCCTCCTCGCCGTCGCCGAGCACTGCGGCGTCGATGAAGTCGGCGATCGGCTCCGGGTTGAACGCGGCGTGCCCGCCGGCCACGATCACCGGATCGGCGTCCGTGCGGTCGGCGGCCAGCATCGGGATGCCGGCCAGGTCGATCGCGGTGAGCAGGTTGGTGTAGCCCAGCTCGGTGGAGAAGGAGATGCCGAACACGTCGAAGTCGCGCACCGGCCGATGCGCGTCGACGGTGAACTGCGGCACGCCGTGCGTGCGCATCAGGCTCTCCAGGTCCGGCCAGACCGCGTACGTCCGCTCGGCGAGGGTGTCGGGCAGCTCGTTGAGCACCTCGTAGAGGATCTGCACGCCCTGGTTGGGCAGGCCCACCTCGTACGCGTCCGGATACATCAGTGCCCAGCGCACGGTCGCCGCGTCCCAGTCCTTGACCACCGCACCCAGCTCACCACCCACGTACTGGATGGGCTTCGAGACCTGCGGAAGCAGTGGCTCCAGCCGGGGCCAGACGGAATTGGTCGCGGCCGCGCGCGGCGTCGTGGACGGGGCACTCATGATGCCCAAGGGTACGCGCCCATCCGGCGGGGACCGCGCGCACGCCCGGTCTGCGGTGGTGGCGGCGCGGTACTAACCTCGGACCGGCGCGAGAGGAGATTGCCGCGATGCCGGAGTCCCAGCCGGGAGCAGGCCGTCCGGCCGACGGGAGCACCCCGGGCACGGAGCCGGACCGGGATCCGGCGGTCGCCGACGAGCCGACCTCCCCACCCGTACCGTCGGACCAGCCGGGCCCCGCGGACCAGGCCCAGACCTCGGACCAGCCGGGCCCCGCGGACGAGGCCCAGACCTCGGACCAGGCCCAACCGCCGGACCAGCCCGAACCGGCGGGCTCGCCCGTCGCCGCCGAGGCCCCGGCCGGTTCCCAGGTGCCCACCGCCGAGGCGCCCGCCACCGTCGAGGCGCCCGCCACTGAGGGTGGCGCGGCCGCCACCGCGGAGGCTCCCGCGCCCAGGTGGAGCGGCTCCGCGCCGGTGCCTCCCCCGCTGCCACGTCGGCGGACCTGGGGCGCGTCGACCGAGCCGACCCCGCCGCCGCCGGTGCCGGACGAACCTCCGGAACACCGCACCCCGGTCGACCCGTGGGCGGGCGTGGACACCGGCGGCTGGGACCTTTCGCACGCCGACCTGCCTGCGCTGCCCCCGACGTTGCCCTACCCCACGCCGCCGACGACTCCGCAGTGGTCCGGTCCACCCGCTGCCCCTGTCCGTTCGCACCCCGTGTCGCCGGCGGCCGCGCCCATGCCACCGCACGCCGCGCGGCCCAACCCGCCGACCCGGCCGATGCCGCCCGCGCCGCCGCCGAACCGGCCCATGTCACCGCCCGTGCCGGCCCCGGTGCCGAAGCAGCGTCGGGGCCGGCGCTCCGACATGCCACCACCGGCCCCTCCGGGCTGGCAGGCCCCCAAGGGGTACGTGCCGGTCCCGGTCCGGCGGCGACGCCGCTGGCCGTGGCTGCTGTTGCTCACGCTGGCCTGCTGCTGCGGGTGCCCCGCCTACTACGGGTTCCCGATCTCGGCCCAGTACCCGGCCCGCGCGGCACTGCCCGATCAGGTCGAAGACCTCAGCCTGCGTCAGGACAACCGCAGCGCGGAGACCGCCCGGCAGTTGGAGAGCGAGGTACGCAAAGAGCACTGGCTGGCCGAGGACATCTTCGCCGGCGTCTACTCCACGACGAGCGGTAAACGGGTGACCGTCTTCGGCGGCACCGGCTTCCGACTGAGCCCGGAGTCGGACGCGGAGGCCGAGATCAGCCGGCTCACCGACCGCTACGCGTTGGCCGCTCCGGAGACCGTGGACACCGGTGTACGCGGCCGGCACGAGCGCTGCGCGGTCGGCCGGGCGGACGGCAGCGACGTGGTGGTCTGCACCTCGGTCGACCACGGCAGCATCGCCACCGGAGTGTTCACCCGGCTGTCGGTCTCCGACAGCGCCGCCCTGCTGGACAGGCTGCGCGCCCAGATCGTCCAGCCCGAGCGGGGCTGAGCCGCACCCACGACGGCTGGCGTGACACAGCGTCACGCCCCGCCCGGACGACCAATCAGGCGTCGCGGGTCGGGTCCGGGTGGGCGCGCGGCGGGGCGTAGCGGGGGACGTACTCCTGGCCGGTGAGCTTCTGGATCTCGCTCATGATCTCGTCTGTCATCTGCCGCAGTGAGGTGCGGTCGTCCGGCCGGCCGGTGAAGTCCAGGGGCTTGCCGAACCGGACGGTGATCTTGGCGGTGCCGGGGCGGGGCACCCGGGCCCCGATCGGCTGCGCCTTGTCCGTGCCGATCATGCCGACCGGGATGACCGGCACTCCAGCCGAGAGCGCCAGCCGGGCCGCGCCGGTCCGCCCCCGGTACAGCTTGCCGTCCGGTGAACGGGTGCCCTCCGGGTAGACCACCACCAGGTCGCCACCCTTGAGCGCCGGGATGGCCGCGTCGAACGCGGACAGTGCCGCCCGCCCGCCGGCCCGCTCGACCGGGATCGCGCCCAGGCCGGTGAGGACGAACTTGGAGATTGCCCCCTTCACCCCGGTGCCCTTGAAGTACTCCGACTTCGCCCAGAACGCCAGGTGCCGGGGCACCACCGTGCCGAGGAACAGCTCATCGGCCACCGAGAGATGGTTGCCGGCGAAGACCGCGCCGCCGGTGTCCGGCACGTGTTCCAGCCCCTCCACGGTCGGGCGGAACGCCAACCGCAGCGTGGGCGCCACGGTGAGCTTGCCGATGGTGTAGAGCAGGGGCACTGGTCCTCCGGCAGATGAGGTGCGAACAGGCGGTGTCACGGTAGCGGACGCCGCCACACTCCCCGGACGGAGGTGGCGAGGCGCCCGCTCCCCGGCGGCGCTCCCGTTAGGAAGGGGCCCTTCCTCTACACGAGGCGTTAGGAAGGGCCCCTTCCTAACACCGTCATACCCTGCGGACGACGACCGTCACCCGGTCGCCCTCACCGACCTCACCGGCGAAGCCGTCGAGGCCCTCGGCGAAGTCGACCGAGTCGGCCAGCACCTCCCCGGCGACGAAGTCGATGTACGCGGCCACCGCCGCCCGCACCTCCTCGGACGCCGACACCGACACCACGATCCGGTCCGAGACGTCGAGGTCGGCGTCCCGACGGGCCTGCTGCACCACCCGGACCACGTCGCGGGCCAGCCCCTCGGCGGCCAACTCCGGTGTGACCTCGGTGTCCAGCACCACCACGCCCTCACCGCCCGGCAGCGGCGCGGAGTGCTCGGCGTCGGCGGCGACCAGTCGCAATTCGTACTCGCCCTCGGCCAGGGTGACACCGGCGGCCACCGGAGCGCCGTCGACCAGTTCCCAGTCGCCCGCCTTGACCGCCTTGATCACCTGCTGGACCTGCTTGCCGACCCGTGGGCCGAGCGCCCGGGGCACCACGGTCAGCACCTGCTGGCAGTACGCGGACAGCTCCGCGCTGAACTCCACCGACTTCACGTTGACCTCGTCAGCGACCAGGTCGGCGAACGGGCGCAGCTGCTCCGCCGCCGGCGAGGCCACTGTCAGCTTCGACAGCGGCAGCCGCACCCGCAGCCCCTTCGCCTTGCGCAGCGACAACGCCGCCGAGGCGACCGCCCGGGTGGCGTCCATCGCGGCGACCAGCTCGTGGTCGGCCGGGAACTCGGTCGCCTCCGGCCAGTCGGTCAGGTGCACCGAGCGCTCCCCGGTCAGCCCGCGCCAGATCTCCTCCGCGGTCAGCGGCGCCAACGGCGCCACCACCCGGCAGAGTGTCTCCAGCACCGTCCACAGGGTGTCGAAGGCGTTCGCGTCACCGGACCAGAACCGGTCCCGGGACCGGCGCACGTACCAGTTGGTCAGCGCGTCCAGGAAGGACCGGACGGTGGCGCAGGCGCCGGAGATGTCGTACGCCTCCATCTGCGCCTGAACCGTCGACACCAACTCGTTCGTCTTCGCCAGCACGTACCGGTCGAGCAGGTGCGTCGAGTCGGTGCGGCGCCGCGCCTGGTGCCCGTCCGCGTTGGCGTAGAGCGAGAAGAAGTACCAGACGTTCCACAGCGGCAGCAGCACCTGCCGTACGGCGTCCCGGATGAGCGTCTCGGTGACCGCCATGTCACCGCCGCGCAGCACCGGCGAGGACATCAGCATCCAACGCATCGCGTCCGAGCCGTACGCGTCGAAGACGTGGTAGACGTCCGGGTAGTTGCGCAGGCTCTTGGACATCTTGCGCCCGTCCGAGCCGAGCAGGATGCCGTGGCTCAGGCAGTTACGGAACGCCGGCCGGTCGAACAGCGCGGTGGCCAGCACGTGCATCGTGTAGAACCAGCCGCGGGTCTGCCCGATGTACTCGACGATGAAGTCACCCGGGTAGTGGTGCTCGAACCAGTCCGCGTTCTCGAACGGGTAGTGCACCTGGGCGAACGGCATCGAGCCGGACTCGAACCAGCAGTCCAGCACCTCCGGCACCCGACGCATCATCGACTGCCCGGTCGGGTCGTCCGGGTTGGGGCGGACCAGCTCGTCCACCGCCGGCCGGTGCAGGTCGCTCAGGCGTACGCCGAAGTCCCGCTCGATGTCCGCCAGCGAGCCGTACACGTCCAGGCGCGGGTAGTTCGGGTCGTCGGACTTCCACACCGGGATCGGCGAGCCCCAGAACCGGTTCCGGCTGATCGACCAGTCCCGGGCGTTGGCCAGCCACTTGCCGAACGAGCCGTCCTTGATGTGCCCCGGCGTCCAGTTGATCTGCTGGTTCAGCTCGACCATCCGGTCCCGGAAACGGGTCACCGCCACGAACCACGACGACACCGCCTTGTAGACCAGCGGGGTCTCGCAGCGCCAGCAGTGCGGGTACGAGTGGGTGTAGGTGTCCTGCTTGAGCACCACCCCCCGCTCCTTGAGCTCCCGGATCACCAGCTTGTTGACGTCGAAGACCTGCTCGCCCTGGTACTGCGGGACCAACGCGGTGAACCGGGTGTGGTCGTCCACCGTGACGATGGTGGGGATGCCGGCGGCGTTGCAGACGTTCTGGTCGTCCTCACCGAAGGCCGGGGCCAGGTGCACGATCCCGGTGCCGTCCTCGGTGGTGACGAACTCCGCGCCGAGCACCTGGTAGGCGTTGTCCCCGGCCTGCTCGACGAGGAAGTCGTAGAGCGGGGTGTAGCGGCGGCCGACCAGGTCACGGCCGTACACCGTGCCGACCTGCTCGTACCCCTCCAGCTCCTTGGCGTACGCGGCCAGCCGCGCCGCGCCGACGACGAACCGGTCCCCGTCGCGCTCCAGCACCGCGTACTCGATGTCCGGGCCCACGGCGAGCGCCAGGTTGGACGGCAGGGTCCACGGCGTGGTGGTCCACACGCCCAGCTTGACCGGCCCGCGCACCAGCTCGGGCGCGGACTCGTCGGCGGTCAGCCCGAACCACACGGACAGGGTCGGGTCGTGCCGGTCCCGGTAGACGTCGTCCATCCGGGTCTCGGTGTTCGACAGTGGCGTCTCGCAGCGCCAGCAGTACGCCAGCACCCGGAAGCCCTCGTAGATCAGACCCTTGTCGTGCAGGGTCTTGAAGGCCCACATGACGCTTTCCATGTAGTCCAGGTCGAGGGTCTTGTAGTCGTTGGCGAAGTCGACCCAGCGGGCCTGCCGGTTGATGTACCGCTCCCAGTCCTGGGTGAACTCCAGCACCGAGGTGCGGCAGGCCTCGTTGAACCGGGCCACGCCCAGGTCGATGATCTCCGCCTTGCTGGTGATGCCGAGCTGCTTCTCGGCCACCACCTCGGCGGGCAGGCCGTGGCAGTCCCAGCCGAAGCGCCGCTCGACGTGCCGACCGCGCATGGTCTGGTAGCGCGGCACCACGTCCTTGACGTAGCCGGTGAAGAGGTGGCCGTAGTGCGGCAGGCCGTTGGCGAACGGCGGTCCGTCGTAGAAGACGTACTCGTTCTTGCCGTCCGTGCCGGCGGGACGGGCCTCGATGCTGGCCTCGAAGGTCTTGTCGGCCGTCCAGTGCTCCAGCACCCGGCGCTCGACCGCGGGCAGGTCCGGGCTCGCCGGGACACCGGCGGCGGTCGGGTCGTGCAACGGATAGGCCATCGGGGGTCGCTCTCCTCGCAGCTCACTCATCGGTGGGTCTGCGAGGACGAACCTTCCGGGGTACGCCTCGACGACGCTCCCCGGGTGGCCCGCGGTACCACCCCGCTTGGCGGTCTGGATCGACCGCCCGCTCATTGGCCGGCTGTGACGGGCCGGACCCGTCCGGTTCTACTGGGCCGGTTGCCCGGCTGTTCTTCCGGAGGCTCACCGGTGATGGCCGGGTCATCGCCTTACGGTGCTCAACGATACTCGACCCACCCACCGGCCCGCCGCCAAGTAATCCCGCGAAGGAAGGGCCCCTTCTTATCGCCTCGTGTTGTACAAGGGTCCCTTCCTAACGTCCAGGGGCGTTCCGCGACCGGGCTAGCCTCACCGGCGTGATCCGTATCGAGCTGGACGAGCCGACGCTGACCCGCACCCGGATCGCGACCAGCCCGCTCTGGGAGGCCAAGTGCAGCCTCTACCTGCTCGACCGGTACCCGGACGAGGCGCCCTGGCCCTACACGGGCTGGGCCCGGCACGCCCGCCGGGCGCTCGCCGAGCTGCCCGACCCGGCCTCGCTGAAGCTCTACTCGGCCACCGGCCCGTGGTACCCGGACTTCCTCGGCCCGGTACCGCCCACCGCCAGCCCGACCATCGCCGAGGAGTTAACCGTGCTGCGGGCCACGCCGGCCTCGGTGATCGCCGAGCAGATCCCCCGCTACCACCGTCCCGATGACCTGCCAGGTTGGTTGCGCCCATTCGTCACCGACCGGCAGGCGGCCCTGGACCGGCTCGCCGACGGCCTCCAGGCGTACTGGGACGCGGCGATCGCGCCCTGGTGGCCGGCGATGCGGGCGGCGTTGGACGAGGAGGTGCTGCACCGGGCGCGGGCGCTCGCCGCGCACGGCCCCGACGCGCTGCTGGCCGACCTGCACGAGCGGGTGCGCTGGGAAAAGCCGGTGCTGACCCTGGTCAAGCCGTCCGAGGCGCGGTTCACCGCGGTCGACCAGCGGCTGCTGCTGATCCCGTTGATCTTCTCCCGAGGAGCGCTCACCCACTCCACCGATCACCCCGAGATACTCGCGGTCTCGTACCAGGCCCGCGGCTCGGTGCTGCTGGCCGATCGGCCGGGCGCCGACAGGCCCACACCTGATCCGGCCACCGACCGGCTGGCGGTGCTGGTCGGGCGGGGGCGCGCCCAGGTGTTGCGGGCACTGACCCGACCGGCGAGCACCGCCGGCCTCGCCGCGACCTTGGGGCTGGCCCCGAGCACCGTCTCGGAGCAGCTGTCCGCGCTGCTCACCGCCGGCGTGGTGCATCGCCGGCGGGTGGGCCGGCGGGTGCTGTACGGCCTGGAACCGGCCGGCGCGGCCCTGGTGCAGTTGATCGGCGACGAGCGGGCGGCCGCCTCGGCCTGAGCATTCGGCCCGTTCCGAATTCGTTTCCCACCCGCCCCGGCCACTCCTAGCCTCCGGGCCATGAGCGAACACGCGATCGAGGCGGTCGGGCTGCGCCGCACGTACCGCAGCCGGACCGGATGGTTACGACCACAGCGCCGGGAGGTGGAGGCGGTCCGCGGTGTCGACCTGACGGTCGGCAACGGGGAGCTGTTCGGCCTGCTCGGGCCGAACGGCGCTGGCAAGACCACCACCATCAAGCTGCTGAACACGCTGCTCATCCCGACCGCCGGGGAGGCCCGGATCTGCGGCTTCGACGTGGTCCGGCAGACCCGGGAGGTACGCCGGCGGATCGGGTACGTCTTCGGCGGTGACCGGGGGCTCTACGACCGGCTCTCCGCGCGGGACAACCTGCGCTACTTCGCGGAGCTGTACGGCGTACCGGGGCGGGAGCAGAAGCGGCGGATCGCCGAGCTGTTCGAGCTGGTCCGGCTGACCGGCCGGGAGAACGACCGGGTGGAGGGCTACTCGCGGGGCATGCGGCAGCGGCTGCACATCGCCCGGGGACTGCTGCACCGGCCGCGGGTGCTCTTCCTCGACGAGCCGTCGATCGGGGTGGACCCGGTGGCCGCCCGGGAGCTGCGGCAGACGGTGGCCGACCTCGCCGCCACCGGCACCACGGTGCTGCTCACCACGCACTACATGGCCGAGGCGGACGACCTGTGCGGGCGGATCGCGGTGATCGCGAACGGCACGATCCAGGCCCTCGGCACTCCCGCCGAGCTGCGGCACCACGCCGACGGCCGGCAGGTGCTGGAGGTGGAGGCGTACGGGGTGGCCGTGGCCAACTCGCCCTGATCCACACCCTGCCGGGCGTACGCGAGGCGAGCGTGGTCGTCACCGGCGCGGCGCAGGTGCTGACCGTGCAGTCCGACGCGGGGGTGGACGTGCAGGCCGACGTGTTGCGCGCGCTGGACGGGGTCCGGCTGGGCCGGGTCACCGCCCGGCAGCCCACCCTGGAGGACGCGTACGTGGCGATCGTGAACCGGGTCGACGCACAGACCCGCCCGGTCGAGGCGGTGGCGGCGTGAGGACGTTGCGGATGATCGCGGTCGGGGCGCTGCTGCACGCCAAGCAGCTCAGCCGGTCGCCGTTCGAGATCGCCACCGCGCTGATCGTGCCGGTGGTGCAGGCGACCCTGGCCGTGCACCTGTTCCGGGCCGGCGGCGACCCGGGCCGGCTGCTGGAGGCCGCGGTCGGGGCCGGGCTGATGGGCATCTGGTCGTCGGTGCTGTTCGGGTCGGGTGGCGCCATCCAGAACCAGCGCTGGCAGGGCACTCTGGAAATGATCATGTTGGCGCCCCGGCCACCGGCCCTGGTGGTGCTGCCGATCACGCTGGCCACCGCCCTCACCGGCACGTACGCCATGCTCGCCACGCTGGCCTGGGGCCGGCTGCTGTACGGCATTCCGCTGTCCTTCGCCCACCCGCTGGCCTTCGCGGTCGCGGTACCCGGCTGCATCATCGGGCTCGGCATGTTCGGGCTGTTGCTCGCCTCCACGTTCGTCCTGCTGCGCAACGCCAACGCGCTGACCAACACGCTGGAGTACCCGATCTGGCTGGTCTCCGGGATGCTCGTGCCGATCACCGCGCTGCCCGGCTGGACCGGCCCGATCGCCGCCGTGCTGCCCACCACCTGGGGAGCGCGGGCAGTCCGCGAGGCGGCCACCGGCAGCGGGCCGGTCTGGCCGTCGCTCGGCGTCTGCCTCGCGATCAGCCTGGCCTGCCTCGCGCTCGGCGCGATCATGATGACCCACGTCGAGCGGCGGGCCCGCGCGGCGGCCACCCTCGCGCTGGCCTGAGGAGGCGACGATGCCCGCACTGTTCCGCCTGATCGGCATCGGTGGCGTGATCGCCTACCGTGCCCTGTTCAACTGGACCACCCCGGCGATGTTCGTCGGCACGCTGCTCGTCGGCCCACTGTTCCAGCTACTGTTCTTCGCCTACCTGGGCCGGCAGCTCGGCGTCGCCGACGACGGCTTCTACATCACCGGCAACGCCGTGTTGGCGGCCTCGGTAGCGTGCGTGTTCGGCGGCACGATGGCCGTGTCCAACGAGCGGCGCTTCGGCACGCTCGGACACGTGCTGCTCTCACCGCGCAGCCGCACCGCGGTCTTCCTCGGCCGCGTCCTCCCGTACGCCGCGAACGGCCTGCTGATCGCGGTCACCACACTGACCACGGCGTCGCTGCTGCTCGGCCTGCGGGTGCCGGTCGGCGCGCTGCCGGGACTGTTGCTGGCCCTGACGGTCGCGGCGCTCGCCTGCGGTTTCTTCGGCCTGACCCTGGGCGCGATCGGGCTGCGCTTCCGCGACGTCTGGTTGGTCTCGAACGTCTCGGTGGCGCTGCTGCTCCTGCTCACCGGGGTCAACGTGCCCGCCGCCGGCCTGCCGGCCTGGATGCGCGTCATCGGCGAGCTGCTACCGATCACCCACGCCGCCGAGGCGGCCCGCCGGTTGGTCGCCGGTGAGAGCTTCCGGGCCGCCGCACCCCAACTCGCCGCCGAACTCGCCGTCGGCGCCGCCTACGCCGTCCTCGCCGCACTCCTGCTCAAGCTCTTCGAAGCCGAGTCCCGCCGCCGAGCCTCCCTAGACACCCTCTGACCACCCCACCCCCCGGCCGCCCCCGGCCGACCCCGGCCGCCCCCGGCCGCCCCCGGCCGCCCCCGTTGATCATGAAGTTATTGCCCGTCGCCACGGCGTGTCGTGACAACAACTTCATGATCAACCGTGAGCACCGTGAGCACCGTGAGCACCGTGAGCACCGTGAGCACCGTGAGCACCGTGAGCACCGCGAGCACCGCGAGCGCCCCCGGGGGGTCGGGGGGCTGCGGGCCGGAACGCCGGTTGTCCGGTCGGCATGAGCGGAGTCACAGCGACAGCTGTCACGGCACACCCCGGCCCGCCCGTCGTATGGGGTGTCGAACCGATCAGGGGAGGTAGTCATGCAGCGGATGAACCCGGGCGAGGTGGCGCCGAAGGCGTACCAGGCCGTCATGGGGATGGAGAAGTACGTCCAGTCGAACGTCGACCACACCGTGCTGGAGCTGATCAAGCTGCGGGCGTCGATGCTCAACGGGTGCGCGTACTGCGTGGACATGCACAGCCGGGACGCGCTCGCCGAGGGCGAGTCGAGCCGACGGCTGTTCGCGGTGGCCACCTGGCGGGAGGCGCCGTTCTTCGACGAGCGGGAGCGGGCCGCGCTGGCGCTCACCGACGCGGTCACCCGGCTCGGCGAGCACGGGGTGCCGGACGAGGTGTGGGACGCCGCCGCGAAGGTCTGGTCGGAGAAGGAACTGGCCGACCTCGTCTTCGCGATCGCCACAATCAACGTGTGGAATCGGATCGGGGTGACCCTGCGGTTGGAGCCGCCGGCGCAGGTGTGACGACGACCGAGGCGGCAGAGGCGGCCGGTGCGCTCCAGGCGCACCGGCCCATGCTGCTTGGGCTTGCCTACCGGCTGCTGGGCAGCCTGCACGACGCGGAGGACGTGCTCCAGGAGACGTACCTGCGCTGGCTCGGCGTGGACCGGTCAACTGTCGACGAGCCGCGGAGGTACCTGTCCCGGGTGGTCACCCGCCTGGCGCTGGACCGGCTGCGGGCCCGGCAGGCGGCCCGTGAGACGTACGTCGGGACGTGGCTGCCCGAGCCGGTACCGACCGCGCCCTCGCCGTTCGGGCCGTTGGACCGCGCGGAGCTGCGCGACTCGCTCTCCACCGCGCTGCTGCACGTGCTGGAGCGGCTCACCCCGCCGGAGCGCGCGGTGTACGTCCTGCACACCGCCTTCGACCTGCCGTACGCGGAGATCGCCGAGATCCTGGACCGGACTCCCGAGGACTGCCGGCAGCTGCACCACCGGGCCACCGCCCGGGTGCGACAGGAGCAGCGCCGCTTCACCGCCAGCCGGGCCGAGCGGGAACGTCTGCTGGACGCGTTCCTGGCCGCCGCCCGCGACGGTGACCTGGCGGCGCTCACCGACCTGGTCGCGACGGACGCCACGGCGTGGAACGACGGCGGCGGTCGGGCACGGGCGGCCCGCAACCCGGTCACCGGCGCGGACCGGATCGCCCGGTTCTTCGCCGGGATCTACGGCCCGGGCCGCCAGTGGACGATCCGCCGGGTGGAGTTGAACGGGGAACCAGCCGCCGTGCTGACCCGTGCGGACGGCGGCCGGTACACGTTGACCCTCAGCGCCGCCGACGGCCGGATCACCGGCGTCTACGTGGTGGGTAACCCGGAGAAGCTGCCACCGGCGGGGTGAGCGCCGACGGTGCGGCTCAACCCAGCTCGGGGAACCAGAGCGCGATCTCGCGCTTGGCGCTGTCCGGCGAATCCGAGGCGTGCACCAGGTTCTCCCGGTTGGACAGCGACAGGTCGCCCCGGATGGTGCCGGCGGCGGCCTTGCGCCCGTCGGTCGCGCCGACCAGCCCACGGACCACGTCGATGACCTGGTCGCCGGAGAGCACCAGGGCGACCAGCGGACCGCCGGTCATGAAGTCCTTCAGCGGCGGGTAGAAAGCCTTGTCGACGTGTTCGGAGTAGTGCTCGTCGGCGAGCGCGGCGTCCATCGTCCGGTGCACCATCGCGTCGATCCGCAGCCCCTTGCGCTCGAAGCGGGAGAGGACCTCGCCGACCAGGCCGCGGCGAACCGCGTCGGGCTTGATCAGAACGAGGCTGCGCTCATCCGGGCTGTTGCTGGACACGCTGGGTTCCTCCTGTACGCGCTGAACGCTCGGGATCGGTACGGTCAGCCTAGCGACCCGGTCCCGGCGCCGGCGCGGCGGCCGGTCTTTCCCCCGGTGGCCTATCCGGCCTAGCCTGGCCCTGACCCCGGGAGGTCCACTGTGGCGAATGGCGGGAATCGAACCATCGCGCCGGTACGCAAGTTGATCGGCGCGGTGCTGGGCACCGTGGCCACGTTCGTCATCCTCTTCGGGCTGGGCATGACCAGCTGGGCCATCGTGGCGCTCGGGGTCGCCCTGCTGGTCCTGGCGATCGCGCTGGCCACCGTGCGCGGTGGTGGACGCACCTGGGTGGTCGGCGTCGGGCACGTGCACAGCGCGTCCGAACCACCCACCCAGTACGCGTTCGGCCGCTGCGAGCTGCAACTGGTGATCGACGCCCCCGGTCTGCCGCCCCGGTCCAAGAAGATCATCGAGCCTCGGGTGCCGGTCTCCAAGTGGCCGTCGCTGGGCCAGACCCTGCCGATCCGCGTCGCGCTGGACGACCAGCGGCACGTCAAGGTCCTCTGGGACGAGGTGCCCACCCACGCCGAGACCGCCGCGGCCGTCGCCGACCTGCCACCCGAGTTCGCCGACGCCGAGGCCCTGGACGAGGTGCTGATCCAGCAGGACGCCCCACCGTGGGCCGACCGTGCGCCGGACGACGACTTCCGCGACCCGCTCGGCGATCCGCTCGGCGACCCGTTTCGCGACCCGCCCGGCCCCGACCCGCTCCGTGACGACCCGGGCGTCGCGCCCCCCGAGGAACGCGAGCCGGTGGTGGTGCACCAGAGCCCCGGCGGCCCGGTGGTGCTGGAGGGTGTCGTGGTCGAGCAGGCAACCGGCGCCCAGCCGGCCGCCGGCCGCCTGCCCCGGCGTCCCACCCCCGCCCCACGTCCACCCGCCGAGGAGCGCTTCGACCAGCCGGAGGACGACCGGCCCGCCCCACCCGCCGAGGACCGCTTCGACCCGCCCACCGAACGGCGCTTCGACCCACCTCCGGCGCAGCGGTCCGGTCCGGGCATGACGGACCCGCTGGACCCGCTCGACCTGCCACTGGACGATCCCATCCCGCCCGGCGCCGCACGCGAGACCGTCACCGCCGAGGAACTGGACGAGGCGATCTTCGGGTACGACACGGAGGCCGCCGCCGACCCGGCCGCCCCGATCAGCGGGGTGGGCCTCACGCTGCTGGTTACCGACCTGGCCCGGTCGCTCGGCTTCTACCGCGACGTGCTCGGCTTCACCGAGGTCGACCAGGGCGCCGGCAACGCCGTGCTCGCCTCCGGCACGACCCGCCTGGTGCTGCGGGAGGTGACCGGGGCAGCGCCGATCAGCCGCCGGCTGGTGCACGTCAACCTCGAGGTGGACGACATCGAGGCGGCGTACGGGCGGCTGCGCGGGTCGGGTGTGCGCTTCACGTACGCGCCCCGCGTCGTCAACCGGGGCACCAGGCTGGAGGTATGGGCGGCGGCGTTCCGCGATCCGGACGGCCACGGCATCGCCCTCACCCAGTGGCGCGAACGCGCCGACGCCTGACCGCGAGCGCTGCGCGGTCGGCCGTCAGCCGAGGATGACCCGGCGGACGTGCAGCGCGTATGCCCAGACCAGCGCGAAGATGACGCCCAGCGCGAACAGCGACCAGTGCAGCAGGCCGGCCAGCAGCAGCAGGCCCTGGAGCACGGTACCGGCGTGCCAGGCCCACGGGCGGCGCATCATCCCGGCGAGCCCGATGGCGGCCACCGCCAGGGCCACCACCGCGGCGATCGCGGCCCCGCCCAGGTCACCACCGACCACGCGGATCGGCTGGATGGCCAGCACCAGCACCAGCGCCTCCAGGCTGAGGGTGCCGGCGCCCAGGCCGCGTACCGCCCGCTCCGGGTTGCGCAGCCCGGACCGCCGGGGCTGCTCGCCCGCGGGTTGCTCGCCCGGCGTCCCGGTCGTGGGCTGGTCCGCTGGCGGGTGCTCGGTGCTGCGGCGGTCCCGCTCCGGGCCGGTCATCGCTTGAGCAGCCGACGGGCGTCGGCCACCGTCACCACCGACCCGGTGATCAGCACCCCGACCCCGCTGAGTTCACCCGGGACGTCCTCCTCGGCCAGTGCCACCGCCACCTCGATCGCGTCCGGCATCTCCTCGGCCACCTCGACCCGCTCCTCGCCGAAGATCTCCACGGCCAGCGCGGCGAGTTCCGCCGTCGGCATTGCCCGCGGCGAGCTGTTGCGGGTGACCACCACCAGGTCGACGACCGGCTCCAGCAGCTCCAACAGGCTGGACGCGTCCTTGTCGGCGAGCACGCCGACGACCGCCACCAGCTTGCTGAAGGCGAACTCCTCCTGCAACGCGGTGACCGTGGCAGCCATCCCGTGCGGATTGTGCGCGCCGTCCAACAGGACGGTCGGGGCGTTCCGGACTCGCTCCAACCGACCCGGGGAGCTGGCCTCGGCGAAGCCCTCCCGGACCGCTTCGATGTCCAACTGCCGCGTGGTTCCGGCACCCAGGAACGCCTCCACCGCGGCGAGCGCCACCGCGGCGTTCTGCGCCTGGTGTGCGCCGTGCAGGGGGATGAACACGTCGTCGTAGATGCCGCCGAGCCCCTGGAGGGTGAGCACCTGGCCGCCGACCGCGATGGCCCGGCTCAGCACGCCGAACTCGGCGCCTTCGCGGGCGATGGTCGCGCCCACCTCGGCGCAGCGTTCGAGGAGCGGGCGCGCCGCCTCCTCCTCCTGCGCCGCCGCGATCACTGTGGCGCCCGGGTGGATGATGCCGGCCTTGGCGAGCGCGATGTCCTGGAGCGTGTCGCCGAGCCACTCGGTGTGATCCAGGCCGATCGGAGTGATCACGCAAACCCCGGCCTGGATGACGTTGGTGGCGTCCTCGGCGCCGCCGAGGCCCACCTCGACCACCGCGATGTCGACCGGCGCGTCGGCGAACGTCGCGAACGCCAGCGCGGTGGTCATGTCGAAGTACGTGAGCGGCTCGTCCGACCGCGCGTCGACCAGCTCGGCCAGCGGTCGGATCTCCCGGTACACCGCGGCGAACCGCTCCTCGCTGACCGGCTCGCCGTCCAGGCTGATCCGCTCCCGGACGGTCTCCAGGTGCGGGCTGGTGTACCGGCCGGTGTGCAGCCCGAACGCCCGGAGCAGCGAGTCGATCATTCGCGCGGTGGAGGTCTTGCCGTTGGTGCCGGTCAGGTGGATCGCCGGGTACGCCCGCTGGGGGCTGCCGAGCAGATCGAGCAGTGACTCGATCCGGTCCAGCTCGAAGACCATGCGGGTGAAGCCGCGGGCGGCCAACTCGGCCTCGACGGCGGCGAAATCGGTACGGTCGGTCACGAGGGCAGCGTCTCCAGAGCAGCGTCGATCCGGACCAGGTCGGCCTCGGCGGTGGCCAGCCGTTCGCGGATCTTCGCGACGACGGGCTCGGGGGCCTTGCCGACGAAGGCCGGGTTGTCGAGCTTCGCCCGGGCCTGCCCGACCTCCTTCTCGGCCGCGGCGCGGTCCTTGGTCAGGCGGGCCCGCTCGGCGGCCACGTCGATCGAGCCCCGGGTGTCCAACGCGACACCGACCGCACCGGGCATGGCCAGCGTCGCGCTGGCCTGGAAGCCCTCGCCGGCCGGGTCCAGTCGCACCAGTGAGCGGATCAGCGGCTCGTGGGCCGCGATGCCGGCGTCGGTGAGCCCGTCCAGCCGGGCGGCCACCCGTTGGGTCGGGCGCAGCCCCTGGTCGGAACGGAACCGGCGGATCTCGGTGACCACGCGCTGCACGCTGACCAGCTCCGCCTCGGCGGCGTCGTCGATCAGCGAACGGTCGGCCACCGGCCAGGCGGCGGTCTGCACCGTCTCGCCACCGGTCAACGCGAGCCACAACTCCTCGGTGACGAACGGGATGACCGGGTGCAGCAACCGCAGCAACTGGTCCAGCACGTGCCCGAGGACCCGGCGGGTGGTCTCGGCCCGCTCGCCGCCCTCGGCGAGCACCGGCTTGCTCAGCTCGACGTACCAGTCGCAGACGTCGTCCCAGGCGAAGTGGTAGAGCAGGTCGCACACCTTCGCGAACTCGTACGCCTCGAACTGCTCGTCGACCTCCGCGGTGACGTGCGCGAGCCGGGACAGGATCCACCGGTCGACTGTGGAGAGCTGCTCGGCGGCGGGCAGGTCACCCGAGGTGTGCGCGCCGTTCATCAGCGCGAACCGGGTGGCGTTCCAGAGCTTGTTGCAGAAGTTGCGCGAGCCCTGGCACCAGTCCTCACTGACCGGGACGTCCTGGCCGGGGTTGGCACCGCGGGCCAGGGTGAACCGGGTGGCGTCGGCGCCGAACCGGTCGATCCAGTCCAGGGGGTCGACCACGTTGCCGAACGACTTGGACATCTTCTTGCCGTGCTCGTCGCGGACCATGCCGTGCAGGGCCACCACGTCGAACGGCTGCCGGCCGTCCATCGCGTACAGGCCGAACATCATCATCCGGGCGACCCAGAAGAACAGGATGTCGTAGCCGGTGACCAGGACGCTGGTCGGGTAGAACTTGGCCAGGTCCGGGGTCTGCTCCGGCCAGCCGAGGGTAGAGAACGGCCAGAGCGCGCTGGAGAACCAGGTGTCCAGCACGTCCTCGTCCTGCCGCCAGCCGTCCCCGGTCGGGGGCTGCTCGCCGGGGCCGACGCAGACGATCTCGCCCTCCGGGCCGTACCAGACCGGAATCCGGTGCCCCCACCACAGCTGGCGGGAGATGCACCAGTCGTGCATGTTGTCGACCCAGGCGAAGTAGCGCTTCGCCAGCTCGGCCGGCTCGATCCGGACCCGGCCGTCGCGGACCGCGTCGCCGGCGGCCTGGGCCAGGGGCGCGGTGTTGACGAACCACTGCAACGACAGCCGCGGCTCGACTGTCGTCTTGCACCGCGAGCAGTGCCCGACCGCGTGCACGTACGGCCGCTTCTCGGCCACGATCCGGCCCTGCTCGCGCAGCGCGGCCACGATCGCGGGACGTGCCTCGAAGCGGTCCAGCCCCTCGAACGGGCCGGGCACGGTGATCACGCCGCGCTCGTCCATCACGGTCAGCGCCGGCAGGTCGTGGCGCTGGCCGATCTCGAAGTCGTTCGGGTCGTGCGCCGGGGTCACCTTCACCATGCCGGTGCCGAACGACGGGTCGACGTGCGCGTCGGCGACGATCGGGATGCGCCGCCCGGTCAGCGGCAGCTCGACCTCGGTGCCGATCAGGTGCTGGTACCGCTCGTCGTCCGGGTGCACCGCGACGGCGGTGTCACCCAGCATCGTCTCGGCCCGGGTGGTGGCCACCACGACCTCGTCGCTGTACCGGATGGAAATCAGCTCACCGTCGTCCTCGGTGTGCTCGACCTCGATGTCGGAGAGCGCGGTCAGGCAGCGCGGGCACCAGTTGATGATCCGGTTGGCCCGGTAGATGAGGCCCTCGTCGAAGAGCTTCTTGAAGATCGTCTGGACGGCGCGGGTCAGGCCCTCGTCCATGGTGAAGCGCTCGCGGTCCCAGTCGACCGAGTCGCCGAGGCGCCGCATCTGGCCGAGGATCGCCCCGCCGGACTCGGCCTTCCACTGCCAGACCCGCTCGACGAACTTCTCCCGCCCGAGGTCGTGCCGGGAGAGGCCCTCGCCGGCGAGCTGACGCTCGACCAGGTTCTGGGTGGCGATGCCGGCGTGGTCCATGCCGGGCAGCCAGAGCGCCTCGAAGCCCTGCATCCGCTTACGCCGGGTCAGCGCGTCCATGAGCGTGTGCTCGAAGGCGTGGCCCATGTGCAGCGAGCCGGTGACGTTCGGCGGCGGGATGACGATGGTGAACGGAGGCTTGTCGCTGTCGGCGGAGGCCCGGAAGTGTCCGGCGGCTACCCACTGCTCGTACCGTCGCTGCTCTACCTCGGTGGGCTGGTACTGGCCGGCCAGGGTGGGGGCGTCGGGGCGTCGGGCATCGAGTCTGTCGGTCACCCGTGAAAGTCTACGGAGGGCTTCCGCGGACCCGACGTGCGCCACCTGCCATTCGCGTTACGGTGTCGGCTATGTCCGACGCACATCTCACTGAGCGCCCGCTCGACGACGGTCGCGAGCCGGTCGAGCTGACCGAGGAGCCGATCCAGCTGAGCACCCGGGACCGCGGGGGCGACCCCGACGAGCCGCGTGGCGGGTGGTCCCGCCGGCGCCGGATCGGCTGGGCCGTCGCGCTGGTCGTCGGCCTGGCCGGTGCGGGCGTGCTGGGCGCCGGCGGCTGGAGGATGGTGCAGCAGAAGGACACCCGGCTGACCTCGCCGGACCGGGTGGCGGGCCTGACCCGGGACGACAGCGAACGCGCGAAGAGCACTGCGGACTACCTGCGCAGCGGCCTGGCCGCGGACATCGAGCTGGACCGCAGTTTCGGCACGGTCTACCGCGATCCGGCCGACGACAAGCGGTCGGTGCTCATCTTCGGGGGCACCACCCTGCTCTGGCAGCCGGAGCGGGACCTGGACAGTCTCTTCGGCCTGATGTCCGACGAGACCGGCACGGTGACCGGCGTGCGCGAGGTGTCCGCGGGCGAGCTGGGCGGCGTGATGAAGTGCGGCAACACCAGCGGCGAGGGCGGCGACTTCGCGGTGTGTGGCTGGGCGGACCACGGCAGCGTGGTGATGGCGATGTTCCCGGGGCGGTCGGTCACCGACGCCGGGGCGTTGCTCCGCAACCTGCGCGCCGGCATGCAGACCCGGGACTGAACCTTGGCCGGCGTCGCCGGCTGAGGTGCTTTTTGGGTACGGATATGCGTCAGGGCCACCCCCGAAAGGGGGTGGCCCTGACCAATGTTTGTCCGGCGGCGTCCTACTCTCCCACACCCTCACGAGTGCAGTACCATCGGCGCTGGAGGGCTTAGCTTCCGGGTTCGGAATGTGACCGGGCGTTTCCCCTCCGCCATGACCGCCGTAACTCTATCGACATATCAAACAACACCCATACCACGGGTCTG
Source organism: Micromonospora coriariae (assembly GCF_900091455.1). NCBI lineage: Bacteria > Bacillati > Actinomycetota > Actinomycetes > Micromonosporales > Micromonosporaceae > Micromonospora > Micromonospora coriariae. The sequence continues at coordinate 4,024,890 of NZ_LT607412.1, read as the reverse complement.
TTGTTCGTTCATCGAGAGTTGCACAGTGGACGCGTAGCAGCTTAGTAGTCAAGTCCTCGGCCTATTAGTACCGGTCAACTGAACCCGTTACCGGGCTTACATTTCCGGCCTATCAACCCAGTCGTCTAGCTGGGGGCCTTACCCCACAAAGTGGGTGGGATACCTCATCTTGAAGCAGGCTTCCCGCTTAGATGCTTTCAGCGGTTATCCCTTCCGAACGTAGCTAACCAGCCGTGCCCCTGGCGGGACAACTGGCACACCAGAGGTTCGTCCGTCCCGGTCCTCTCGTACTAGGGACAGCCCTTCTCAAGTATCCTACGCGCACGGCGGATAGGGACCGAACTGTCTCACGACGTTCTAAACCCAGCTCGCGTACCGCTTTAATGGGCGAACAGCCCAACCCTTGGGACCTGCTACAGCCCCAGGATGCGACGAGCCGACATCGAGGTGCCAAACCATCCCGTCGATATGGACTCTTGGGGAAGATCAGCCTGTTATCCCCGGGGTACCTTTTATCCGTTGAGCGACACCGCTTCCACTCGCAAGTGCCGGATCACTAGTCCCGACTTTCGTCCCTGCTCGACCTGTCAGTCTCACAGTCAAGCTCCCTTGTGTACTTGCACTCAACACCTGATTGCCAACCAGGCTGAGGGAACCTTTGGGCGCCTCCGTTACCTTTTAGGAGGCAACCGCCCCAGTTAAACTACCCACCAGACACTGTCCCTGAACCGGATAACGGTCCGAAGTTAGATACCCAAATCAACCAGAGTGGTATTTCAAGATTGCCTCCACCCATACTGGCGTATGGACTTCACCGGCTCCCACCTATCCTACACAAGCTAATTCGAGTACCAATGTCAAGCTATAGTAAAGGTCCCGGGGTCTTTCCGTCCTGCCGCGCGTAACGAGCATCTTTACTCGTACTGCAATTTCGCCGGGCCTGTGGTTGAGACAGTGGGGAAGTCGTTACGCCATTCGTGCAGGTCGGAACTTACCCGACAAGGAATTTCGCTACCTTAGGATGGTTATAGTTACCACCGCCGTTTACTGGCGCTTAAGTTCTCCGCTTCGCCCCGAAGAGCTAACAGGTCCCCTTAACGTTCCAGCACCGGGCAGGCGTCAGTCCATATACATCGAATTACTTCTTCGCATGGACCTGTGTTTTTAGTAAACAGTCGCTTCCCCCTGCTCTCTGCGGCCATACAACGCTCCACCCGCGCGGGGCTTCACGTCTCCGGCCCCCCTTCTCCCTAAGTTACGGGGGCAATTTGCCGAGTTCCTTAACCACAGTTCGCCCGATCGCCTCGGTATTCTCTACCTGACCACCTGTGTCGGTTTGGGGTACGGGCCGCTAAGAACTCGCTAGAGGCTTTTCTCGGCAGCATAGGATCACTGACTTCACCTGAATCGGCTCGGCATCACGTCTCAGCCTTCATGTGGTGCGGATTTGCCTACACCACGGCCTACACGCTTACCCCGGCACAACCACCGGCCGGGCTCAGCTACCTTCCTGCGTCACCCCATCGCTTGACTACTACCCATCAGGTTCCCACGCTCACCACCATCCGTCCGAAGACATCAGGCAGCTCGGGTGGTTAGCACAACGAGGTTCATCAGGGACGCTCTTTCGCGGGTACGGGAATATCAACCCGTTGTCCATCGACTACGCCTCTCGGCCTCGCCTTAGGTCCCGACTCACCCAGGGCGGATTAGCCTGGCCCTGGAACCCTTGGTCATCCGGCGGAAGGGTTTCTCACCCTTCTTTCGCTACTCATGCCTGCATTCTCACTCGTGCCGCGTCCACAACTGGGTCACCCCGCTGCTTCACTCGCGGCACGACGCTCCCCTACCCATCCACACACCTGCACAAGGAATCAAGTCCAAGCGAGGTTAAAATGTGAATGCCACAGCTTCGGCGGTGTGCTTGAGCCCCGCTACATTGTCGGCGCGGAACCACTTGACCAGTGAGCTATTACGCACTCTTTAAAGGGTGGCTGCTTCTAAGCCAACCTCCTGGTTGTCTATGCGACCCCACATCCTTTTCCACTTAGCACACGCTTAGGGGCCTTAGCTGGTGATCTGGGCTGTTTCCCTCTCGACTACGAAGCTTATCCCCCGCAGTCTCACTGCCGCGCTCTCACTTACCGGCATTCGGAGTTTGGCTGATTTCGGTAAGCTTGTGGGCCCCCTAGACCATCCAGTGCTCTACCTCCGGCAAGAAACACGCGACGCTGCACCTAAATGCATTTCGGGGAGAACCAGCTATCACGGAGTTTGATTGGCCTTTCACCCCTAACCACAGGTCATCCCCCAATTTTTCAACATTGGTGGGTTCGGCCCTCCACGCGGTCTTACCCGCGCTTCAGCCTGCCCATGGCTAGATCACTCCGCTTCGGGTCTAGGACACGCGACTGAATCGCCCTATTCAGACTCGCTTTCGCTACGGCTCCCCCACACGGGTTAACCTCGCCACATGCCACTAACTCGCAGGCTCATTCTTCAAAAGGCACGCCGTCACCCCGCAAGGCTCCGACGGATTGTAGGCGAACGGTTTCAGGTACTATTTCACTCCCCTCCCGGGGTACTTTTCACCATTCCCTCACGGTACTCGTCCGCTATCGGTCACCAGGAAGTATTTAGGCTTACCAGGTGGTCCTGGCAGATTCACGGCAGATTTCAGGGGTCCGCCGCTACTCGGGAACACCCACAGAAGGTCAGCAACTTTCACCTACCGGACTTTCACCGTCTACGGTCAGCCATTCCAGACTGTTCGACTAGCCACTGACTTTGTAACTTCTCGAACAAGTGTCAGCTTGTTCAGCAGGGTCCCACAACCCCGACCACGCAACCCCTGACAGGTATCACACGCAGCCGGTTTAGCCTCAATCCGCTTTCGCTCGCCACTACTCACGGAATCACTAAATTGTTTTCTCTTCCTACGGGTACTGAGATGTTTCACTTCCCCGCGTTCCCTCCACACACCCTATGTGTTCAGGTGTGGGTGACACCACATGACTGGTGCCAGGTTTCCCCATTCGGACACCCTGGGATCACAGCTTGGTTGACAGCTCCCCCAGGCCTATCGCGGCCTCCCACGTCCTTCATCGGCTCCTGGTGCCAAGGCATTCACCGTTCGCCCTTGACAACTTGACCACAAAGATGCTCGCGTCCACTGTGCAATTCTCAACAAACGACCAACCCACAACCCCACAGCCCCACACCAGCACCACCACAGTGATCGGTATGCGAGACCAGGCCATGCCTGGCAGCCCACGAAACACACGTTTCGCTTCAGGCTCTCCGAAAGAGACAACCAATGGTTGTTCTTTCAGGACCCAACAGGGTGCTCTACGCCATCCCCCAGCCGCACCAGAACCCACCGTTCCCACCACCCGAAGGTGGCTGTACTAAGCAGTCCCGGCCGTTGCCGGCAGAAAACTCACCAGTGTCTCCGCCATCTGAGCACCCCGCCACCACAGTCGGGCAGCGCGGGCTCCATACCGGCTTTCACCGGATGGTGCTCCTTAGAAAGGAGGTGATCCAGCCGCACCTTCCGGTACGGCTACCTTGTTACGACTTCGTCCCAATCGCCAGCCCCACCTTCGACGGCTCCCTCCCACAAGGGGTTGGGCCACCGGCTTCGGGTGTTGCCGACTTTCGTGACGTGACGGGCGGTGTGTACAAGGCCCGGGAACGTATTCACCGCAGCGTTGCTGATCTGCGATTACTAGCGACTCCGACTTCACGGGGTCGAGTTGCAGACCCCGATCCGAACTGAGACCGGCTTTTTGGGATTCGCTCCACCTCACGGTATCGCAGCCCATTGTACCGGCCATTGTAGCATGCGTGAAGCCCTGGACATAAGGGGCATGATGACTTGACGTCATCCCCACCTTCCTCCGAGTTGACCCCGGCAGTCTTCGATGAGTCCCCGCCATAACGCGCTGGCAACATCGAACGAGGGTTGCGCTCGTTGCGGGACTTAACCCAACATCTCACGACACGAGCTGACGACAGCCATGCACCACCTGTGACCGCCCCCGAAGGACCTCACATCTCTGCGAGTTTTGCGGCCATGTCAAACCCAGGTAAGGTTCTTCGCGTTGCATCGAATTAATCCGCATGCTCCGCCGCTTGTGCGGGCCCCCGTCAATTCCTTTGAGTTTTAGCCTTGCGGCCGTACTCCCCAGGCGGGGCGCTTAATGCGTTAGCTGCGGCACAGGGAACCGGAGAGGCCCCCCACACCTAGCGCCCAACGTTTACAGCGTGGACTACCAGGGTATCTAATCCTGTTCGCTCCCCACGCTTTCGCTCCTCAGCGTCAGTATCGGCCCAGAGACCTGCCTTCGCCATCGGTGTTCCTCCTGATATCTGCGCATTTCACCGCTACACCAGGAATTCCAGTCTCCCCTACCGAACTCTAGCCTGCCCGTATCGACTGCAGGCCCGCAGTTGAGCTGCGGGTTTTCACAGTCGACGCGACAAGCCGCCTACGAGCTCTTTACGCCCAATAAATCCGGACAACGCTCGCACCCTACGTCTTACCGCGGCTGCTGGCACGTAGTTGGCCGGTGCTTCTTCTGCAGGTACCGTCACTTACGCTTCGTCCCTGCTGAAAGAGGTTTACAACCCGAAGGCCGTCATCCCTCACGCGGCGTCGCTGCATCAGGCTTCCGCCCATTGTGCAATATTCCCCACTGCTGCCTCCCGTAGGAGTCTGGGCCGTGTCTCAGTCCCAGTGTGGCCGGTCGCCCTCTCAGGCCGGCTACCCGTCGTCGCCTTGGTAGGCCATCACCCCACCAACAAGCTGATAGGCCGCGAGCCCATCCCAAGCCGAAAAACTTTCCACCCAACCTCATGCGAGGCCAGGTAATATTCGGTATTAGCCCCGGTTTCCCGGGGTTATCCCAAAGCTTGGGGCAGGTTGCTCACGTGTTACTCACCCGTTCGCCGCTCGAGTACCCCGAAGGGCCTTTCCGCTCGACTTGCATGTGTTAAGCACGCCGCCAGCGTTCGTCCTGAGCCAGGATCAAACTCTCCAACAAAAAATTAGTTGAACAGCATCCTGACAACAAACAAATGTTGCCAAAGGAATCCCAACCAGCAATCCAAAAGGATCACCAGTCCGGGGTATAAATCATAATTGGCACTGGCTTTTCAAGCACCCTGTTGAGTTCTCAAAGAACAACCACACACCGATCAAAAGCCCCACTCGTGGGGCCCCGTTTCGGGGCAACCGCTAAAACTTACTTGGTCGAACTTTCATTGTCAACCTCGTGTCCGAGGTGATCAACTTGGTTCGTCCTGATCCACGATGACGCACGCCGTACCCGGCGGTCGTTACTGTCGTGGGAAGCCGCAGACCGGCCGATCACCGCTTCGCGGCTCTCCGCCCGGCTCCTGCCGGCTTCAGAACTCTACCCGGTCGGCTTCGCGTCTGCAACCCCGTCTCCGGAGTGAATCCGCACCGCCCGATCCTCAGTCTCGCTCGGCGTTTCCGCCACGAGCCTGGCGCCCGCTCTCGGCCGGTTTGTCCGGCCTCCCCCGTGCAGAGAGAAAGTTACGCGGACGGCCCGGAGAAGGCAAATCAGGGTTCATCACTGGTTTGGCCGAAGGGGTGGCAGTGGTCCCCGCGTAGCCCGCGACGCGGGGACCACCGGCGTGCCAGAGTGTCAGGCATGGATGAGCCCGGGCTCGGCGTCACGGTGCACGCCGAGGAGGCGCTGCTCGGCCTCCTCCTGCCGTTCTGGCAGGTGGTGATCGGCGCGGTCGTCCTGGTCGTCCTGGTGCTCTCGGTGGGGCGGCTGGCCCGGCGGGGCCGCTCCCGGATGACCACCGCACTGCTGGTGACCGCCGCGGTCATCGCGGGCTTCGCGGCGATCGGCGTCCTGCTGGAGGGCTGAGGGCTCAGAGCCGACGGTTGGCCAGGCTGGGCAGCTCGGCCCGGATCTGGGCGAGCCGGTCGAGGTCGAGGTCGACCACGGACACTCCGGGGCCGTCCGGCAACTGGGTGAGGACGGTGCCCCACGGGTCGACCACCATGCTGCGCCCGAAACACGTGCGGCCGGGCTCGTGGTCACCGGTCTGGCCGGCGGCCGCGACGAAGCACTGGTTCTCGATCGCCCGCGCCCGCAGCAGGACCTCCCAGTGGTCCCGCCCGGTGTGCAGCATGAACGCCGCCGGGACCACGAGCAACTGGGCGCCACCCTCGGTGGCCAGGCGCCGGTAGAGCTCCGGGAAGCGCAGGTCGTAACAGATCGACAGGCCCACCCGGAGCCCCTCGATGTCGACCACCACCGGCTGGTCACCTGCGGCGACGCTCGCCGACTCCAGGTAGGAGACCCGGCCGGGTATCTCCACGTCGTACAGGTGGATCTTGCGGTAGCTCGCGGCCAGGCTGCCGGACCGGTCGAAGACCAGCAACGTGTTCCAGGTGTGCTCCGGGTCGGGGCCGGCCTCGTGGAACGACCCGGCCACCAGCCAGATGCCGAGTCGCCGGGCGATCCCGGCGAAGAAGCTGCCCACCTCGCCGTCCACCGGCTCCGGCTCGGGCAACCCGGCGGCGGGGCCCAGGTAGTCGACGTACTCCGGCAGGACCGCGAGGTCCGCGCCGCCGGCGGCGGCGCGTTCCAGCAGGACCTCCGCGGCCGCCAGATTGGCCTTGCGGTCATCCCGGGCGTTCAGCTGGCAGACGGCGACGCGCATGGGCCAAGGGTACGGCCGAAGGGGCCGCACCGGCAGCCTCAGATGCTGGCCAGCACCAGGGCTCCGGCGGCGAAGCCGAGCCCGGCGACCTGCACCGGTCGCAATCTCTCCCGATCGACGGCGAGCGCGAGCAGCACCGTGCTGGCCGGGTAGAGCGCGGCGATCGCCGCGACGATGCTCAGGTGACCCCGGGCGGCGGCCGCGAGGAAGAGCGCGTTCGCGGCACTGTCGAGCAGGCCGGCTACCGCGGCCCACACCAGGACGCGTCGCCCGAGCCGGAGTCGCACGCCGGTGCCTGCGGCCAGCGCGAGGCCGAACGCGATCGAGCTGGCCCGTACGGCCGCCACCGGCCACATGCCGGCCCCTTCGCCAGCCTGGCCGAGCAGCGTGAAGAAGACGCCGAAGAGCGCCCCGGCGGCCAGCGCCAGCCCCACCAGCCGCGCCGGGACCGCCCGCCGGCTACCACCCTCGCCCAGGCTGACCAGTGCGATCGCCAGCACGGCGAGGCCGGCGCCGGTGAGCGCGGCAGCGCCGGGGAACGTCGAGGTGAACAGGCCGGCGACGATCGGCACCACCGCCGCGGTGATCGCGGTGACCGGCGCCACCACGGCCATCATCCCGCCGGCAAGAGCGCGGTAGAGCAGCATGACCCCGGCCGCGCCGGCCACCCCGGCGACCAGCCCCCAGGCGATGTCGCCGACGGTGGGGGTCCCGGGCACGACCAGCACCAGAACGATCAAGAGCGGGACGCTGAGCAGCTGGGAGACCACCGTGACGGCGATCGGATCGGCCCGCCGTGACGCCTTCCCGCCGGAGAAGTCGGCCGTGCCGAATGCAACGGCGGACACCGCTGCCAGGAGAATGGGTAGCATGCGACAGTCGTATCACAATACTGACCGTGAAGGATAGTTCAATGACCGAGACCGGAGCGGGCCGCATCGGCGCGGTGACCGCCGCGGTGGCCCGGCAGGTACGCGAGCTACGCGCCACACGCGGCTGGTCCTTCGAGGAGCTGGCCGGCCGGTCGGGGGTGAGCAAGGGGATGCTCGTGCAGATCGAGAGCGCGCGCACCAACCCGAGCGTCGGCACGCTCTGCCGCGTCGCCGACGCGTTCGGGGTCAACATCGCCCGCCTGCTGGAGCCGGACGAGGAACGGCCCGTCAAGATCACCCCCGTCGCCGACGCGCCCGTGCTCTGGCAGGGCGAACGAGGTGGCACCGCCCACCTGCTCAGTGGGCTGGGCGAACCGGACCTGGTCGAGCTCTGGGACTGGCGGCTGGAACCCGGCGAGGCACACCGCTCCCCCGACCACCCGCGCGGCACCCGGGAAGTCCTCCACGTGCTGATCGGCGCGATCGTCGTCCGCGTCGACGGGCAGGACCACCCCGTCCGGGCCGGCGAGACGATCGAGTTCCACGCCGACCGGGAGCACGGCTACCGCAACGACACCGACCAACCGGCCCGGCTGATGATGGTGACCGTCACCCCGTCGGGCGAGTGGGATCGCCGGACCCGCTCGCGCCGGCCGCGTCAGGACTGAGCGGCCGGCGCGACGCGAGGACGATCAGGCCGACTTCTCCTCGCGGTCCCGCCGGGCACGACGGCCGGTGAACTCGCGGGGCACGATGGTCGGGTTGACGTTCTCCAGGACCACCTCGCGGGTGATCAGCACACGGGCGGCGTCGGGGTTGCTCGGCACCTCGTACATCGCGGAGAGCAGAACCTCCTCGATGATGGCCCGCAGGCCGCGGGCGCCGGTGCCCCGCAGCATGGCCTGGTCGGCGATCGCCTCGAGTGCCGGCTCGTCGAACTCCAGCTCGACCCCGTCCAGCTCGAAGAGACGCTGATACTGCCGGACCAGGGCGTTGCGCGGCTCGGTGAGGATCCGCACCAGGGCGCTGCGGTCCAGGCTGCGCACGTTGGTGATCACCGGCAGCCGGCCCACGAACTCGGGGATCAACCCGAACTTGAGCATGTCCTCCGGCATGACCTGGCTGAAGATGTCATCGGTCGACCGGTCGGACACCGACCGGAGCCGGGCACCGAAGCCGGTGCCACCCTGCCCGGTGCGGGACTCGATGATCTGATCCAGACCAGCGAACGCGCCACCGCAGATGAACAGCACATTTGTGGTGTCGATCTGGATGAACTCCTGGTGCGGGTGCTTGCGCCCGCCCTGCGGCGGCACGTTGGCCACAGTGCCTTCCAGCATCTTGAGCAGGGCCTGCTGCACACCCTCGCCGGAGACGTCCCGGGTGATCGACGGATTCTCCGACTTGCGGGCGATCTTGTCGACCTCGTCGATGTAGATGATGCCGGTCTCGGCGCGCTTGATGTCGTAGTCCGCGGCCTGGATCAGCTTGAGGAGGATGTTCTCCACGTCCTCGCCGACGTAACCCGCCTCGGTCAGCGCGGTGGCGTCGGCGATCGCGAACGGGACGTTCAACATCCGGGCCAACGTCTGCGCCAGGTGGGTCTTGCCGCACCCGGTCGGGCCGAGCAGCAGGATGTTGGACTTGGCCAGCTCGACGGCGTCACTGCCGGAGCCCGGCGCGCCGGCCGCCTCGGCCTGGATCCGCTTGTAGTGGTTGTAGACCGCGACGGCGAGCGCCTTCTTGGCCTGATCCTGCCCGACCACGTAGTTGTCGAGGAACTGGCAGATCTCCATCGGCTTGGGAAGCTCTTCCCACTTCACCTCGCCGGACTCGGCCAGCTCCTCTTCGATGATCTCGTTGCAGAGATCGATGCACTCGTCGCAGATGTAGACCCCAGGCCCCGCGATGAGCTTCTTCACCTGCTTCTGCGACTTGCCGCAGAAGGAGCATTTCAGTAGGTCGCCGCCGTCACCGATCCGTGCCACCTACGTTCTCCCTGCACTCATCGGCCGGAGACCCGGCCCTGACCCTGCGGACGCTGCGCGCCGTCCGGCTTCGTTCACCCCACCGGCCCAACCGGCGAAGCGGTACGGACCCGACGTTACCCGCTGGCGGGGCATTCTCCGACCCCCAAAACGGGTGTGTCAGAGGTCGGCCGGGAACGACGCCCCGGCCAACCTCTGACCCGGTACTGCTCAGCGGGCGGCGTTGGCCGCCAGCAGACCCTTCTTGCGGCTGGTCAGGATCGTGTCGACCAGGCCGTACTCCTTGGCCTCCTCGGCCGTCATGATCTTGTCCCGGTCGATGTCCTTGCGGACCTGCTCGATCGGGCGGTTGCAGTGGCGGGAGAGCATGTCCTCCAGCTGAGTCCGCATCCGCAGGATCTCCCGGGCCTGGATCTCGATGTCCGAACCCTGCCCGTAGCCGCCCTCGGTGGCCGGCTGGTGGATGATGATCCGCGAGTTCGGAAGCGCCATCCGCTTGCCCGGAGTGCCGGCCGACAGCAGGACCGCCGCCGCGCTGGCCGCCTGCCCCAGGCAGACGGTGGAGATGTCCGGACGGACGTACTGCATGGTGTCGTAGATCGCCGTCATCGCGGTGAACGAGCCACCCGGCGAGTTGATGTACATGATGATGTCGCGGTCCGGGTCGGTGCCCTCGAGCGTCAGCAGCTGGGCCATCACGTCGTTGGCCGACGCGTCGTCCACCTGGACGCCGAGGAAGATGATCCGGTCCTCGAAGAGCTTGTTGTACGGGTTCGACTCCTTGACCCCGTACGACGTGCGCTCGACGAACGACGGAAGCACGTAACGGTTGTGCACGGCCGCGAACTGGGGCGGCAAGCTCAGATCGGTCATCGTCAGCTCCTCAGCTCAGGGTCCCGGCGCCATCCGGAACCTGAGCGGCCCCGATGATCACCTTGTCGATGAAGCCGTAGTCCATGGCCTCCTGGGCGGTGAACCAACGGTCCCGGTCCGAGTCCGCCTCAATCTGCGCCTGGCTCTGACCGGTGTGGTGTGCGACCCGCTCCTGGAACATCCGCTTCGTGTAGAGCATCTGCTCCGCCTGGATGGCGATGTCGGACGCCGTACCACCCAGACCACCGGACGGCTGGTGCATCATGATCCGGGCGTGGGGCAGGGCGTACCGCTTGCCCTTGGTGCCCGCGCAGAGCAGCAGCTGGCCCATCGAGGCAGCCATGCCCATCGCCACGGTCGACACGTCGTTGTCGATGAACTGCATGGTGTCGTAGATCGCCATGCCGGAGTAGACCGAGCCACCCGGCGAGTTGATCCACAGGTTGATGTCGCGGTCCGGGTCCTCCGCGGCGAGCAGCAGCAGCTGCGCGCAGATGCGGTTGGCGACCTGGTCGGTCACCTCACTGCCCAGGAAGATGATGCGTTCCTTGAGCAACCGGTTGTAGACCGAGTCGTCGAGGTTGCCAATGGAGTCGCCACCGCGCGCGTCAATCGCCCGGAGCGACTTCTTGGGGATGTGCATGTCGGTCATGGCAGCCCTTCGCTCTCCGTACCGTCTTTCCCGACACTAACCGCTGTACGGGGCGGCAGAGTCCCGGTCGGGGCACTGTTCGCTCTCAGCGCAGCTGCGTCGGGCGTACCCGCGGCGCGGGCTTCCGGGCGTACCCCGGAATGGACTCGGCCGCCGTCCACCGCACAGCGGCGGACGGCGGCCGCACCCGACGATCAGTGTTCGTGGTTGTGCTCCGCCTCGTTGGCGGCGCGCAGCGCGTCGAGGGTGACCTCGTTGCCGGCCGAGTCCTTGATCGTGATCCGCTCCATGACGGCCGCGAGCGCCTTGCCCCGCCGCACGTCACCGAAGACCGCGCCGGCCGCGCCGGAGCGCACCAGCTGGTCGTAGTACTGCTGCGGGGCCATCCCGGCCCGCTGGGCCCGGTGCACGATCTCGTGGCCGAACTCGTCGTCGGAGACCTGCACGTCCTCGGCGTCGGCCAGGGTGTCCAGCAGCAGCTGCACCTTGACGCCCTCGGTCGCCGCCTCGGTCAGCTCGGCGTCGATCTGCTCCTCGGTCTTCTCCTCGGCGGCGAGGTACTCCTCCATGGAGGCGCCGATCCGCTCCAGCTGGTCGACCATCGCCTGCTTGCGGCTGGCCACCTCCTCGCGGACGACACCCTCCGGCGCCGGCACCTCGGCGGCCTCGACCAGCTGCGCCAGGGCCTTGTCCCGAGCCGCGTAGATCTGCTCGACCTGCTTGCCCTGGGTGACCCGGGCGCGCAGGTCGCCGCGCAGCTCCTCGATCGTGTCGAACTCGCTCGCCATCTGGGCGAACTCGTCGTTCAGCTCGGGCAGCTCCTTCTCCTTGACCGTCCGCACGGTCACCGCCACCTCGGCGTCCCGGCCGGCGAAGTCGCCGCCGACCAGCTGGGTGGTGAAGGTGGTGCTCTCGCCGGCGGCGAGACCGACCACGGCCTCGTCGAGGCCCGGCAGAAGCTGCTTGCTGCCCACCTCGTGGGAGATGTTGCTCGCCTGGCCGCCCGGCACGTCCTCGCCGTCGACCGTCGCGTTCAGGTCGATCTGGACGTAGTCGCCCTCGGCGGCGGCCCGCTCGACGGTCTTCAGGGTGGCGAACCGCTCCCGCAGGTTCTTCACCTGCTCGTCGATCTCGCTCTCGTCGATCTGCAGCTCGTCGACGGTCACCTCGATGGTCGACGCGTCGGGCAGGGTGATCTCCGGACGGACGTCCATCTCGGCGGTGAAGTTCAGCGAGTCACCGTCGTTGAACTCGGTGATCTCGACCTCGGGACGCCCCAGCGTCTTCAGGTCGTGCTCGCGCACCGCGGTGAGGATGTTGTCCGGGATGGCGTCCTGGACCGCCTCGTTGAGGACGGTGCCCCGGCCCACCCGCTGGTCGATCACCGCGGTCGGCACCTTGCCCCGGCGGAAGCCGGGAACCTGGACCTGCGAACCGATCTCCCGGTACGCCTTCTTGAGGCTCGGCTCGAGCTCGACGAACGGCACCTCGATGGCGAGCCGCACGCGCGTCGGGCTCAGAGTCTCGACGGTGCTCTTCACAGGCGTACTCCTTGACGGATCTCAGTTGAGTCTGGGCGTGATTCAGCCCATCGAGTGTAGGTGAGCCGGCCTGACGCTCCGGCAGCGCCCGGGGACCGCGCGGAAAACTCGGCGGCACCCGGGGCGACCCGGCCGCGGACGACAGTCGGGGTGGCGGGATTTGAACCCACGGCCCCTCGCTCCCAAAGCGAGTGCGCTACCAAGCTGCGCCACACCCCGTGGCGACGTGCAGTCTATGCCGTCGGCGTGCCCCGGACGTGCCGGGGCCACCTCTCACCCGGACACATTCCCCAAAACCCCCCGTCCGCTTCCCCGCCGGTCTCCCGAGCCAAGATCCGCGCAACTTCAGGGAAAGCGTTGCCTCCCGGCGCGCTGAGGCCCCTAAATCCCTGATGTTGCGCGGATCTTGGAGCGCGGCACGCGGGGGCGGCGCGCGGCGGTGGCGGCTGCGCGGGCGGCACGGCGATTGGGTACGCTGTCGGCGCGTCCTGCTTCGGCGGGGCTGAGCGCGGGCGTAGCTCAATGGTAGAGCTTCAGTCTTCCAAACTGACGGTGCGGGTTCGATTCCCGTCGCCCGCTCCATCCACGAAGGCCCAGGTAGACCGCATGATCGCGGCACCTGGGCCGGTCGCTTCTCTCCCACTCTGGATCTTGCGTGCCATCCGCGTGCCATTCACGGCCGACGTCGACCACTTCCGGCTATGCGCCGATCCATCGCCTGGGCGATCTCGCGGTCCCGCTCGCTGGTGGCGTGTTGGTAGATCAGGGCTGCCCGCATGGTCGCGTGTCCCCGGCGGTGCATCAGCTCTCGTGTGCTGGCCCCGGAGGCGGCGGCGAGGGTGTTGCCGGTATGGCGTAGGTCGTGGAAGTGAAAGCCGGCCAGGCCCACCGAGTCGACCGTCTTGGCCCATTTGACGGCCCGCCCGAAGTTGCCGGAACGCAGCGGCGCACCCTTCGCACCAGTGAAGATCAGCGCATCGGGGCCGTCTTCGACATGGTCGGCCAGGTGCTCGCGCAGGGACTCAACCGCGGCAGCCGGCAGCGCGACAACGTCGCGTGCGGGCCGTGGGGCACCCGGTCGCCGGGCTCGCCCTCGTGGCACCATGTTGCGCTATGGATCATCAGGGGCAGCTTCGTCGTGCAGCGCTCGCGTTGGGCATCCCGGACGACGAGGTCAGCCGGTTCATCCAGCACCTCCGTTTGTCGATCCGGTTGAGCGGGGGATCCGGCGGTGTTCCGGTCGGGCAGTTCGGTGGGTTGCCCCGGCTGCCGGTGGGCATGGACTGGCCGTCCGACGGGGTCAGTCCGTTGCCGTTCATCTTCTCGGTCGACTGTGCGGCGCTGCCAAGAGTCGACGGCTTCGGCCTGCCGGCAGACGGCTCGCTGCTGTTCTTCCTGAACCACGAGCAGGCCGCTGCCACCGGGGAGCGAAGGTGCGGGCGAGTCGTGTATGTGCCGGCCGGTACCGATACCGAGGTGGCGACAGGATCCACCGACGACGCGTTCGTCGGCAAGCAGTACGACATCGTCGCCACGCTGCGCGCGGAGTTCCCCGATTGGTTCGGGGCGGACGACGAGGACGAGGAGGATGAGGACGAGGACGACCTGTCGCCCTTCCAGCAGCAGTTGGCCCGTGACCTCGAGCGTGACCTGCCGCACCTGGACGAACTCTGTGCTCTGGCCAACGATCTCTGGCCGCCTGACAACGGGTACGCCAGCGCCTATATCGGCGGGTATGCCGACGAGGAGGTAATCAAGAGTTTTGCGGAGCAGACCCTCGCGTGGCGCGAGAAGACTGGCGAGATCGTCATCCCGGTCGCGAAATGGTATTCCCATGTGGAGAAGGAAACGCACCGGCTGACGAGTGAGTGGGTGTCGCTCGCCCACTTTCCCGTAGATAACGAGCTCTATTACCGAAGTGACGGGAGTTTCGTGATCCGTCACGACGACCTGGCCGCTGGTCGACTGGACGAAGCACTTTCCGTGGCTGAGTTGATTCCATAGAACACCGGCGGCGCCGTGTACGGCCACGATCTGCGTTGCCGGCGATGCCGACGTCAATTGCTGGGCATCCGCTATTGCCGATGTGCGTGCAGCGCCGCCAGAGTCCGTTCGCCGATCCAGTTGGTAACTCAAGTGCTGATCGGGGGCTGGCAGGTACAGCCGCCGGTTGATTCGTTCCTGCGCTGCCGGCTGACGGCGGTCGGCCAGTGCCCCGCCGGCGCCTTGAGCCTCACGGAGTCAAGGGTCGAGGCCTATCGCTCGTAGTGATTTTGGGGGCCGTCAGACGGGTGCGGTCTCGGTCTCGCGAAGCGTCCGGAAGAACCGTTGTATGTCGTTGACGAGGAGTCCCGGTTGCTCCATCGCTGCGAAGTGTCCGCCGCGGTCGTGCTCCGTCCATTGCACGATGTCGTTCGTACGGTCCGCGATGTGCCGTAGTGGGATGAAGTTGTCCTGCGGGAAGACTGCCAGCGCGGTTGGTGCGGTCGACGGTTCCGGGGGGTTTCCCCAGTAGTCGGCGTGTGCCCGTTCGTAGTAGATGCGGGCGGAGGAGCCGGCTGTGCCGGTCAGCCAGTAGAGCATCACGTTGGTGAGCATCTGGTCGCGGTCGACGGCGTCCTCTGGGCGGTCCTTCGAGTCGGTCCACTCCTTGAACTTCTCGACGATCCAGGCCAGTTGGCCCACTGGCGAGTCGGTCAAGCTGTATGCCAGCGTCTGTGGGCGGGTGGACTGAAGGTCGGCATATCCCTGGCGCTCGCGGCTCCAGGCCTTTATGCGTTCCCAGGAGGCCAGCGTGCGTTCGCGCTCTTTCGGGCTCAGGGCCGCCAGCTCGTGCGGGACGGGTTCCTGAGCCTGGAACGAGTTGGGCAGCAGGTTGAGGTGCACGCCGATGACCCGGTCGGGTCGGGTGCGGCCGAGCTCTCGGGAGATGGTTGCTCCCCAGTCGCCACCCTGCACCCCGTACCGCTCGTATCCGATACGTTCCATGAGCACGGCGAACGCGGCGGCTACCCGCTTGAACTCCCAGCCTGTCTGCGTCGTCGGCCCGGACAGGCCGAAGCCCGGGATGCTCGGGAGCACGAGGTGTACGGCGTCAGCGGGATCGCCGCCGTGCGCT
Organism: Micromonospora coriariae; assembly: GCF_900091455.1. Taxonomy (NCBI): domain Bacteria; kingdom Bacillati; phylum Actinomycetota; class Actinomycetes; order Micromonosporales; family Micromonosporaceae; genus Micromonospora; species Micromonospora coriariae. The sequence goes on along the minus strand of NZ_LT607412.1, from coordinate 4,009,141 downwards.
TGCGGGTCGGTGAGCGGGCCGATGACCTTGGCGAACTCGACGATTGAGCCGGGCCAGCCGTGCGTCATGAGCAGCGGGGTCGCGTCCGGCTCGGGTGAGCGGAGGTGAGCGAAGTGAATGGTCGCACCGTCGATGCTGGTGGTGTACTGGGGCCATTGGTTCAGTTCGGCCTCCGCAGACCGCCAGTCGTAGTCGTGCCGCCAGTAGCGCGCGAGTTCCTTGAGGTAGTCGCGCGGGACCCCGTATGCCCAGCCCACACCGGGCAGTTCGTCGGGCCAGCGGGTGCGGTCGAGGCGCTCGTGGAGATCGTCCAGATCGCGTTGTGAGATGGCGATGCGAAACGAATGGATCGCGTCGTCGGCTGCGGTGATCATATCGTGCATGGTATGTCGGACATGTCCCCGCCGGCGCAGGGCATCCTCGCCCCAGACCAACCGTCGACCGGCACTCGCGGCACGCCGGCCGTTCAACCAAGATCAGATGCACGGATCTGCCGCATTCCGCGTGCCGGCCGTGGCGGATCAGTTGGCGGACGTGTGTCGCCATCAGTCGACGGAGGACAAGGCTCGACCGCGTCGCGTTGCCGAATTAACCTCTTAAGGATCAAGGCGGCCCGCAAGCGGGCCGCGCCGGCCCGGCCCCGGCCTGCTGGCGACCTCCGGCCGGCATCGGCCGGGCCGGCCGGCCACGCTTGGGGACGACAGGACCTTGAAGACCTCGGGGCTCCGCCCCGAACCCCGACCCTCCTCAGAGATGCCGCCGCGGATCACCTCGCCGGGCACCACATGGGCTACCAGCCTCCCCGGACGGGGCCCAGGTCGTTCGTCCGGTAGGGCGCTCCACCTGGTCCCCGTCCGGGGAGGCCGGACGGTCGGAGACTGCCCGACGAGGAGATCCGCTCTAATCCTCGCTGGTGTTACTGCCAGAACCGTCATAGTCAGCTGCAGGATCTGGTGCATCGGTGCATCTGTCGACCGGGTTCACCGATGAGAGGGCCTTCGTGTCGAAGTGAACCCGCCACGTGGTCCCGTCCTTGGCAGACAGTGCAATCTCGTCGTTGTCCACGAAGCTGGCCCGGCCGAACAGCCATTCCGGTCCGGCATCAGACCTTTCCGCCATGAAGCAGGCCAGACTTTCGCTACTCTCGCGGCTGGCGATGCCCTCCCGGCTTTGCAGTCTCAGCAATACGCTTCCCGAACTGAAGAGGCCGGGCACTCGGTACGACACGAGCGTGAAGTTGGGAGAGGTTGCCACGACCGCATCCCTGGACGCTTCGAGCCGGGGACCGAGGGATTCGGGCAGACCGAGAAGCAGAGCTGCGACAGCTACGACCGCCGCGACTGTCTGTGAGGCGAGACGTGAAATGCGGTGCTTAACAGCCAGTTGAGCGGCTGCCGCAACTAGGCCGGCGGCGAGCGCGGTACCCAGAAGCGGATGGGCCAATGGCCGCAGGTAGATGTGCCCCCCTCGCTTGGGGCTCAAGCACAGCTGCCCTCCTTCGTCGCAACGCCAAGCGAACCCTCCGACCCCGTCCAGGTTCGCGATGACCGTCACAGCAACAATCACCGCGGCGGCAACCAGAAGCCCTACCGCGAGCCAACGGCGAAGGATCGGTTTCACGGCCGGCAGTATGCCAGGGGGAACTGCCCACGAGTAGTTGTCCGTAGGTTGCCGTGCCATCCACGTGCCAGTAGCCCGTACCCCCGGCGGTCATCAGCGGGCACGAACGGTCCCCACGCCCTGCGGCTGGCCTGGCCCACCAGGTCCTTGTCGGCCATGATCTTCGTCCTTCCAAACTGACGGTGCGGATTCGATTCCCGTCGCCCGCTCCAACAGCCTCCGGCCCAGGTCAGAGGCTGCGTCCCCCGATCCTGGGCCGGTCGGCCACTCCCCCCGCCCCGATCTTGCGGGCCATCCGTGGGCCATTAGCTGCTATGGCCGCCCCTTGCGCTCCACCTTGTCCCCGCCCGAGGAGGCTGGACGGTCTACGACTGCCCGACGAGGAGATCCCTTTAGGCCGCAATCACCCTGCCACCTCCCAGGGCGGTTTCCGGCCTTCGCCGGTCAGCCGGGGACATAGCCCTTTGGAGAGTGGACAAACAAGCGGAAGCCCATCGGCACCCGCTGGTGGCGAGGCAGTCCGAGCACGTCGTAGTCGACCGCGAGGTCATCGAAGAACAGCCCTCCTCCGGGAGACTGCTCTACGTCCGGGATCGTGATCGTTACGAAGACCGGCAGTTCCATGCCCGCTCCCACCCTGATCGACCGGAACGGTGCCGCCGTAGCCGGGTAGAACGCGACGGCAGTGGAGTCGTCGACGGCATGGTTTGCCGCCAAGCGCGCGACCTTGAACACATGCTGATCGGCAGGACCGTCATCGACCGCGATGCCGGTGATCGTGACCGGCGACGGACCGGGATTGCGGATGGACGCGCCGAACGTGATCTGCCCTCCCGGATTGAACGAGAACCGCACCTCCGTCCTCGGCCCTTCCGTGCGGGACTCCGCGTCAGCCCCGTGCCACCACGAGCTGCCGTGATCGAGGCGATGGCCGAGGGTGGCCGACAGATACCCAGCGCACAGTGCGACAGCTAGCGTCCCGGCGACCAGGAGCCGCCAACGGCCCCTCGAAGGGGGCGTCCGCGGGGGACGAGCATCGGGCATGGCAAGTCGGCGGCCGCCTCCCCTTCTGGTAGCACCCGCACTGGCGACTGGAGGATCGGCGACGGCCGGCACGGCGGGCCGGAACGGCAACGTCATGACGCGCACGTTACAGCGCACATTCGCCCGGTACTCCGCCCCAACCCGGTACTGCTGGCGCTTTGATCGTCGTGCCCGTGCGTGCGTGCCCGTAGGCACGGGACCCGAGGGGTAACTCCGGTCAGCTCCTGGACGTGACTGCCGGAATGGCGATGCAGGTCAATCCGGGTCGCTGCCGAATGACTTCCATCCGTGTCCACACTTCCTAAACCGTGTGGCCGTACAGCCTTCGGTACAGCCAAGACCGCCGCCAACCGCCGACACCAACGGACGACGACGGACTGCCTGGCCAGGGAGGTCCCCACCCGACCAGCCATCCGCGATCTTCTTCTAATCCCAAGGCCATCACGGGCCATCCATGGGCCAGTAACCGTGGCGCCCAGCGGTCATGAGCGGGCACGAGGGGCAACCAGCTCCGCCGCCGGCCGCAGGCGTTTCGGGCATCACGACCGGTTGAGCACGCTCTTCCAAACCGACGGTGCGGGTTCGATTCTCGTCGCCCACTGACACACGAAGGCCCAGGTCAGATGAGCGCCCGACCTGAGAGATGCCGGAAGGCAAATCGCAGCTCAACCAACGGTTGGCCAGGTAGGCGAGTCGGAAACTTGATCTCGTAATGCCTAGGTCTATGCGATCGTCCGGCGAGCTGGGAAAGGAACGCCAGTCACTGTTGCAGATCGTCTGCTGCCTACCCGATGCTGTTGGACGTGACCACGGCAAGGAGGAAGCGGCCAGGGTTGCGCGACCCGCGTGGCGTACGCCTGTTTGCTCCCCGGCCATTGCCGCCGGAGGCATCGGGTGGGAGGTTGGAACGGATGCGTGCCGGGTCGCGTCTTAGCGGTGTGCTGAGATGTGCCCCTGTGCTCGTGCTCGCCGTGGCCATCCTCGCCGGCTGCGGCAACCTTCCGGCCAGTACCGGCTACTCTCCGCCTCGGGATCGCGAGCCGGTGATCCATGCTGCCTGGACGTCGTGTGCGGAGGAGTTCGAGCCGAACGCCGACGACTGGGGTCGGTATCCGGCGCTGCTCGGCGACGGGTTCCACCCGGTGTCCGCGGTGGTCTGCGCGCGAGAGGAGCGAGACCAGCCAGATGGCGGCCGTGACCGCGTCGAGGTTGAGAGCCGCGTCGACGATATCGGTGCGATCGTTGGGGCGCTGCGTCTGCCGGACGAGCCGCGATCGGGCGAAGGTTGTGGGGACGGCAGCCGAAACCCGCCGTGGTTGGTTCTGCTCGATCGGGACGGGCGTTGGCTGCGGCCTGGTGTCCCGGTCAACGACTGCGGCCTGCCCAGGGTCGAGGTGCTCGACGCCGGCGAGGCGCTGCGGTTGACGGTGGTTCGCACCAGGGTCGTCGAACAGATCATCTCTGGGGCGGCGGCGAAGGCCGGCTGCCAGCAGCGTTGGCGTGACGAGTTCCGGCCGTCCCCGCAGGAGCGTGAGGACGGCCAGTATCTGCCGTCTCCGCCGGTGGGCCTGCCCGCCCCCGAACTCGCAACGTTGACCGTGGTCTGCCGTTATCGGATGTCGGACACGCGGCAGGGCGACCCCACGATCGCCGAGTTCGAGCGTGGCAGCAAGGTGCCGTCCGATCGTGTGGCCGAACTCAACGGAAGGTTGGTGTGGTCGACACCCGCCAAACCCTGCACGGCCCATGCAACGAGATTCGTGTCGCTATCCGCGGTGGTCAACCGAGGCGACTACGTCTACATCGAGGTCGACGGCTGCATGCGCATGCTCACCGTCGTCGGCGGTATACACGTACTGACCCAGGCCGATTCCGACCTGCCGGCGCTGCTCGCCGCGTTCTAAGCACGCTGCGCTCAACCCACCGCCCGCCACCGCCGCGGATGACCTCCAGGACTAGACAGTCCGGTATGGCATTCATCAGCGTCACCTTATGCTGAGTCAAGCCTGCCCCCGACGCAAGCCTTGATGACCTGCGCCGCGGGCACCGGCCTGTCGGAGGCCGCTTGCGCGGTCGGCCCTGATTGGGGCGCAGCTGAAGAGGATGACTGCGGGGAGTTGAGGACACCCCAGCCGCCACCGGTCACGCTGGGGATTCCCACCAGGAGGGCGATGATCGCGGCGAGGCCTCCGCACAGCGCGACGGCGATCGCCGGCCGACGACGACCAGCCCGGTTCGTGAGTGTCCTCTGAGATGCCACGTCGCGTCACTCCATCAGGTGCTCGCCCTGGGGAACGGGCAGAGGCTTTGAACGTCTCATGCTCTGCCCGACCGCCGGCCGCACAGCCTACGACGCTTCCCGCCGCGACGCTGTCCCTGGATTTCGGCGGCGGTCCGGAGCGACGCCCGTACGTGGTACTTACCGATCATTCCCTTGACAGCTGTCGATCTATGGACTGGTGTAAGGACCAGACCCATTGACGTCCGTCAGGAGGGCACATGATCGTCCGACGACGGTGGACAGCTGCCGCGACCACAGCGATCCTGGTCAGCGCGGTACTGTCCCATCCCGGCCAGGGCACCGCGGCACCCGCCGCCCCGGCCACACCGATCACCCTGACCGCCACCGAGACCGCCCTGGTCCGGGTGCAGCTCCGCGATCAGGCTCAGCTCGACCGCCTGGTCGCCACCGGAGCCGACCTGGCCAACCGACCCCGGGCCCGGGACGGACGGATCCTCGCCGACCTGGTGCTGACCGGCGCCCAGCTCGCCGACCTGACCGCGCAGGGCGCGACCGCCGTGCAGATCGTGCAGCGCGCCGGGGACGGCAGCCGGCACCACGCCGAGAGCGTCCGCGCGGCTCAGGCCCGCACCGCCGCCGGGCTGCGCGCTTCCGCCTCCGGCCAGCGGACCACGGCCGCCGCCGCGGTGGACACCCTCCAGGTGCAGCAGGCGTACTGGTGGACCACGAGCGGGCAGACGTTCCTGCAGGCGCAGGTGGCCACCACCGCCACCGACGACCCGGACGTGGAGATCACCGTCAGCTGGCGTACGGCGGACGGCACCACCGGGTCGTTCCCGCTGTCCCGGTTCGAGGACTCCGGCGAGTACCAGTACCACTACGCGCTCCCCCAGCCGGTGCCGAACCGGCCGGTCCAGCTGACCGCCACCTCCAGCCTCGGCGGGGTCAGCCGCGCGGTCACACCGGCCCTCTGGCCGAACGCGACCCCGCCGCCGCTGCCAGCCGGCTACCAGAAGGACTTCATCGACGCGTACCTGACGCCGGTGGACATCCAGGCGCGGATCAAGCGGCTGGCTCGCCAGTACCGGGGCCTGGTGGACGTGATCAACCTGCCGAACCGGACCCAGGGGTACCGGCGCAACGCCGTCGCGTACCTGGGCGACCCGGCGGTGTCCGCCGTGGTGGTCGAGTCGGTCCGCTTCGGCGATCAGGGCATGAACGGCGTGCAGGTACGGACGGTCGACCCGGGCCGGCGGAACCGGCCGCTGACCGTCAGCTACCGCGACCGCGTCCTCACGGTCACGCTCGCCACCGACACCGCCGGCAAGACGGTGAGCACCACCGACGAGGTCGCGGCGGCGATCAACGCCCGCCAGCCGAACCGGTTCCGGGCCACCGTCGAGGACGGCTCTGCCGGGCTGCCGATGCCGGTCGCCGGTCCGGCCCGGCTCGACGACGGGCTCCAGGGCACCGAGGTGCCGGCGAAGCCGTGGACGGTCCAGGCGCTGCGCCTCGGCGTACACCGGGACGGCTCCCGGGTCGGGGTGCTGGCGTACTCCCAGGAACACGCCCGGGAGTGGGCCACGCCGCTGGTGACGCTGGAGTTCGCCGAGCGGATGCTGGCCAACGCCCGCACCGATCCGGCCACCCGCGAACTGCTGGAGCAGGTCGACGTGTTCGTCATCCCGACGGTCAACCCGGACGGCGCGAACTACTCGTTCAACGACTACAACTTCCAGCGCAAGAACCTGGTCAACCACTGCACCGGGCCCACCCGGGACCCGCGGTACCGCACCTCGTGGGGCGTCGACGTCAACCGCAACTACACCGTCGGGTCCTACTTCGACGGCTATGTGGGCGCCAGCGCCAACTGCCTCTCGGGCAACTACGCGGGCAGCGCGGAGCTGTCCGAGGCGGAGAGCCGCAACGTGGTCGCGCTCGCCCAGGCCCACCCGAACATCAAGTTCGCGATGAACGTGCACTCCTACGGCGGGTACTTCATGTGGCCGCCGGGGGCGTACCGGGCCGACGGGCGGGTCACCCTCCCGCGGCCGTCGATCGACGAGTCGAAGATGTTCCTGGACAGCGCGCGACGGATCGTCGGCGCCATCGCGCAGGAGCGCGGGACGGTCACCTGGCCGTCGCAGACCGGCCCGGTCGCCGACGTGCTCTACTCGGCCGCCGGTAACTCGGCCGACCAGCTCTACTACGAGCTGGGCATCTTCGCCTGGGACTTCGAGGTCGGCAACGACCGGTGGAACCCGACCACCGGCCAGTGGGAGGGCGTCGGCTTCCAGCCGCCGTTCGACGAGGCACACGGCGAGTCGCAGGAGTACGCCGGTGGCCTGGTCGAGCTGGTCCGGGTGGCCCGCGACTACGCGGCCGCCCAACCCGCCGCCCGTTGACCTTCCGCCGGTGCCGCGCCCGGGTGTCCTCGGGCGCGGCACCGCCGGCCGTTTCCGGTCCGTGACCGCCGGGTACGGCCTCTTCATGGACACGAACAACACGGCACACCTGGTTGGCGGGCCCCGCGACGGCAGCACCCACGACACCGGCGGCGACGCCCTCGTCGAGCTGGAGATCGACGGCATGATGCACCGCTACATCAAGACCACCAAGCACGAGGACGGCCGACCGCTCTACAACTACGACGGGATGGTCGCCCCGGACGGCGGCGAGCCCGGCGTCGAGGACCCTGCCGCTCGGGTCGCCTCGCCGCGTGCCGACGCCCAGGGGCACGGCGGCACCCACTGACCGCCGCACCGCCGGACCGAGCAGGTCCCTCCGTCGCGTCAGTCGGACCGGCCGGCCACGGATGAACCGTGGCCGGCCGGGTAAGCAGCGGCCCAGCCTGGTGGGGAGACGACCGGTGTCGCGGCGTGCCGCGAACGGACGCGCGGGCGGGCGGCGCTGGCCGACCCGCCCGGGCGTACCCGAATCAGTTCGAGGAGATCCAGTTCCAGACCGAGACGACCCACTCCGTCTGCTGGAGCCAGGCCACCCCGAGGCCGGCGAGGAAGACCGCGGTGGCCAGATGCGCGCCCCGCGCGCTGCGCCGGACCCGCCCGAGCTGCCGCTCCAGCACCACCCTGCCGACCAGCCGGGCCAGCGCGAACAGACCGACCGCCACCAGCAGGCTCAGCACCAGCACCAGCAGCGGGCCGGTCAGGTCGCCCTGGCCGGAGAGCGCCCAGATCCCCCAGCACACGAACGCGAAGAGCCCGGCCGCCGCGCTCCACTCGCCGCCGCGGCGCAGCTGCGCGAGACGCCAGCTCAGCGGCCGGCGCGGCTCCGGGCCGTCCGCCCAGCCGGTGCCGGTCGGGGTCTGCTCGACGGTCGGGAACGGCTCGGTGCGCGGGTCGCGCGGCTGACCCACCGGAGCGACGCCCCGGCGGAACCCGTCCCGCTGCGGCGGCACCCCGACGCCGGCCTGCGGTGGCACCTCCACGGTCCGCTCCGCCCACGGCTGCGTCTGGTCTGCCATCTCGTCCTCCCCCTGGCCGGCGACACCACCGGCGCCTGGATCCGAGGGTAGCCAGCCGGCAAATCGGTCGCCGAGCCCGTCTGACGCGGGCCGGCACGACGGTGCCGAATCCCACACCCGACGAGGTACGGTCGGCTGATGGGCGACCCGGACCGACGACGACGGCGGCTGCGCCACCACCCCGGCTCCGAGCCGGCCGGGCAGGGTGCCGACGGCCCGACGGCCAGCACCGCCGCGGTGCACGACGGCGCTGATCCACCGCCCCGCCGTCGGGGCCCGGCCAACGACGAGCGCGACGGTGAGCGGGGTCTGCGCGGGCTGGTCGGCTCCGGCTCGTCGCAGGTCGGGCTGAGCGCCGCGCTGCGCGCCCGGGACGGGGCCCGCCCCACCGACGACGACCTGGCTGAGGCCGAGGCCCGGGTGGTGGTCGTCCGGCGCAACTGGGTGCCCCGCGAAGACCTCCCCCGCTCGCCACGCTGACGCGTGCCCCACCCCCACCCGCCACCCGCCGCACGCCGCCCGCCGCGCCGCCCGCCGCGCGCCCACCGCACGCCGATCTAGGGGGAATCGTCACTAGTGGATCTCCATCCACAGCGATTGGCCCTAGATCGACGCGCAAGGGAGCGTGGGCAGCGCCGCGGGGCGCGGGCGGGGGCGCGGGGGCGGGAGGGGCGGTGGTTAGGGCAGGTCGGGTAGCTGGCGGGTCTGCTCGTACGCGGCCACCTGGGCGATCCGGCGGGCGTGCCGCTCGTTGCCGGAGAACGGGGTGTTCAGGAACGCCTCGACGATGGCGGTGGCCTCGTCCAGGGTGTGTTGGCGGGCGCCCACCGCGACCACGTTCGCGTCGTTGTGCTGGCGGGCCAGCTGAGCGGTCTCGACGTTCCAGGCCAGCGCGGCCCGGACCCCGGCGACCTTGTTCGCGGCGATCTGCTCACCGTTGCCGGAACCGCCGATGACCACACCGAGGCCGGTCTCGTCGGCCACCACCCGGTCGCCCGTGTGCAGGCAGAACGTCGGGTAGTCGTCGTCCGGGTCGTAATTGTGCGGGCCGACGTCGACCACGTCGTACCCCTGCTTGGCCAGGTGGTTGGCCAGGTGCACCTTCAACTCGAAACCGGCGTGGTCGGATCCCAGGTAGACGCGCATACCGGGAAGTCTGTCAGGCCGTGGGCGGGGACGCCGCAGGGGCGGCGTCCCCGAGCCGGGTTCGTCACACGGCCGTGCGGCCGGTCGCTCAGCGGGGCAGTTCGGCGACCACCAGGCCGCCGCGCGCCTTCGGGGTGAACCAGGTGCTCTTGCGCGGCATCTTCTCCCGGGCCAGGTTCACCGCGACGAAGTCCGCGACGGTCACCGGCGCGATCAGGATCGCCAGCTCGGCCCGCCCGGCGTCGACCTCCCCGGTGAGCCAGCTCGCCGGGTAGTCGCCACCGACGTAGGTGATCCGCTTGTCGCCCGGGTCCAGGCCCAGCGCGTCGCGCAGCAGCAGCCGCTCGACCAGGGCGTGGTCCAGGTTCTCCAGGCGGTCGCCGGCGGTGCCGGGCAGGCGCACCGCGTACCCCTGGCCGGGCAGCCGGAGGTGGACGGTGCCGCCGGCCGCCGGGACCTCGACCGGGCCGTCGATCGGCTCGATCTCGGCGCCCGCCGCGCGCAGCCGGTCCAGCAGCTCGTCCGGCGTGGTGGTCAGCTCGCTGACCAGCCGGTTGTACGGCTGGATGGCGACCGAGGCGGGCGTTGTCACCACGGCCAGGAAGCGCGGCAGCCCGCCGGTCTGGGCGGCCAGGCTGCGGTGGTTGCCGTCGGCGACGACCAGGTCCCCGCCGCCGGCGAGGCCGGTCAGCTCGTCCTGCTCCGGGCCGGGGCCGAGCAGCCAGATGGCGTGGGTGCGCCCGGCCTGGTCGGTGTCCGTGGCGGCGGGCGCGCCGGCCGCCTCGGTCGCGGCCGCGAGCGCGGCGTGCAGTTCGTCGCCGCGCCCCGTCTGGAGCAGGAGTACGGGTGAGAGCAGGTGGCCGAGCGACTCGGCCAGCGCCACCCGCTCACGCACCTTGGCGATGAAGACGTCCTCGTTGCGGATGACCAGGCCGGGCTCGTCGGCCCGGGTGGAGATCTGGTCGGTGTCCACCATCGCGAACAGCCCGTACGCCGGGTCGTCGTCCGGCGCGCTGATCCGGTAGAGCACCACCACCTGCTCGGCGGGGGTGTAACTGCCGTCGGCCTTCGCCTCGGCGAGTCGGGCCACCGCGTCCGGCAGCGCGTCGAGGAAGGACTTCCCCTGGCTCTCCGGCGCTCGGTGCGGCATCTCGATGCCGAGGGCACTGTGCGGGTTCGCCTCGATGATCGCGGTGATCTCCGCGTCGTCGGCGAACTCGTCGTAGTTCTGCGCGCCGGTGCCGCCGGTGGTGATCCAGGCCCGGGCGATCGGATGTACGACCGTCATGTCCGCTGACGCTACCGGCGACGGTGTCGCCGGTAGCGGGGACCCGCGCGGCGTCCACCAGATGAAAGCGCCGGGCCGCAGCGGTCAGCCGGCGCGGCCGGATGCGCCCCGACGGTGCCGGCCGGCGACGGCGGACCCGCCGTTGCCCCGCCGGCCGGACGCGGCGGGCCCGGTGGTCGCGTTGCGGCGCGGCGCGGCGGGCGGCCCCGGCACGGGGCGCGGCTCGTGCGGCGGCGCGGGGACGGGTCGCGGGTTCGGCGGCGGCGTCGGTACCGGACGCGGGGCGGCGGGTGCCGGCGGAGGCGGCGCGGGTTCGGCCGGCGCGGCCGCCGACGGCAGGGACGGCGCGGGCGACGACGGCAGGGCCGGCGGGGGCGACGACGGTACGGCCGGCGACGGTACGGCCGGCGCGGCCGACGACGGCGCGGGAGTGACCTGGACGTCCAGCACGGGCACCGCGAGCGGCGCCGGACCATCCGCCGGCGTGCTGTCGGCGGGCGGGGTCAGGCGGGAGGTGACCGGGACCCGGGCCACGCCGACCACGATGGGCGGGGCGAGCAGGTCCACCAGGTGGGCGGGAAGGTCGGGACGGACCACCCGCCAGCGGGAGTCGTCGACCGACCAGTAGGCCGCGCCGGGAGTCTCGATCACCCCCTGCCGGGTCAGTTGATCGTCACCGGACGCACGGTGCTTGGCCATCGGGATTGCCTCCACGAGCTGCGGGGTGCGGCCCTGCGGGTCGCTGCGGCGGACACCGAGGGAAACGAGGCCGCCCGCCCACCGGTGACGCCGTGACCGTTCCCGGCCCCCGGCGGCGCACCCCGCGTCCGACGCGACGCGCCCCCGCCCGGGCAGCCGACGGTGTCCGGAACGGGGGCGCGTGGTGGTCGTGGATCAGTCGAAGATCGGGCCCTGCTCGCGGGTGCGCTTGAGCTCGTAGAAGCCCGGCGTGCCGGCGACCAGCAGTACGCCGTCCCAGAGGCGGCCGGCGGCCTCCCCCTTCGGGGCGGGCGTGATCACCGGGCCGAAGAACGCGACCTGCCCGCCGTCCGGGCCGGGTGCGTGGATCACCGGGGTGCCCACGTCCTGCCCGACCGGCCGCATACCGGCCTCGTGGCTGGCCCGCAGCGCCTCGTCGTACTCGGTGCTGTCGGCGGCCTCGACCAGCGCCGGGTCCAGGTCGGCGTCGGCCAGCGCGGCGACGTAGAGCTCCCGACCCCGCTCCTCCTTGTCGAGGTGGATCCGGGTGCCGAGCGCGGTGTAGAGCTTGCGGAGGACATCCCCGCCGTACCGCTGCTCGGCGGCGATGCAGAGCCGCACCGGTCCCCAGGCGGTCTTCAGGAACTCCTTGTACTCCTCGGGCAACTCGTCCCGGCCCTCGTTGAGCACGGCCAGGCTCATCACGTGGAAGCGGATGTCCACGTCACGGACCTTCTCGACCTCGAGCAGCCAGCGCGAGGTGATCCACGCCCACGGGCAGGCCGGGTCGAACCACATGTCCACGGCGACACGTTCGGTCACGGTGAGGTCCCTTCGCGACAGGTGGCGCCGGCGATCCGGCGTCTCCACGAATCTTCACCCCGGCCCGCTCCGGCTGGCACCCGAATCAGAGCGTGACCTCGGCCACCGCCGGCTGCCGGTACGTGGAAGACTCGGATCCGGACCGGCCGCCACGAGCGGTCGGCAAACGGGCGCCGCCGGGCGTACGGCGAGATGTGGGATGGAGACGAACAGTGCCGGGAGTGCGCAACCTGACGCAGGTGGAGGCGACCGAGCGGGCACGCCTGCTCGACGTGACGGGGTACGACATCAGTCTGGACCTGTCGACCGCCGTGCTGGCCGGCGGCCGCACGTTCCGGTCGACGACCGAGGTCCGATTCCGTTGCGCCGAGCCGGGCGCGAGCACGTTCATCGAGGTGGCCGCCGACGCGGTGCGTTCCGCCACGTTGAACGGGGCTCCGGTCGACCTGTCCGACTGGTCGGCCGAGAAGGGCCTGACCCTGTCCGGGCTGGGCAGCGAGAACACCCTTGTGGTCGAGGCCGACTTCGGCTACTCCAACAGCGGTCAGGGGTTGCACCGCACGGTCGACCCGGTGGACGGCGAGACGTACCTCTACAGCCAGTTCGAGACGGCCGACGCGCAGCGGGTCTTCGCCTGCTTCGACCAGCCGGACCTGAAGAGCGTGTACACCTGGCACGCCACCGTGCCGGCGCACTGGCGGGTGGTGTCCAACATGCCGGTGCAGCGTGAGGAGCCGGCGGGTGAGGGGCTCAAGACCCTCCACTTCACCGAGTCGCCCCGGATGAGCACGTACATCACTGCGCTCTGCGCCGGGCCGTACCACGAGGTGCGCGACACCCACGACGGCATCGACCTGGGCGCGTTCTGCCGGGCGTCGATGGCGCCCTACCTCGACACGGACGACCTGTTCCTGATCACCAAGCAGGGCTTCGACTTCTTCCACGAGAAGTTCGGGGTGCGCTACCCGCTGCCGAAGTACGACCAGCTCTGGGTGCCCGACTTCAACGCCGGCGCGATGGAGAACTTCGGCTGCGTGACGCACGCCGAGTCGCACTACCTGTTCCGCTCGCAGGTCACCGACTTCGAGTACGAGCAGCGCGCCAACACGATCTTGCACGAGATGGCCCACATGTGGTTCGGCGACCTGGTCACCATGCGCTGGTGGAACGACCTGTGGCTGAACGAGTCATTCGCCGAGTGGGCCAGCCACTGGTGCAACACCAACGCCACCCGCTTCACCGAGGCGTGGACGACGTTCCTGTCCATCCGGAAGAACTGGGGCTACCGGCAGGACCAGCTCTCCTCCACCCACCCGGTCTACACCGAGATGCCGGACATGGAGGCCGTGGAGGTCAACTTCGACGGCATCACCTACGCCAAGGGCGCGAGCGTGCTCAAGCAGCTCGTCGCGTACGTGGGTGAGGAGCCGTTCGTGGCCGGGCTGCGGGCGTACTTCGGCAAGCACGCCTGGGGCAACGCCACCTTCGACGACCTGCTCACCGAGCTGGAGGCGGCCTCGGGCCGGGAGCTGCGCAAGTTCGCCGCGCAGTGGCTGGAGACCGCGCAGGTCAACACGCTGCGCCCGGAGGTGACGATCGGCGCGGACGGCACGTACCAGCAGGTCGTCGTCCGGCAGGAGGCGCCGGCCGCGTACCCGACGATGCGGACGCACCGGATCGGCGTGGGCCTGTACGACCTGACCGACGGGCGGCTGGTCCGCCGCGAGCGGCACGAGGTGGACGTGACCGGCGAGCGGACCGACCTCGCCGAGCTGCGCGGCGTCCGCGCGGCCGACGTGCTGCTGCTCAACGACGACGACCTGAGCTACACCAAGCTGCGCCTCGACGACCGGTCGATGGCCACTGTGGTGCAGCACATCGGTGGCTTCGAGTCGTCGCTGGCCCGGGCACTGTGCTGGACCGCGGCGTGGGACATGACCCGCGACGCCGAGCTGGCGGCCCGGGACTACGTGGCGCTGGTGGTCAGCGGGCTGCCCGCCGAGACCGACATCAACCTGGTCACCGCCACCCTGCGGCAGGCGACCACCACGCTCACCCTGTACGCCGACCCCGCCTGGGCGCCGACCGGCTGGGCCGAGCTGGCCCGTACGGCGCGGGACGCGCTCGCGGCGGCCGAGGCGGGCAGCGGGTTCCAGCTGGCCTGGGCCCGGGCGTACGCCTCGGCGGCTCGCTCCGAGGAGGACCTGGCCACCCTGCGCGGTTGGTTGGACGGCTCCGGCGTGCCGGCCGGGCTGACCGTGGACACCGAGCTGCGGTGGACGGTGCTCGGCGCGCTGGTGGCGAACGGCGCGGCCGGCGCGGCCGAGATCGAGGCGGAGCTGGCCGGTGACCGCACCGCCAGCGGCGAGCGGGAGGCCGCGTACGCGCACGCGCTGGTGCCGACCACCGAGAACAAGGCCGCCGTGTGGGCGCTGCTGACCGGCCCGGACGCGCTGCCCAACTGGCGGCACCGGGCGTTGCTGCAGGGCTTCGCCCACCCGGCGCAGGTGGAGCTGGTCGCCCCGTACCGGGAGCGGTACTTCGCGGCGGTCGGCCAGGTGTGGGCCACCCGGGACAGCGAGCCGGCGCAGGAGTTCGCCCAGCTGGCGTACCCGACCTACCTGGTGGAGGACGACACGGTGGCGGCCACTGACGCGTGGCTGGCCGGCGACGGGCACCCCGGCCCGCTGCGCCGACTGGTCGCCGAGGGCCGTGACGGTGTCATGCGGGCGCTCAAGGCCCGCGCGAAGGACGCCCAGATCGCCTGAGCAGCGTTGTCCGGCCCGGGGCCGGCGTGGGTGTGAGCCCGCGCCGGCCCCTGACGTTATCGTGACGGTAGGAGGTGGACGTGATGGCACAGCCGACCGACGAGTGGCGGCCCCTTGCGCGCGCGTGGCGCGAGCAGGACCTGTTCAACCTTCCCGAGGATGGGAACCGCTACGAGATCATCGACGGGAGCCTGCACGTGACCCCACCGGCCGACGACGATCACCACGAGCTGGCCGACAGCATTCGGACGGCCATCGGGTCTGCGGCACCAGATGGGTGGCGGATTATTCGTGAGATCGGGCTGGGGCTCCCGTCGGGCAACCTGATCCCGGATGTGACGGTGCTGAAGCCAAACACCCCACGTGGTGTGCGTTGGCATCAACCGCAGGGCGTCAGTCTCGTTGTCGAAGTGGAGTCGCCGACGAGCCGCCGGCATGACCGCTTCACCAAACCCGGTCTCTACGCTGAAGCGGGGATTCCGCACTACTGGCGTGTGGAGCGAGGCGACTTCGGCCCAATCATCTACCGCTACCGCCTGGTCAAGGACGTGCACTACGACCTGGTCGGCACCATTGGTCCGGACGACGCGGTGACCGTGGATGAGCCGTGGACTATGAGGTTGGACCCGAGCGCCTGGCCGCGCTGATGCACCCGGAAACACGAAAGTGCACCCGGAAACACGAAAGCCCGGCCCGATGATCGCGGGCCGGGCTTCGTCGTACGCGGGTCAGCCCTTGCCGGCGTGGCTGGCGAGCTGGTCGAGGCCGTTGATGATGCCGCCGGCCAGGTCGCCCCCGCTGAACGCGCCGACCATGGAGAGCGCGGCCAGCTTGACGTACGTGTCGGGGATGCGCTTGCGGGCGTGCCGTCCGGTCACGATCTCCAGCTGCCGCTGGTTGGGCGACACCGCGATCAGCACCGACCTGTCCGGGTTGGCGAGCTGCCGGTGCAGCCGCTGGGCGTGCTCCCGGACCGGTTCGTCGAGGCTGCCGACGAAGATCGAGAAGACCAGGCCGGTGCCCTGGTCGGCCAGGCGTAGCGCCTCGTCGATGCGCAGCAACTGGCGGGTCGAGAACGGCCCGTCCAGCACCTCGGGCGGATTTCCCGTCCCGGCCTGCTCCTCACCAACGGTCACTTGCGCCTCCGGTTCCACCGGCCGGCGCCTCAACGCTGGCCTGCTCAAGCTTGTGGCTGGTCAGCGCGGGCGCCTGCGCGCCCGCCGCCAGCGCGGTGCCGGCCGAGTCGGCCAGCTGCTCCGGCCGGCCCAGGAACCAGACCGGAGTGAAGTCGAAGGGTCGGCCCGGGCGGTAGCGCTTGGAGCCACCACCACCGCCGGTACCACCGCCGCGGCCACCGGCGTACGCCAGGCCGGCGATCACCAGCACCGCGGCCACCGGGATGCCGACGAAGACCAGCAACGTCTCGGTAACAGACAATCCCAACGCCCCCAGGCGGAAGAAGGACCTCGAACAACCGGGTCGGATGAACGATCATGATGGCGATCGGTCGACTCCGTCGCCATTCACGTTAGCGGAGTCGACGGCCCGCCAGATTGCGGGGTGCCGATCCCGTTGGTCACTCGAGTTCTCCAGTTGCGCAGCGGCCGCGATGAGTCGCGCGTCGTCGCCGTACCGGCCGGTGAGCAGCACCCCGACGGGCAGACCGTCGGTGGTGGTGCCCAGCGGCAGAGACACGGAGGGATCGCCTGTGACGTTGAAGATGGCGCAGTAGGGCGAGAACCGGCGTTGCCTGTCGAAATCGGCCGCCGGGTCGCCGTCCGCGGTGAACCAGCCGACGGGTGCCTGCGGTGTGGCCAGGGTGGGACAGAGCAGCAGGTCACAGCCGGCGGTGCGGCGGGCGCCCAGGCGAACCTGGGCCTGCAACTCACCGAGGGTGGCGGCCAGGGCGCCGGCGGAGACCTCGGCGCCCCGGGCCCGCAGCAGGCGGGTCAGCGGCAGCAGCTCCGACTCCCGCTGCGGTGGCACCGGAGCCAGCGCCAGCACGTACCAGATGACTTCGAACAGCGGCCACGCCTCGGGCCCGAGCGGCGCGGGCACCTCGACCACCTCGTGACCGGCCGCGGTGAGCAGCGCGGCAGCCCGGTCCACGGCGGCCACGCAGTCCGGATGCACCGGCTCGTCGGCGAGCATCGGGGTGGTGAACCGGCCGATCCGCAGCCGGCCGGGCTCGGCCCGGCGGGCGGCGGCCAGGTAGCCGCCGGGCGGCGCGGCCGGCGGCAGGTAGGGCTCGCCGGGCACCGGCACGGCCATGACGTCGAGCAGCGCGGCGACGTCCGTCACGGTCCGGCCGAGCGGCCCGCTGGTGGGCAGGCCGAAAGCGCCGGAGCCGAGCGGCCCGCCGGAGACCAGGCCGCGGCTGGGTTTGTAGCCGACGAGGCCGCAGAGCGACGCCGGGATACGCAGTGAGCCGCCGCCGTCGGAGCCCTGCGCGACCGGGACCAACCCGGCCGCGACAGCCGCCGCCGCGCCGCCGCTGGACCCACCGGCGGTGTACGCGAGCTGCCACGGATTGCGGGCCGGCGGCGCGACCCGGCCCTCCGAGTAGAGCGAGCAGCCCAGCTCGGAGGTGGTCGTCTTGCCCAGGCTCACCAGACCGGCGGCCTTGATGAACCGGACCACGTCGGCGTCGACCGGCGGGACGAAGTCGACGAAGGCGGCCGACCCGAAGGTGGTGCGGACCCCGGCGGTGAGTGTGAGGTCCTTGATCGCGGTCGGTACGCCGTGCAGCGGGCCACGGCTCTCGGCTGGCACGGCGTCGGCCGCGCGAGCGGCCTCCCGGGCCAGTTCCGGAGTGACAGTGACGAACGCGCCCACGGTGTCGCCGATCGCCGCCACCCGGTGCAGGTGGTGCTCGACCAGGTCGACGCTGGACAGCTCGCCGCGTGCCATCGCGGCGGCCTGCTCCAACGCGGTCAGGTCGTGCATGTCGGCCATGCCGTCATCCTGCCGGCCGCCGGCCTCCGGTGCACTCGTCACGCGCCGACGATCGGCTACCGGCCGCCGTAGTGGGGAGGGCGACCGCGCTCAGCCGTGCAGGAAGCGCAGGGCGTTGGTGGCGAGGAGCTTGTCGCGCTGGCCGGCGGTGAGGAAGTCGGCCGCGCGGACCACCGCGCCGGCCGGCCGCTCGCCCAACGGGTACGGATAGTCGCTCCCGACCAGCACGCGGTCCTCTCCCATCGTGTCGACCAGCAGGCGCAGCGCGGGCGGCGCGAAGACCACCGAGTCCACGCTGAACCGGTCGACGTAGCTGCTCGGCGGAGCTGCCGACGCGCCACGGACCAGGTCGCCACGGCGGTGCCAGGCGTTGTCGGCGCGGCCGAGCCAGAACGGGAAGCTGCCGCCGCCGTGCGCGAAGCAGATCCGCAACGTCTCCGGCACCCGGTCGAAGACGCCACCCAGGATCATCGCCAGCACCGACAGGTGCGTCTCGGCGGGCATCCCGGTGAGCCAGCGGGCCATCCACCGGTCCAGCCGGGGGCCGCCCGGCATGTCCCACGGATGGACGAAGACCGGCGCGCCCACCTCGGCGCAGTGCTGGAGGAAGGTGACCACGCCGGCGTCGTCCAGGTCCCGGTCGCCGACGTGGTTGCCGATCTCCACGCCGACGTGCCCGGCGGCCAGGCAGCGGTCCAGCTCGGCGCAGGCGGCGTCCGGGTCCTGCAACGGCACCTGGCAGAACGGCAGCAGCCGGTCGCCGCCGCCCGCGGTGACCTCCAGGGTCAGGTCGTTGAAGATCCGGGCGACCTTCACGGCCTGGTCGGCGGGGCGGTCGTAGCTGAAGAAGACCGGTGTCGGCGAGACCACCTGCACGTCCACGCCGTCCGCGTCCATGTCGGCCAGTCGGCTCGCCGCGTCCCAGCACTCGGCGCCGACCGGGCGGAACTCCGACTCCCCCACCATGATCATCGCGGCCCGCTCGGAGTCGACCCGCAGCCAGGGCCAGCCGGACCCGCCGCACGCGGCGCCGAGGTCCGGCCATCCCTTCGGTACGACGTGCGTGTGCACGTCGACGATGCCTGCGGGCATCAGCCCTTGCCCGGGTGCAGCGTGCCGCAGTTGGCGCAGGTGCGTGCGGCCTCATCGGCGTAGAACGCCTGGAACACCGGCGGCAGGTCGGCGGCGATGTCCCGGACCTGCAACTCCACCTCGTGCACCTTGTGCCCGCACTCCGGGCAGTACCACTGGAACGTCTCCAGCGTGCCCTCCTCGCGGACCCGTTCGACCACGACACCGATCGAACCGGCCTCGGGCCGCTGCGGCGAGTGCGGGGTGTTGCGCGGCAGCATCCACATCTGCCCCTCGCGCACGTGCACCGTACGCGGCCCCTCGGGGGTCATGAGGTTGATGTGCATGTTGCCCTTGACCTGGTAGAAGAACTCCTCGTACGGGTCCACGTGGAAGTCGGTGCGCTGGTTGGGCCCGCCCACCACCATCACTATGAAGTCGTCGCCGCCGGGGAACATCTCCTTGTTGCCGACCGGCGGCTTCAACAGGTGCTGGTTCTCCGCGATCCAGCCCGGAAAACTGAACGGCTCGGCGATCTCACTCACGACTGACCTCCCGAGGGAAGAAGGGCCACGGCCTGAATCTCGATGAGCAGGTGCGGGTGCGGCAACTGGTGCACCGCCACAGTGGTGCGGGTCGGCCCCGACGCGTCGAAGAACTCCGCCCACACCTCGTTGTAACCACCGAAGTCATTCATGTTGACCAGGTACGACGTCACCTGGACGAGGTCGGGCAGGTCGGCACCGACCGAGCGCAGCAGGTCCCGGACGTTCTCGATGACCGCGCGCGTCTGCACCCGGATGTCGAGGTTCGTCGTCCCGAACTCGTCCACCTCGACGCCGGCGAACGAGTTGTCCGCCCGCCGCGACGACGTACCGGAGACGAAGACGAACCCGCCCGCGACCTTGACGTGCGGAAACGCCCCCCGCGGCGTGGCCTTGCCGGCCACGACCCGGGCGGTCATGAGGAAGCCCGCAGCGACGCCGTGCCGAGCTTCTCCACCACGGCCCGCACATGCGCACCGGGACGCAGCGGCACCGCGGCGGTGGCGGCGCCGGCCAGGAAGACCCAGCCGGACTGCAGGCGCACGCCGTGCCGGCCGGCCAGCCGGATGCCCTCGTCGAGCGCCCGGCGCGGATCACCGAGGATCGCCGCCGTCGAGCCGACCTGAACGACCCGCCCGTCGACCTCCAGCAACACGCCGAGGTTGTCCAGCCCGTCCGGCACCGGCGACCACGGCCCGATCACGAACGCGGCGGCCGAGGTGTTGTCGGCGATCACGTCCGGCAGGGAGAACCGGAAGTCGGCGTACCGGGAGTCGATCAGCTCGATCGCCGGGGCGACCGCGCGGACCGCCGAGGCGAAGTCGCCGACCTGCTCGCCCGGCTCGGGTAGCCGGTCCAGCAGGAACGCCACCTCCGGCTCGACCCGGGGGTGGATGTACGCGGCCGGGTCGACGACGCCGCCGTCCGGCACCCGCATCGCGTCGGTGAGCCGCCCCCAGATCACCTCGTCCACGCCGACCTGCGCCATCTTCGCCTTGCTGGTCAGGCCCATCTTCAACCCGACCAGCCGCTCGCCGGCGTCCAGCCGGCGCTGCACCAGCGCCGCCTGCACCCCGTAGGCGCCCGGCACGTCCAGCCCCACCTCGGCCGCGAGTTGCGGAATCGGGGTGGCGGTGTCCGCCGCCGCGCCGAGCTTCGCGGCGATACCCGCGGTGTCCACGCCGATCATCGGGTCACTTCCTCCTCGCGCTGACCAGCCAGGTCCAGCGCCACGTCCACGATCATGTCCTCCTGGCCGCCGACCATCCGGCGCCGGCCCAGCTCGACCAGGATCGACCGGACGTCGACGCCGTACTTCGCCGAGGCCCGTTCGGCGTGCCGCAGGAAGCTGGAGTAGACCCCGGCGTACCCCAGGGAGAGCGTCTCCCGGTCCACCTGGACCGGCCGGTCCTGCAACGGACGGACCAGGTCGTCGGCGGCGTCCATCAGCGCGAACACGTCGCAGCCGTGCCGCCAGCCGTGCAGTTCGGCGACCGCGACGAAGACCTCCAGCGGGGCGTTACCGGCACCGGCGCCCATCCCGGCCAGCGAGGCGTCCACCCGCACGGTCCGGCCGTGCGCCGCGTCGGCGCCGGCCGGGGCGGACCCGGTGACCCGGCCGTGTTCGACGGCGAGCACGCTGTTGGCCACCCCGAGGGACAGGTTGTGGTGGGCGTGGATGCCGATCTGCGTCTCCGGCTCCAGCACCTGCCGGTACGCGTCGACGCGCTGCGCCACGTCGGACATCAGCAGCCGGCCACCCGAGTCGGTGACGTAGACGCAGTGCGCCCCGTACGACTCCATCAGCTTGGCCTGCCCGGCCAGCCCGGCCGGGTCGTTCATGTGCGACATCATCAGGAACCCGGCCACGTCCATGCCGTTCTCCCGCGCCCAGGAGATGTGCTGCGCGGAGATGTCCGCCTCCGTGCAGTGGGTGGCGATGCGGACGCTTGTCACCCCGAGGGCCTTCGCGGCCTTCAGGTCGGCGATGGTGCCGATGCCCGGCAGCAGCAGGGTCGTCAGCTTCGCCGTGGTGAGCACCTCGGCGGCAGCGGAGATCCACTCGGCGTCGCTCGCGGCGCCGTGGCCGTAGTTGACGCTGGAGCCGGCGAGCCCGTCGCCGTGCGCCACCTCGATCGCGGCCACCCCGGCGGCGTCCAGCGCGGCGGCGATGGTGCGCACCTGCTCGACCGTGTACCGGTGGGCGATGGCGTGCATGCCGTCGCGCAGCGTCACGTCCTGGATGTACAGGTCCGTCATCGTGCGGTCACCTCCGACGAGCGCAGCGCGACCAGCCGCTCCGCGGTACGCAGCGCGGCGGAGGTCATGATGTCCAGGTTCCCGGCGTACGCCGGCAGGTAGTGACCGGCACCGGAGACCTCCAGGAAGACCGACACCTGCAGGGCGGTGAGTTGACGCCCGAGCGTCGGCAGGTACGCCCGCACCCGGTCGAACTGCACGTCCTGCTTGAGTCGGTAGCCGGGGACGTACTCCTGCACGGTCGCCACCATCTCCGCGACCGAGGCGGCGATGGCGGCGGTGTCGGCGTCGGCGTCCGGGCAGAGGCAGTAGACGGTGTCGCGCATCAGCAGCGGCGGGTCCGCCGGGTTCAGCACGATGATCGCCTTGCCCAGTTCGGCGCCGCCGACCACCTCGATGGCCCGGGCCGTCGTCTCGGTGAACTCGTCGATGTTGGCCCGGGTGCCCGGCCCGGCCGAGCGGGACGCGATCGACGCGACGATCTCCCCGTACGCCACCGGGGTGACCCGGCGCACCGCGGCGACGATCGGCACTGTCGCCTGCCCGCCACAGGTCACCATGTTCACGTTCGGCTCGTGCAGGTGTTCGTCCAGGTTGACCGGCGGCACCACGTACGGGCCGAGGGCGGCGGGGGTCAGGTCGACCACCGTGCGGCCGTGGGCGCGCAGCACCTCGTCGTGGCGCCGGTGCGCGCCGGCCGAGGTGGCGTCGAAGACCAGCTCGACGTCGGCGAACTCGGGCATCGCGACCAGCCCGTCCACTCCGTCGGCGGTGGTGGCCACGCCGAGCCGGCGAGCGCGGGCCAGGCCGTCGGAGGCCGGATCGATGCCGGCCATCGCCACCATCCGCAGCTGGTCACTGAGCCGCAGCACCTTGATCATCAGGTCGGTGCCGATGTTTCCGGAACCGAGCACCGCCACGCCGGTCACTGGCTGTCTCCCTTGCTGAAACTCGTGCGCACCGAGCCGAGCCCGGAGATCCGCGCCTCGTACGCGGCGCCCGGGGTGACCGGCACCATCGGGCCGAGCGCCCCGGAGAGCACCACGTCTCCGGCGCGCAGCGGGTCACCGGCTCGGGCGAGGGTGCCGGCCAGCCAGTGCAGGGCGTGCAGCGGGTTGCCCAGGCAGGCCGCGCCGGCGCCCACCGAGACCGGCTCACCGGCGTGTTCCAGCACCATCCCGCAGAGCCGCAGGTCGACGTCGGCGAGCCGGCGCGGCGTGGTGCCGAGCACGAAGAGCCCGCTGGAGGCGTTGTCGGCGACCGTGTCCACGATGGAGATGTCCCAGGCGGCGATCCGCGAGTCGACGATCTCGATCGCCGGCAGCAGGTGGTCAACGGCGCGGACCAGGTCGACGGTGGTGATCCGCGGGTCCGGCAGGTCCTTGCCGAGCACGAACGCGATCTCGGCCTCGACCCGCGGCTGGAGCAGCCGGTCGATGGCCACCTCGGCACCGTCGGCGACGGCCATCGCGTCGGTCAGCATGCCGAAGTCCGGTTGGAAGACCCCGAAATTTTCCTGCACCGCGCGGGAGGTCAGCCCGATCTTCGCGCCGACCCGGCGCTCGCCCTGGCCCTGCCAGGCCCGCGCCTGGAGCTGCTGCACGCGGTACGCGGACTCGACGTCGCCCTCCGCCAGCAGCCGGCCGCGCAGCGGTGGGCACGGCTTGCCGGTGGTGCGGGCCTCGGCCAGTTCCCGGTTCGCGGCCTCGATGTCAGCTTTCATGCCCGCTCCTCGCTGCGGTGGCTCACGACAGGTCCACGCAGACATTTGTGAGTTCGGAGTAGAAGTTCAACGAGTGCACGCCGCCCTCACGGCCGATGCCGGACGCCTTCACCCCGCCGAACGGGGTGCGCAGGTCGCGCAGGAACCAGGTGTTGACCCAGACGATGCCGGCGTCCAGCCGGGCGCCGGCGCGGTGCGCGACGCCCACGTCCCGGGTCCACACGGTCGCCGCCAGTCCGTACTCGGTGCCGTTGGCGAGGGCGTACGCCTCGTCCTCGGTGTCGAACGGCGCGACGTGCACCACCGGGCCGAAGATCTCCTCGCGGTTGGTGCGGGCGTCCGCGCCGAGCCCGGTGAGCACCGTCGGCTGCACGTACGACCCGCCGTCGCGGGCGTCACCGAACGTGGGCGTGCCGCCGCCGGTCAGCACCTGGGCGCCCTCGGCGCGGGCCAGCTCATAGTGGCCGAGCACCTTGGCCCGATGCTGATGGGAGATCAACGGCATGGTGGCGGTCGCCTCGTCGGCCGGCCAGCCGTACGCCAGTTCGCCGGCCCGCTTCGCCAGCCGGGCGGTGAACTCCTCGAAGATCGGACGCTGGACGTAGATGCGCTCGGTGCAGAGGCAGACCTGCCCGCCGTTGGTGAAGCTGGAGCGCACCGAACCGGCCACCGCGGCGTCCAGGTCGGCATCGGCGAAGACCAGGCCGGCGTTCTTGCCGCCCAGTTCGAAGCTCACCGCCTTCACCCCGTCGGCGGCGGCCCGCATGATCGCGCCGCCGGTGGCCGACTCGCCGGTGAAGGTGATCGCGTCCACCCCGGGGTGCCGGGTGAGGAACTCTCCGGCCGAGTCGGGCCCGAACCCGTGCACCAGGTTGAACACCCCGGCCGGTACGCCGGCGGCGGCCATCACCTCGGCGAGCACCGTCGCCGAGGCCGGCGTCTCCTCGCTGGGCTTGACCACCACGGCGTTGCCGCAGGCCAGCGCGGGGGCCACCTTCCAGGTGAGCAGCAGCAGCGGCAGGTTCCACGGCACGATCACCGCGACCACGCCGACCGGCTTGCGGACCGCGTAGTTGAGCGCCCGACCGCCGGTCGGGGTGACCGTGGTGAACGACTCGGTGGGCGCGGTCGCCACGATCTCCGCGAACGCCCGGAAGTTCGCCGCGCCCCGAGGGATGTCCAGCGTGCGGGCCTGTGCGATGGACTTGCCGGTGTCGGCGACCTCGGCGGTGACCAGGTCGTCGAAGCGGCGTTCCAGCTCGTCGGCGACCCGGCGCAGCACCTCGGCGCGCTCCCGCTCGCCCATCCGGCCCCACGGCCCGCGCAGCGCGGCCCGGGCGGCGGCCACCGCGTCGTCCACTGTGGACTTCGACGCCTCGACCACCTCGAAGACCTGCTCGCCGGTCACCGGGCTCACCTTGCTGAACGTCGACCCGCCGTCGACGAAGTCGCCGGCGACGAAGTTGCGCAGCCGCGGTGGCCCGGCCGGCGCCCGGCCGTCCATCAGTCGCGGATCCCAGTTGCCGGTCATGCGCGCCTCCCTCGGCTGAGCGCCGCGCCGATCGCGCCGACCAGCAGCAACGCGGCGCCGCCGGCGAGCACGCCGAGCGCCCGGTGCTGCCGGCGGACCCGGCGGCGAACCTCGGCGTACGGGGTGGTGGAGAAGGACACCAGCTCGTACTGGGAAACGTACCGGCCGGGCAGCGCCCGTTCCAGTGCGTGCTCCACCCGCCGGCCGAGCTGGAAGACCGGGGAAGCGACCTTGTCCCGCATCTCCACGAAGTTGGTCAACGCCATCCTCGCGATGGCCTCGGCGTTCTCCTGCCGCCGCCGCTGGAACAGTGGCAGCGCCGCCGCCCAGTCGTCGGCGCACTCGTCCAGACAGCGGTCCAGTTCCACCACGTCCTCGAAGGCGCAGTTGGCGCCCTGGCCGTAGAACGGCACGATGGCGTGCGCGGCGTCGCCGAGCAGGCCGACCGTCCCGTTGACCTGCCAGGGTGTGCAGCGGACCGTGCCGAGAACGCCCACCGGGTTGTGCTGGTAGTCGTCCACCAGGTCCGGCGCCAGCGGGATCACGTCCGGGTAGTGCTGGGCGAAGTGCCGCTCGATCGCGTCCGGGCGGTCCAGCGAGGCGAAGCTGCCGGCGCCCTGGTTGGGCCAGAACAGCGTGCAGGTGAAGGAGCGGTCCGGGTTGGGCAGCGCGATCATCATCGAGGTGCCGCGCGGCCAGATGTGCAGTGCGTCCTCCTCCAGCGCGAAATCCCCGCCCAACGGGGGCAGGGTCAGCTCCTTGTAGCCGTAGTCGAGGAAGTCCACGCTCTCGCTCAGCAGGCCGTGCGCCAGCAGTTGCCCGCGTAC
Source organism: Micromonospora coriariae (assembly GCF_900091455.1). Taxonomy (NCBI): domain Bacteria; kingdom Bacillati; phylum Actinomycetota; class Actinomycetes; order Micromonosporales; family Micromonosporaceae; genus Micromonospora; species Micromonospora coriariae. Next base: position 3,983,117 of record NZ_LT607412.1, on the reverse strand, counting down.
CGCGGAGCCCGCGCCGTCGGCTCCGAGCACCACCGACGCCTTGGCGGTGACCGGGCCGTGCGGGGTGTCGAAGGTCAGGCCGCCGTCGGTCGGGTCGAGCCCGACCAGCCGGTGGTCGAAGACGATCCGCACGCCGGGCAGCTCGGCGGCCGCGTCCAGCAGGGCGTTGTTCAGGGCACCCCGGCTGATCGAGTTGATCGCCCGGTCGCCGGCCGCGCTGTACGACTGGAACTGCGGTTCCCCCTCGACGGGGTGGATCATCCGGCCGCGCATCGGCAGCGCGTCGGTCATCACCTGCTCGTCGAGGCCGATCCGGCGCAGCGCGTCCAGCCCCCGCTCGGAGAGCGCCAGGTTGATGGAGCGGCCCCGCTCCGCCGTGCCGGTGCGCGGGTCCGGTCGGCGCTCGTAGAGCGCCACCGGGTGACCGCGCCGGGCCAGGAAGCAGGCGGCCAGGCAACCGGCAAGCCCGGCGCCGATGATCGCGATCTCGTCACGCCGGGCGGTCATGACGTCGCCCCGACCGTCGCGGCCAGCGCGGCCGCGGCTCGCCAGCAGTCAAGGTACGTGGAGTAGAGCGGCACCGGGGCGAACCGGACGACGTCCGGCTCCCGGGCGTCGGCGATCACGCCGTGCTCGTACCGCAGGCGTTTTGTCAGCTCGGCGGCGCTGCCGGCGCCGATCCGCACCGAGAGCTGGCAGCCCCGCCGGGCCGGGTCGCGCGGGGTGATGACGCGCAGCGGCCGGTCGGCGGTGACCTCGTCGAGCAGCCGCTCCAGCCAGCCGGTGAGCCGCAGGCTGCGGGCGCGCAGCGCCGGCATGCCGACCGCGTCGAACAGCTCCAGCGAGGTGCGCACCGGGCCCATCGCGAAGATGGGCGGGTTGGAGATCTGCCAGGCCTCCACCGTGGCCGGCGGCCGGGACACCGGGGTCATCTCGAACCGGGTGGCCGCCGCGGTGCTCCACCAACCCTCGAAGCGGGGCAGGTCAGGGTCGCCGAGGTGCCGCTCGTGCACGAAGACACCGGCCAGCGCGCCCGGGCCCGAGTTCAGGTACTTGTAGGAGCACCAGGCGGCGAAGTCGACGTCCCAGTCGTGCAGGGCCAGCGGCACGTTGCCGACCGCGTGCGCCAGGTCCCAACCGACCACCGCTCCGGCCGCCCGGCCGGCGGCCGTGATCGCCGGAATGTCCAGCAGCTCGCCGGTCAGGTAGTTGACCCCGCCGAGCAGCACCAGCGCCACCCGGTCGCCCTCGGCGGCCAGGTATCCGGTCACGTCCTCGGTGCGCAGGGCGTCCTCGCCGGGGCGCGGGCGCAGCCGGACCACGGTCTCGTCCGGGTCCAGGCCGTGGAACCGCGCCTGGCTGCGCACCGCGTAGCTGTCCGAGGGGAACGCGGCGTCCTCGATGACGATGCGGGTGCGGGCGCCGGCCGGGCGGTAGAAGCTGACCATCAGCAGGTGCAGGTTGACCGTGAGCGAGTTCATCACCACGGTCTCCGCGGGCCGGGCGCCGACCAGTCGGGCCGCCGGAGCGGTCAGGAGCTCGTGGTACGGCAGCCAGGCCCGCTCCGCCTCCAGGTGCCCCTCGACGCCGAGCCGCCGCCAGGCGTCCAGGTCGGCGAGGAGTTCGTCGCGGGTGGCCCGGGGCTGCAGGCCGAGCGAGTTGCCGGCGAGGTACGCCGACTCGGGATGGCTGCCGCCGTCGGCCGGCGGCACGTGGAACAGGTGCCGATGGCCCGGGTCGGCTTCGTCGAGGCGGTACGCCTCTCCTTCAGGGGTGTGCACAGGGGTGTCTCGCTCTCCGGTCACATCGCGGTGCGGGCCGACCACAGCTCCGGGAAGACCACCCGGGCCATGCTGCGCTGCAACCACGCCAGTCCGGCGGAGCCGCCGCTGCCGACCTTGGCGCCCATTGTCCGCTGCACCGCCTTGACGTGGTTCCACCGCCAGTCGCCGAACTCCTCGGCGACAGCGCTCAACGCCTCGCCGAGCAGCCGCAGGTGGTTGTCCGGGCCGGCGTCGGCGTAGATCCGTACCCAGGCCGCCTCGACCGACGGCTGCGGGTCGTGCTCGACCGCGACGTCCCGGTCGAGCAGGTCGGCGGGAAGGTCGAAGCCACGCCGGGCGAGCAGCGCGAGCACGTCGTCCCAGAGGCTCGGGCTGGCGAGGGCGGCGCTGAGCTCGGCGTACACCTCGGCCTGCCGGCGGAACGGCCGGATCAGCGCCGGGTCGCGCAGCCCGAGCAGGAACTCCAACTGCCGGTACATCGCCGACTGGAAGCCGGAGCCCTCGCCGAGCAGGTTGCGGAACCGGTTGAAGTCGGCCGGCGTCATCCAGCGCAGGCCCTGCCAGGCGGCGTTCAGCCCCTCCAGGTGCAGCGTGGCGCGCCGCAGCGGGGCCAGCGCGTCCCAGACCCGGTCGGCGCGCAGCAGTCGCTGGGTCTCCCGCAGCTCGTGACAGGTCAGCCCGAAGTACAGCTCCATGATCTGGCTGACCATGAGGAAGGACATCTCACCCGGGTCGGTGCTGAGCGGGCGCTGCAACTGGTGCAGGGCGCTCGCCTGCACGTACGCGTCGTACGGCACCAACTCGGCGAACTCCAACGTCGGCTCACCGCCGTTGCGCGCGGCGCGGGCGGCCCGCTGCCGCGGGGTCACCGGTCGTACCGTGGCGGCGCGGTTCGGCGCCCGCCGCTCCGTCTGATCCACCATTCGTCTCCCTCCCCCGGACTGGCCGACGTCATGATCTCGTGGCCAGACCGGCCTGCGGAATGCCGGATCAACGGCTCTTGCCGAGTTCATCTGCCGAACCAAAGGCAGCTGGGCGAATTAGGTTCACGAAAGTAAGGTCTGAGCGTGGACGACATGGACTGGGCGCTGCTGCGTGAGTTGCAGGCCGACGCGCGGCTCTCCTTCAGCGAGCTGTCCCGGCGGGTGCACCTGTCCCCACCCGCGGTCGCCGAGCGGGTCCGACGGCTGGAGGAGGCCGGGGTGATCACCGGATACCACGCCCAGGTCGACCTGACCCGGGCCGGTCGCACAGTGGTCGCCCTGATCCGGATGTCCTGCTACGGCGCGCGATGCATCCTGCACGACCCCGCGGTCGCCGGCTGGCCGGAGATCCTGGAGATCCACCGGATCACCGGGGACGCGTGCAGCATGCTCAAGGTGGCGGCCGGTTCGATCGGCGAGTTCGAGGCAGTCATCGACCGACTCGCCCCGTACGGCCAGCCGTCGAGCACGATGGTCCTGTCCTCCCCACTGGACTGGCAGCCGATCACCCCGCTGCCGTCCGCCGGCACCACCTCTCGCCACCGCTGACCCCGCCCGCACCCTGCCCGCCTGCGGGTTTGCCCCCGGGCCAGCGGGAAATCAGCGCGGTGCCCAGGGGAGGGTTCCGGCGGTTGTCGCCGGGAGGGGGAAATCATGCAGGGTCTTCGCACGATCAACCGCGCGCTCTCGGCCGCCCTGACACTTGTCGGGCTGGTCGGGGCATTCGTCCTGATGTCGGTCTCACCGGCACGTGCCGGCGAGAACACCTTCATCGAGGTGACGCCGAACAGCGTCCAGGCCGGTAGCCGGGTCAACATCCGGGCGAGCTGCGACAACAACAACAACGAGCAGGCCAACGTGCACTCCGACGCGTTCGGGCACGTGATGCTCAGACCGGACAAGGGGTTCCTGACCGGTGAGGTGACAGTCCCGGGCAACAAGCAGCCCGGCGACTACCCGGTCGAACTGCGCTGCCAGAACGGCCAGACGGCCTCGGCCATGCTGACCGTGCTGAACATGGCCTCACCCAGCAAGGGGCCGGCGACCGGGGGCGGCGGCACGGCCGGCGGTCGCGGCACCGGATCGCTACTGGTGCTCGGCGGGGTCGCGCTCGTGGCCACCGCGATCGTGCTCGGCATGACCGGGGGCCGGCGCCGGACCGGGGCCGGCTCCTGAGCCGGATCAGCCATGAGCCGCAGAACCGCGCGTGCGCGGCCGGACCGCGGTGCCCGCAGCCGGGCCGGGGCGAGGCTACGTGCCTCCGGCCGGCTGCTGGCCCGCGCCTCCGGCCGGCTGCGTCGGGTCGCGGGGCAGGCGGTGTCGGCCAGCGTCACCACCACCGACCCGGCGGCCCGCCCGCTGCCGCCACGCCGCCCGGCCTCCTCGCCGCTGGCCCGGCGGCGGTTGGGCACCGGGCCGGGAGTGCCGGTGCTGGCCGTCGCCGCGCTGATGGTGCTGATCGTGGCGATGCTCGGCGTCGAGCAGGTGACCGGGATCAACATGCTGCCCGACCGGCTCAGCGCCGGCCTGCGGCCGCCGCCGAAGAAGTTTCCGGTGTTGCCGGCCAGCCGCCCGACGGGTCTGGCCATCCGCACGCTGGACCTGCAGGCGCCGGTGCATGACGTGGGCATCGCCTCGGACGGCACCATCGCCGTGCCGGACGCGGGCCGTGCCCAGGAGGCCGGCTGGTACGACCAGGGCCCCACGCCCGGCCAGTACGGCCCGGCGGTGATCGTCGGGCACGTGGACACCACCAGCGGGCCGGCGGTCTTCCACCAGTTGCGGGAGCTGCGTTCCGGCGATCAGATCGAGGTCACCCGCTCCGACCACAGGGTCGCCGTCTTCGAGGTCGATTCGGTGGAGCGGTTCGACAAGGGGCGGCTGCCGGTGGACGAGGTGTACGGCGACTTCAGCCGCCCGAGCCTCCGGCTGATCACCTGCGGCGGCCGCTGGGTCGGCGGTGAGACCGGCTACTCGGACAACGTGGTGGTGTTCGCTTCGTTGGTCAAGGCTCGGTCTGGTTGAGGGTCAGGCGGCGGCTTCGGGCTCTCGCAGGTCGAGCCAGTCGGCCCAGCGCGGGTCGGGGGCGCGGTGTCCGAGCACCCGCCACGCGGTGCCCTTCGGCGCGGCCGGCAGGGCGTGCAGCCGCCAACCCAGCTCGGCCGGGGTCTTGTCGCCCTTGGTGTGGTTGCACCGCGCGCACGCGGCGACCACGTTCTCCCAGGCGTGCCGGCCACCCCGGCTCCGCGGGAAGACGTGGTCGATGGTCTCCGCCGGGCCTCGGCAGTAGGCGCACCGCCACCCGTCCCGGGCGAAGATCGCTCGGCGGGACAGCCCGACGTGGGTGCGGTAGGGAACCCGGACGAAGCGGGTCAACCGGACGACCGACGGCACTGGGAGCGCGTCCCGCGCGCTGTGCAGGATGCCGTCACCATCGGCGACGCAGACCGCCTTGGCGGACAGAACGAGGATCGCGGCTCGACGCACCGAGACGACACACAGCGGCTCGTAGGTGGCGTTGAGGACCAACGCGCCGGAGCCCACAGTGGGTCGTATGTCAGGCATCGCGCTCACCCTCCCGGTTCAGCGGCTGCTGGGCGCCGCCGCCGACCGGAGTGGGGCACGACGACCCACACGGTCGACGCCGGTCCGATCACCGACGTCCGTTGCGCCAATAGTCCCTGATCGGACCCCGGATTGCACGTACTAATCTTGCATCTGGTAGGCGGATCACCCGGACCGGGACGCATCGGCGCTCCGGCCTGGGCGAACCCTCCGTTGCCCGACGGTCGTACTCATACCGTTACGCCGGGCGGGCCCTCAGAGCCACCACGCGCACCGGGGCCCGGCCTGGTCGGCGGTGCCCGGGTATGGATCGGCCCGGATAAGATCGCCGGTCGTGACCCCGAACTCGCGCCGACTGGCCGCCCTGCTGCGGCCGCTTCGGGGCTGGGCGCCGACGCTGGTCCTGTTGGGGGCGGTGGTCGCGGCCACGGGGATCGTGGCCGTCGGACTGCGCGGTTCCCCCGCCGCACCGTCCCGGGCCGTGCTGGTCTCCAGCGGTGCGTGGGCACCGTTCGTGGGTCCCGATCTGCCCGGCGGCGGGCCGGTCACGGAGTTGGTCGTGGAACTGCTCAGCCGGTCCGGATACTCCCCCGAGGTCAGGTACACGTCCTGGTCCCTGGCCGAGGAAAATGTCTCCTCCGCGGCCTCCATCGGGGCGTTTCCGCTGGTGGCCAGCGAGTCACGGCGTACCAGGTTCCTCCTCTCCGACCCGCTGATCGACTTCGAGTACGTGCTGTTCTACAACCGCCGCAACGGCGAGCCGAAGGTCTCGTCCGCCGGCGACCTCGGTGCGTTACGGGTGGGCGGCATCGCCGGGTACGACTACTGGGACGAGCTGGAGTCGGCGGTTCCGGAATTCGTGGAGTTCGGATCGACCCTGGAGGGTTTCCGGGCGCTCGCCGACGGCCGGATCGACCTGCTCGCCGAGGGGCTGCTCCCCGGTCAGGCGGTGCTCGCCGACCCGTCCTTCGCCGCCGACGCCGACGACTTCGGTCACCTTCCGGGCGACAACCGGCTGGTGCACTCGGTGCAGGGCCTGCACTTCATGATGGCGGACACCAACGAGGCCGCCTCGGTGATGGCGAAGTTCAACGGAGTGCTCGCGAAGATGCGCCAGAGCCAGGAGTACGAGGACATCGTCGCCGGGCTCGAACCGTCCGCGTTCCACGAGGTGACCCTGACTCCGGTCGGCCCGTCAGGTCTGGTGGAACTCCTCGACCAGGAGGGCAGGACGGTTCTGCTCGCCCCGAAGGGCACCAGGGCCCGAGTGCTGGCCTGGCCCGAGGCGTTCGTCGGAACCGGCGGCCCGCCGCCGGCGAAGGTCCTCGTCCAGGTGAAGATCACCAACGGCCCCGCGCAGGGCCGGGTGCTGCACGTCGATGCCCGTGCACTCCAGCTCGATCCGGGAACGTGATGATCCAGCTACGGATCCTGGCTCCGGTCGTCGTGGACTACTACGCCGTACCCGGTGCGTCTCTGCGCGATCCGCACGGGTACGCGGGTTTCTGGGCCGACCAGCAGCCGGCGGTGGACGAGCTGCTGGCGGGACTGGCCCCGGGCCCGGTGGCGGACGTGCCCTGGCGTCCCCCGTCCGTCGTGCTGGAACACACCCGGGCCACACGTTCGTTGAACCTCTACCGCACCATCGATGACCATGCCATCGGGCGGACGATGCACGTCCTCACCGGCACGCTGGACCCGGAGCACCTGCCGGGTGTGTTCGGCGGCGTCACCACCGCCCCGCATGCCGGGGTCATCGAGATCAGCTTCCGGCTGTACGACCACGGCCTGATGTTGCTGGAGATGCTGGCGGACGTTGATCCGCGGCCCACCGAGCACACCGATGGCCTGGCGAGCCGCCTCGACGAACTCCAGGCCCGAGCGGTGGCGATGGGTGAGCGGACAGCGCGCGAGATCGTCGCGCGGTACCTGGACCCGCTGCTGCGCCTGCTGCGTGCGGCCGACCGGGACAACCGGATCCTGGCCGCGGCGACCCCCGAGGGCGACCCGTTGACGGCGGAGTTCGGCGAACCGCTCTGGGTCACCCGCAGCCTCGTACTCGACCCGGCCGAACCGGGAGCCGATGCGGTGACCCGGCACTGGATCAAAGACGTGGTGATCGCCGACGACGTCCGTGACCCGGCGGACCGGCTGCTCGACGGCGACCTGGAGCACCTGGTCCGCTGGCTGAACTACATCTTCCTGGACCGCACCGGGGTGGGCGGCCGGATGCTGCCCGGTGACCCGTTCCGCGACCAGTGGGACGCCCTGCGCTACGCGCAGGTGTTCTACGGCGCGCTGGATCGGATCGACACCCGACTGTCGAAGATCCTCGCGGATTCGGCGGCGGCAGACTCGCGCTGGGAACTGGAACAGCTGAAGGGGAACCTGCTGGGGCTGAGCCGGCGCGCAGAGCTGATCATCATGGAGCGCCAGGACCTGTCGAAGTACCTCAAGCGCGCGGTACGGGCGGAGATGGACGCCATCCTCGAGTTCTGGGACTACGAGAGCCTGCTGGCCCAGCCGGTCCGGTTCAAGATCGAGGTCTGCGACCGGCGTCTGGCCGAGCTCGCCACACGGCGTACGGCTCGTTCGGCGATGTTCACCGACCTCATCCTGCTGGGTATCGGCGTGACGTCGATCCTGGGTACGGCGCTCGCGGTGACCGAGTTCGGGCGTTCGATGACCAGCGACCCGGGCATGGCGGTCCACGACCTGGGCCGCTCGTCGATCATGGCGTGGATCGCCGGGCAGCCGGCGGACGCCGTCCTGATCACATCCGGCATGGTGTCGCTGCTCCTGGTGATCATGTATCTGTTCTTCCGGCGCGACCGGACCTGATGCGAACAGCCCTGCGCAGCCGCCCGATCCGGACGCTGGCGATCACCCAGTTCCTGCTCGAAGTGCAGTTCTGGTTTCCCATCTGGCTGATCTACCTGCTCGACCTGGGCTTCCCTCTGGCAACTGCGGTACTCGCCGACGGAGCGTTCCGGATCGTCTCGGTGATCTGCGAGTTCCCGGTGGGGCTGGTCGCCGACCGGGTCGGGCGGCGCGCCACCTATTTGGCGCTGGCCGGTGCGACGGTGCTGACCTTCACCGTCATCACGCAGATCCGGTCCGTGCAGGTGCTGTTCGGAGCATGGGTGCTCTGGGGTGTGCTGTGGGCGTTGTCGTCCGGCGCCGCCAGCACCTATCTGTACGAACTGTGCGCCCAGGACCCGCTCGACATCGACCCGGCCAGGGCGATCGGGCTGGTGCGGGCTGTCGGCAACGTGTCCGTCCTCGTCTCGCTGCTGGCCGCGGGCTACCTGTACGACGTGGACCACCGGCTCCCGTTCGCCGTCACCGCCGTACTGGCCGCGGTCGCGTTCCTGCTCGCGTACACGCTGCCGGAGATCGCCGGCTCACGGGTGGTCGCCACGCTCTCCTCGGTGCTGGCGGACATCCGGGGCGCGGCAGCCGACCCCCGGGTACGCCGGGCCGTGCGGTTGGGCGCGCTGCTGCTGCTGTTCGGCTGGAGCGCTCGCATCCTCTTCCAGCCACTCGCGCTGCATCTGGGTCTGTCCGCGCAGGTCACCGGATGGATGTACGGGGTGTTCGCGGCCGCCTCGGCGCTCGGTGGGCTGGTCGCCGGATACGTCCGCCCGGCGTACCGCGCGGGTGCGCTGAGCGCCGCGTTCCTCCTCATCCTCGCCGCGCTGGTGGCGACCAACCAGATGGACCGGCTCGGCCCGTTCCTCTTCCTGCCGATCATGGGATTCGGCTACACCCTCGGCCTGACGGTGCTGGAGGTCTTCACCAACGAGGTCACCCCGCGAGCGGTACGCGCCACGATCTTCGGGGTGATCGCCTGTGTCGGTGGTGTCGGCATCGCCGTGGCCCGCCCCGGTCTCGGGATGCTGGCGGAACGGCACTCCACGACCTTCGCGTTCGGGATCTGGGCCGGCATAGGGGTGCTGCTGATCGGCCTGGCGGTGCCGGGAATCCGCCGGATCCGGGTGGCCGCCCGCCCCGCAGCCGACCGCTGAGCGGCGGCACCGGCACGGCGGACGCCCGTCCGTAGCGGGCTGCGGCAGATCACCCGGCCGGTGGGTCGCCGGTGGCCGCGCCGACCCGTTGCGGTACGAAGACAGGGTGAGTGCCGCCAGCCTGATGCCCCCTGCCCTGTCCACCACCAGGTCGGTGAACTGTCAGGGCAGCACGTCCTGCGAGTTCCTGTACCGCATGACCCACTCGGCCTGGTTCGCCGAGGGCAGCTACTGGATCCTGCTCAAGCCGCTGCGGGTGCTGCTGATCGTGGCGCTGGCGATGGTCGCCCGCTGGGCGCTGCACCGGACGATCAACCGGTTGGTTCGGACCACCACCGACGGCGCGGTGCCGACGATGCTGCGGCCGCTGCGCGAACGGGTGCCCACCGCCGCGGCCAACCCGACCGAGTTCGTGCCGGAGCGGCGTCGACAGCGGGCCGAGGCGATCGGCTCGGTGCTACGCAGCCTGACCACCGCGTTCGTCTTCGGCATCGCGCTGCTGATGATCCTGCGCGAGTTCAGCTTCGACCTGGCTCCGTTGCTGGCCAGCGCCGGGATCGCCGGCGTCGCGCTGGGCTTCGGCGCGCAGAGCCTGGTCAAGGATCTGATCGCCGGGTTGTTCATGCTGATCGAGGACCAGTACGGCGTGGGTGACACCGTCGACCTGGGCGAGGCGACCGGTGTGGTCGAGTCGGTCGGGCTGCGGGTCACCACTGTGCGCGACGGTCGCGGCGTGCTCTGGTACATCCGCAACGGCGAGATCGTCCGGGTGGGCAACAAGAGCCAGGGGTGGGCCCTGGTGGTGGTGGACCTCCCGATCGGTTTCAGCGGCACCGAGGAGGCGACCGCCGTGCTGCGGACCGCGGCCGCCTCGGTGGCGGTGGACCCGGAGCTGTCGCCGGAGATCGTGGAGGCGCCGGAGGTGCTGGGCGTCGAACAGATGACGGTGGACGGCGCCGTGATCCGGACTGTGGTGAAGACCACCGCCGACGGGCAGTTCGCGGTGGGACGGGAACTGCGCCAGCGGCTGGCGGAGGCGCTGGAGAACTCGGGGATCACCGCGCAGATCGCCTCCTCGCGCATTTACCCGGGTCTACCGAACCGGCCGTTGGCCGACGGCGAAACTGGTCAGGGCGGTGCGACCTGACCCGGCGGGTAATGCCCGCGAATCCAGGGGTCGCGAGCCACCCGGCCCCTCAGGTATCGTCCGTTCGTTCAGTCGGGGATGCGACGAACGATCCGTTCGCGCTAGCTAGTTGTCAGACGATCGGGCAAAATCCGGAGCACGCGTTCCCGCCGGAGCGTGATCACATCCTCGCTGATCCGTAGATCTGACGAGTGTTCCCGGCCGGGCTGCCACGAGCGGTCTCTCCGGGGACCGATGGAGGCGACGGTGCCCGACGAGCGACCTTCCGCGGAAGGCCCGGCCACTTTCCGCGAGGTGTTCGACCAACGCGAGTTCCGGACGGTCCTCACGGCCGGCACCCTCTCGTGGATCGGTGACTACGTCGCCAAGGCCGCCGTCACCCTGCTCGTCTACCAGCAGACCGAATCCGTCGCGCTCTCCGCCGCCGCCTTCGCGGTCAGCTACCTGCCCTGGCTGCTCGGTGGGCCTCTGCTCGCCGCGCTGGCCGAGCGGTACCCGTACCGGCGGGTGATGGTGGCGTGTGACGTGATCCGGATGGCGCTGATGCTGCTCATCGCCATTCCGAACCTGCCCGTCCCGGCGGTGCTGCTGCTGATCTTCGCCGCTACGCTGGCCAACCCGCCCAGCCAGGCGGCGAAGTCCGCCCTGATACCGCAGATCCTCGCCGGTGACCGGCTGGTGGTCGGGTTGTCGCTGAACAGCAGCATCGGGCAGGCGGCCCAGGTCGTCGGCTACCTGCTCGGCACCGCCGTCGCAGCGATCGACCCGGCCCTCGCGCTGCTGATCAACGCGGTGACCTTCGCCGCCTCGGCGCTGATCGTCCGCCTGGGCGTCCGCGACCGGGCCCCACTGATGACCACCGCGCACCGCAGCCACCTGCTCCGCGAGACCGCCCAGGGATTCCAGATCGTGTTCGGCACACCGGTGCTGCGGGCCATCGCGGTGCTGGTCTTCAGCGCGATGCTCTTCTCGATCGTTCCGGAGGGGCTGGCCGCGGCGTGGGCCAACAAGGACGCCGGCGGCGACCTGGACGCGGGTGTGGCGCAGGCGGTGATCATGGCGGCCAACCCGGTCGGTTTCATCCTCGGCGGGCTGCTGGTGAGCCGACTGTTCGGCCCGGCCCGCCGGCTGGCCCTGATGCGGCCGCTGGCCGTGTTCGCCCCACTGGTCCTCGTGCCGGCGCTGTTCGACCCGCCGCCGCTGGTGGTGGCTCTACTCGCGGCCCTCTGCGGGTTCGCGGTCGCCGGCATGCTGCCGATGGCCAACGGGCTGTTCGTCCAGGCGCTGCCCGCCATCTTCCGGGCCCGCGCATTCGGCGTGATGGCCACCGGCGTGCAGGTCATCCAGGGTGTGGCGGTACTGCTCACCGGGTTGCTCGCCGAACGGTTCGAAATCCCGCTGGTGGTCGGTCTGTGGAGCGCGGCCGGGGTGCTGCTGATGACGGTGGCCGCGCTGCGGTGGCCGGACAAGGAGACGGTGGACGGGACGATCGCGGCAGCGACCGCGGCCAACGCCGGGTCGCCGGGCCCGGACAGCCCGAGCGCCGACGGCACGGGGGCGGGCCCCGAGCCGCGTGCCGGCGACGGCCGTCGCCGGCACGCGGTCACCTGAGCCGGCCCCTGCGGGCGCCAACGGGAGCGGGCCGGCGTGACCCGACCCACGGCGTCCGGGTCGGGCTGGCGCGACCCACACCTGGCAGGATGGAACGGTGAACCCCGCAGGCGAATCCGACCGTCCCGGCGCGTCGACAACCCTCTTCGAGGCGATCGGCGGCGAGCCCACCTTCCGCAAGCTGGTGGCCGAGTTCTACGCCGGCGTCGCCACCGATCCCCTGCTCCGGCCCATGTACCCGGAGGAGGACCTGGGCCCGGCGGCGGACCGGATGACCCTGTTCCTGATGCAGTACTGGGGCGGCCCGAACACGTACTCCGCCCAGCGGGGGCACCCCCGGCTGCGGATGCGGCACGCGCCGTTCCGCATCGGCCTGGCCGAGCGGGACGCCTGGCTGCGGCACATGCGCCGCGCCGTGGACCGGCTCGACCTGGAGCCGGAGATCGCCGGCGCGCTCTGGGACTACCTGGAGCGGGCCGCGCACTTCATGGTCAACGCCATGGACGAACCGGCCGACGGCGCCTGACGGGCCCGTCAAGGCGCCCGCCGGGCGGAAGCCTCAGAGCAGCGCGCCCTCGTCGTGCAGCCAGTCCACGAAGCTGGTGGCCACCGCAGCGCCGCAGTCGAGCATCTCGACCAGCAGTGCGTCGTGGGTGCCGGCAGCGAGCGGCACCTGCAGCTCGGCGTAGATCGGTAACTGCCCGCGCTCGGTGGGATCACCGATGTACGCCTTGCAGAACCGACGGGTGTGGTTCCACTCGTTGACCACCCGGTAGGCCCGGTCAGCCCAGTCCGGCGGCACAGTGGCGTGCGGACGGGCCCGCATCACCAGGATCTCGTCCTCCGGCCCCTCGAGGGTGACCAGCACGGCGTGCCGCTCCCACATGGCCAGCAGGTTGCCGTCGCCGTCGGCCAGGTACCGCACGTCGAGCAGATCGAGCGCGTCGCACACCCGGCGCAGGCTCACCGGCTCGACGGTGGCCGGCATCTCGGTCAGCACGGGCCGCTCGTTGCTCGGGCAGTCGTCCCCCGGCTGGCGAGGGCTGGGCGGCCCGACCCGGACCGCGCTCTCCACTGTGATCCCGCTTCGGGTTTCCGGATCGCCGCCCTCAGCGGGACCCGGGCGCCATGACCACCACGGCATCGCTCGCGCACCTCACTCCCCAGCGGATCCAGCCGCCTACGGTGCGTTGGATCCGAGGATGGACGGTACCCGGACAGCCGGGTTGAAGCATCCCCCCAACGACCGCACCAGCCCAGAAGAATGACCAGGGGTCATCCGTTCGGACGAGTCACCAGGGGCGTGACGGCGAGATCCGTGGCCTTCTGCAACCAAGCCGCTCCGTATGGTCCCACCAGGCCGACCCAACGGCCGGCGACCCGCACCTGGACGGCGGCCTCGGCGGGCGCGCCCGTCGGGCGGTCGGCCGTGCCCAGGAAGCCCATCCGGATCAGCCCCTGCACCAGTCGCTGCGGCACCTCCACCGGCGGAGCAGGCGGGTCGTCCGGAGTGACCAGCACGGCCACGTGGTCGAGCAGCGCGTCGCGCAGCGCGCGCTGGCCCACCGCGCGACCGGCGACGCCGTGCTCGCTCGCGGCACGCAGGGTGCCGGCCGCCGCGCCCGCGATCCGCCACAGGTCGGCGGCGGGCAGCGCCTCCACCGGTTCGCTGCGGGCCGGCGGCAGCGGCCACCGCCACTGCGCGTCCCGGCGGGCCGGCAGGGCCGCGCCGCCACGCTCCAGCTCCGCCAGCAGCTCCGGGGCCGCCACCGTGACGTCCGTGGACGCGCCGTCGGCCGGACCGCCGTCCACCGTCCGGACCACCAGCACCTGCCACGGCAGCCGGGCCCAGAGGGCGACCCGGCCGGCGGCACCGGCCGGCCGCAGCCGGACCGGCGCCACCGGATCCAGCCGGACCAGCCGGGCCAGGAAGGCACCCGCGTCGGCCACCCCGGTGAGGCCGTGCCCGGGCGGCGACGCCGCCGCCCGGTCCGGCCCAGCCGTGTCCGGCCGGGTCACGCCACGCCGCCCTGCGGAGCGTAGGTGAGCAGGAACTCCCGCTCCTCGGCGGTGATCCGCCGGGGCACCTGGCGGGTCAGGTCGAACGGCACCAGCACCGAGCGGGCCCGGCTGGCCAGCACCTCGCCGTCGTACAGCTCGTAGGCGACGGTGAACCGGGAGGCCCGGATCTCCTCCACCCACAGCTCGATCCGGACCGTGGGCGCGGCCTCCGCGGTGGCCCGGCCCAGCGCGTAGTCGACCGGGCGCAGGTAGTCGACCTCGTGCCGGCGGATCACCACCCCGTCGGCGAACGACCCGACCCCCCAGGCCCGGCCGCCGGCGAACATCAACGCCACCCGCGCCTCCTCGTACAGGGTGAGGAAGCGCGAGTTGTTGACGTGGCCGTACGCGTCCAGGTCGGACCAGCGCAGCGTGCAGTGGTAGACGAACCGGTCAGACACCGTCTCGGCCGGTCAGTCGCGGGTCAGCTTGCGGTAGGTCACCCGGTGCGGCCGGGCGGCCTCCGCGCCGAGGCGGTCGATCTTGTTCTTCTCGTACGCCTCGAAGTTGCCCTCGAACCAGAACCACTTCGCCGGGTTCTGGTCGTCGCCCTCCCACGCCAGGATGTGCGTGGCGACCCGGTCCAGGAACATCCGGTCGTGGGAGATGACCACGGCGCAGCCGGGGAACTCCAGCAGCGCGTTCTCCAGGCTGGAGAGGGTCTCCACGTCCAGGTCGTTCGTCGGCTCGTCGAGCAGGATGACGTTGCCGCCGATCTTGAGCGTCAGCGCCAGGTTGAGCCGGTTGCGCTCGCCACCGGAGAGCACCTTGGTCGGCTTCTGCTGGTCCGGTCCCTTGAAGCCGAACGCGGCGATGTACGCCCGCGACGGCATCTCGACCTTGCCGACCATCAGGTAGTCCAGCCCGTCGGAGACGACCTCCCAGACGGTCTTGTCGCCGTCGAGGCCCTGCCGGTTCTGGTCGACGTACGACAGCGAGACGGTGGGACCGACCCGGACCTCGCCGCTGGTCGGCTCCTCCAACCCGACGATGGTCTTGAACAGCGTGGTCTTGCCGACACCGTTCGGGCCGATGATGCCGACGATGCCGTTGCGGGGCAGCGAGAACGACAGGTTGTCGATCAGCAGCCGGTCGCCGAAGCCCTTGCTGAGACTGTGCGCCTCGATGACCGTGCTGCCCAGGCGCGGACCCGGCGGGATCTGGATCTCCTCGAAGTCCAGCTTCCGGGTCTTCTCCGCCTCGGTGGCCATCTCGTCGTACCGGTCCAGGCGTGCCTTGGACTTGGTCTGCCGGGCCTTGGCGTTGGAGCGGACCCACTCCAGCTCCTCGGTGAGGCGCTTCTTCATCTTGGCGTCGCGGCGACCCTCGACGGCCAGCCGGGCGGCCTTCTTCTCCAGGTACGTGGAGTAGTTGCCCTCGTACGGGTAGGTGCGGCCGCGGTCCAGCTCCAGGATCCAGTTGGCCACGTTGTCGAGGAAGTACCGGTCGTGCGTGATCGCCATGACGGTGCCGGCGTACTTGGCCAGGTGCTGCTCCAGCCAGGAGACGCTCTCCGCGTCCAGGTGGTTCGTGGGCTCGTCGAGCAGCAGCAGGTCGGGCGCCTCCAGCAGCAGCTTGCAGAGCGCGACGCGGCGGCGCTCACCACCGGAGAGCTGGGTCACGTCGGCGTCCGGCGGCGGGCAGCGCAGGGCGTCCATGGCCAGTTCGAGCTTGGAGTCGACGTCCCAGGCGTCGAGGTGGTCCAGCTCCTCCTGGAGCTTGCCCATCTCCTCCATCAGCTCGTCGGAGTAGTCGGTCGCCATCTGCTCGGCGATCTTGTTGAACCGCTCCAGCTTGGCCTTGGTCTCGGCGACCGCCTCCTCGACGTTGCCGAGCACGGTCTTGGCGTCGTTGAGCGGGGGCTCCTGCGCGAGCATTCCGACGGTGTAGCCGGGCATCAGCCGGGCCTCGCCGTTGCTCGGCTTGTCCAACCCTGCCATGATCTTGAGGAGGCTGGACTTACCGGCGCCGTTCGGGCCGAGCACACCGATCTTGGCCCCCGGCAGGAAGCTCAACGTCACGTTGTCGAGCACGACCTTGTCGCCGTGCGCCTTGCGCGCCTTTTCCAGGACGTAGATGTACTGGGCCACGGTGCGGGCTACCTCCGTCGGTTGCTGTCGCATGATCGGCGGCGCGGCGCGGGCTGCGACCTCCGCCCGCCGCCGCCGGCCGGAAGCCGGCCGCGCGCACGCCATCGTCAATCCTGACAGGTACGGCCCGCTTCGCCCACATCACCCCGCCCCAGGAGTACGTCGTGCCGCTCACCGAACCACCCTGTCAACAAGATCACGATTCCGATTCAGCCCTCGCGGAGCGGGTACGGAACTCCGGCACGAGGCAACAGAGGCCGCAGCTACGCTCAGTACGCTCATCGCGGTGGACCCGTCAGTACCCGGAGGTGGCCGATCGTGACCGTCCGTAGCTCCTTTGTCGTAGTGGCGAACCGCCTGCCGGTCGACGAGGTGAGCACACCCGAGGGACGGCAGTGGCGACGCAGCCCCGGCGGGCTGGTCACCGCGCTGCATCCCGTGCTCGCCGAGCACCAGGGGACCTGGGTCGGCTGGGCCGGCGGCACAGGTGCCGCCCCCGAGCCGTTCGACCTGGAGGGCATCCGGCTGCACCCGGTCCCGTTGAGCGCCGAGGAGTTGGAGCGCTACTACGAGGGCCAGTCCAACGCGACGATCTGGCCGCTCTACCACGACGCGGTGGAGACGCCGGCCTACAAGCGCCGCTGGCGGGAGGCGTACCGCCTGGTCAACGCGCGGTTCGCGGAGGCCGCGGCGGACGTCGCGGCCGAGGGCGCGACGGTCTGGGTGCAGGACTACCAGCTCCAGTTGGTCCCGGCGATGCTCCGGGAGCTGCGACCGGACCTGCGGATCGGCTTCTTCCTGCACATCCCGTTCCCGCCGATCGAGCTGTTCATGCAGATGCCGTTCCGCACCGAGATCCTTCGCGGCCTGCTCGGCGCCGACCTGGTCGGCTTCCAGCAGCGGCTGGCCGCGCAGAACTTCGTCCGGCTGGCCCGGCACCTGCTCGGGCTCCGCTACGAGGGGCAGATGATCCAGGTCGACGGTCGGCAGGTGAAGGCGGGCGCCTTCCCCATCTCGATCGACACCCAGGAGATGGAGCGGATGGCCGCCGACCCGGCGGTACAGGCCCGGGCCAAGCAGATTCGGGCCGAGCTGGGCGACCCGAAGACGATAATCCTGGGCGTGGACCGGCTGGATTACACAAAGGGCATCGAGTTGCGGCTCAAGGCTTTCCGCGAGCTGCTGGCTGACGGAAAGTTGACAGTCCCGGACGCGGTTATGGTGCAGGTGGCCACGCCGAGTCGGGAACGCGTCGAGCACTACCAGGCGCTTCGGGTCAAGGTGGAGCGCGAAGTCGGTCGGATTAATGGTGAATTCGCCAGGGTCGGCGTGCCGGCGGTGCACTACCTGCATCAGTCGTACAGTCGCAGTGAACTGGCCGCGATGTACGTCGCTGCCGACGTCATGATGGTGACCCCGCTGCGAGACGGAATGAATCTGGTGGCCAAGGAGTACGTCGCATCGCGCGCCGACCAGGGTGGCGCGCTCGTGCTCAGTGAATTCGCCGGCGCCGCCACCGAGCTGCGCCAGGCCTTTTTGTGTAACCCGCACGACCCGGACGCGGTCAAGGACGCCCTGCTCCGGGCCGTGCACGTGGAGAAAACCGAGGCACGCCGCCGGATGCGGACAATGCAACGCCACCTGCGTACCCACGACGTGGGGCACTGGGCCAAGTCTTTCCTTTCCGAGCTTGGAGTCTCCGAGGCGGAGGCCGCGTGAACACGTCCGTCAACGACGGAGCGGCGACGGCCACCGGGGTGATGGACCCCGAGCTGCGCTCCGCCATCGGCCGGATCGCCCGGGTCCCCCAGCTCCTGATCGCCTGCGACTACGACGGCACGCTGGCGCCGATCGTGGAGGATCCGAGCACGGCCGTACCGCTGCCCGAGTCGGTGGCCGCGATCCGCGCGCTCGCCTCGCTGCCGCAGACCACCGTGGCGGTGATCTCCGGCCGGGCGCTACGCGACCTGGCCGCACTCTCCCGGTTGCCCAGCGAGGTGCACCTCGTCGGCAGCCACGGCTCCGAGTTCGACATCGGCTTCGTCGAGCGGCTGTCCCCCGAGCTGGTCGCGGTGCGCACCCGGGTGCGAAACGCGCTGCGCGAGATCGCCGCCGAGCACCCCGGCATCCGGCTGGAACGCAAGCCGGCCAGCGTCGCCGTGCACACCCGGGGGGTCGCTCCGCAGATCGCCGCCGCTGCCATCGAGGCGGTACGCAACGGGCCGGCCACCTTCGACGGCGTCACGGTCACGCAGGGCAAGGAGGTCATCGAGCTCTCCGTGGTGGCCACCCACAAGGGCACAGCGATCGACCAGCTGCGGACCCAGCTCGCGGCCAGCGCGGTGCTCTTCATCGGTGACGACGTGACCGACGAGAACGCGTTCGGCAACCTGCACGGCCCGGACCTCGGCATCAAGATCGGCCCCGGGGAGACCCAGGCCGGCTACCGGGTGGCCGAGCCGATCGAAGCGGCCCGCGCGCTCGGGCTGCTGCTGGAGACCCGCCGGCACTGGCTGTTCGGCGAGCGGGCGGTGCCGATCGAGCGGCACTCCATGCTGGCCAACGGCCGCACCGTCGCGCTGCTCACCCCCGATGCCAAGGTCAGCTGGCTGTGCCACCCCAAGCCGGACTCGGCGGCGATCTTCGCCGACCTGGTCGGCGGCAGCCCTGCCGGCCACTTCAGCATCGTCCCGGAACGCGGCGGCATCCCGCTGGGCCAGCGCTACCGCTCCGGCACGATGACCGTGGAGACCCGCTGGTCCGGGCTCACCGTCACCGACTGGCTGGACAAGCCGGCCCGGGAGACCACCCCGGACGGCCCCGCGGTGATCACCGGCGACTCGACGCTGGTCCGGGTGCTCACCGGCAGCGGCCGGGTTCGGCTGGAGTTCGCCCCGCGGCCCGAGTTCGGTCAGGTCGCCGTGCAGTTGCAGCCACTCGGCGACGGCCTGCTGGTGCTCGGCTCCAACGAGCCGGTCGCGCTCTACTCCCCCGGGGTGGAGTGGCAGGTCAACAACGACGGCGGCTACGAGACCGCCAAGGCGGTCGTCGACCTCTCCGCCGCCGGCGGGCAGGTCGTGCTGGAGCTGCGCTTCGCCACGCACAGCCTGGAGCACCATCGGGTGCCGATCCACGACCGGCAGGCCGCGGCCGAGCAGCCGTGGAAGGACTGGGTCGCCTCGCTGCGGCTGCCGTCCACCGCCCGCGACCTGGTCGCCCGCAGCGCGCTCACCCTGCGCGGGCTGTGCCACGAGGCGACCGGATCGATCCTGGCCGCGGCGACCACCTCGCTCCCCGAGGAGCTGGGCGGCGTCCGCAACTGGGACTACCGCTACTGCTGGCTCCGCGACGCGGCGCTGACCGCCCGCGCGCTGGTCGACCTGGGCTCCATCGAGGAGGCCGAGGCGCTGCTGCTCTGGGTGGACGGCTGCATCGAACGCACCGGCGGTCACCCCGAGCGGCTGCACCCGCTCTACACCATCGACGGCTACGAGCTGGGCGCCGAGGCGGTCATCGACACCCTGCCCGGGTATGCCGGCTCCCGGCCGGTCCGGGTCGGCAACCTCGCCAACCACCAGCTCCAGCTGGACGTCTTCGGCCCGATCTCCGACCTGATCGCGGCCGTCGCCGATGCCCGCGGCTCGGTCCGCGAGGACGAGTGGCGGGTGCTGGAGAACATGGTCGAGGCGGTCCGCCGCCGCTGGCACGAGCCCGATCACGGCATCTGGGAGGCCCGTCTGCCACCCCGGCACCACGTCTTCTCCAAGGTGATGTGCTGGATGACCGTCGACCGGGCGCTGCACGTGATGCGCCAGCACGGCGGCGAGGACCGGCCCGACTGGAAGGAACTCCGCGACCGGATCGCCGCCAACGTCCTGGAGCACGGCTGGCACGAGGAGGTCGAGGCGTACAGCGTCGCGTACGGCGACGAGGACATGGACGCCTCGTCGCTCTGGATCGGGCTCTCCGGCCTGCTTCCGGGCGATGACCCGCGCTTCCTGTCCACTGTGCTCCGGATCGAGGCCGACCTGCGCAGCGGCCCGGTCGTCTACCGCTACCACTGGGACGACGGCCTGCCCGGCCGCGAGGGCGGCTTCCACATCTGCACGGCGTGGTTGATCGAGGCGTACCTGCGCACCGGCCGCCGCACCGACGCCGAGGAGCTGTTCGCGCAGATGGTGCTCACCGCCGGCCCGACCGGGCTGCTACCCGAGCAGTACGACCCGCTCGCCGAGCGCGGGCTGGGCAACCACCCGCAGGCGTACAGCCACCTCGGTCTGATCCGGTGCGCCCTGCTGCTGGACAACATGCTCAAGCAGTAGTCGACAGCCAGTTCAACGACGGGCCGGAGCTGTTCTGCTCCGGCCCGTCGTCCGTCCCCGGGCTGCGACTGGTTGAGGCCGGCTGCCGTCAGGTGTCCAGCGCGTGCACCACGTCGCCGACCACGACGACCGCCGGCGGGCGCAGGTCGGCGGCGAGCAGGTCGGCGGCCACCGCGCCGAGCGTCGACCGCAGCACCCGCTGGGCGCCCGTCGTGGCCTCCTGGACGACGGCGGCTGGCGTCTGCGGAGACCGGCCGTGTGCGATCAGCGTGGCCGTGATGGCGGCGAGGTTCTTCAACCCCATGAGGATCACCAGGGTGCCTCGCAACCCGGCGAGCGCCTCCCAGCGCACCAGCGAGGCCGGTGCGTCGGGCGCGACGTGCCCGGAGACCACTGTGAACTCGTGCGCCACCGCCCGGTGGGTGACCGGGATACCGGCCGCGGCGGGGGCGGCGATCGAGCTGGTCACCCCGGGGACCACGGTCACCGGTACGCCGGCCGCCGCGCAGGCCAACAGCTCCTCGCCGCCCCGGCCGAAGACGTACGGGTCACCGCCCTTGAGCCGGACCACCAGGGCGCCGGACCGGGCGCGGTCCACCAGGATCCGGTTGATCTCCTCCTGGGCCCGGGACGGTCCATAGGGGATCTTCGAGGCGTCCACCAGCTCGACGTCGGCGCGTAGCTCGTCCAGGAGCAGTCCGGGCACCAACCGGTCGGCGACCACCACGTCCGCCTCGGTCAGCAGCCGCCAGCCCTTCACAGTGATCAGCTCCGGGTCACCCGGTCCCGCCCCGACCAGTGCCACCCGCCCGCCAGTGTTAGGAAGGGACCCTTCCTCTACCGCAGGCGTTAACAGGGGGCCCTTCCTTGCACTCAGGAGGTCACGGATGGCGTCGCGGACGGTCATCGCGCGGCGTGGGTCGCCGCCGCCGAGCACCGCCACGGTGACCGGGCCGTGCCGGGTCACCGCCGGAGTCCAGGCGGTGGCCGCCAGGCGGTCGTCGGCCCGGACGCAGAAGATCCGGCGCTCGGCGGCGACGGCGCTCACCGAGGCGGCCGCGACCGGGTCGTCGATCGCCACCTGGACCAGCCACGCCCCGTCCAGGTCATCCGGCTCGAATCGGCGGGGCACCCAGCGCAACCGGCCCGCGTCCGCCCGGGCGCGCAGCGCCGGGGTCAGCTCCGGTGCCACCAGCAGGACGTCCGCGCCGGCGTCCAGCAGCGCGGGCACCCGCCGGGTGGCGACCGCGCCACCGCCCACCACGACCACCCGCCGCCCGTCGAGCCGCAGGCCGAGGGGGTACGGGCTGGCGCTCACTTCTCGGCCACGCCCGCCGAGTCGAAGGTGGCCACCTCGTGCAGCACCCGGACCGCGCCGGTGACCACCGGCAGCGCCAGCAACGCCCCGGTGCCCTCGCCGAGGCGCAGCCCCAGGTCGATCAGCGGGTCGAGGCCGAGGTGGCGCAGCGCCACCGTCGCGCCCGGCTCGGCCGAGCGGTGGCCGGCGACCATGGCGCTGACCGCGTCCGGGGCGAACGCGGCGGCGGCGAGGGCGGCGGAGACCGCGATCACCCCGTCGAGCAGCACCGGCGTACGGCGCGCCGCGGCGCCCAGGATCAGCCCGGCCAGCGCGGCGTGCTCCAGGCCGCCGACGGAGGCCAGCACACCCAGCGGGTCGGCCGGGTCGGGCGCGTGCCGGGCCAGCGCGGCCCGCACCACCGCCACCTTGCGGGCGTACGTGGGGTCGTCGACCCCGGTGCCCCGGCCGGTGGCGTCGAGCGGGTCGGCGCCGGTGAAGGCGGCGATCAGCGCGGCGGCCGGGGTGGTGTTGCCGATACCCATGTCGCCGGTGAGCAGGATGCCCGCCCCGGCGTCGATCAACCCGTCGGCGATCCGGATGCCGGTCTGTACCGCCGCCCGCGCCTCGTCCCGGGTGAGCGCGGCGGTCACCGCGAGATCCCGGGTGCCCCGGCGAACCGACGCGGCGACCAGCCGGGGCGTGGACGGGTCGAGGACGACCGGGCCGGACGCCTCAACGACCGGCTGGACGGGCAGCGGCGTGGCCACGCCGACGTCGACAACGGTGACCGAGGCGCCCGCCTGCCGGGCGAACGCGTTGACCACCGCACCGCCGGCCAGGAAGTTCCCGATCATCTGCCCGGTGACCTCCTGCGGCCAGGGGGTCACCCCCTGGGCGTGCACCCCATGGTCCCCGGCGAAGATCGCCACCGCGGCCGGCTCGGGCAGCGGCGGCGGGCAGGCACCGGCCAGGCCGGCGAGGCGTACCGACAGCTCCTCCAGCGCGCCCAGGGAGCCGGCCGGCTTGGTGAGCCGGCCGTGCAGCGCGCGGGCGTCGGCCATCGCTGACTCGTCCGGCGGTTGGATCGCCGCGATCGTGGTCTCCAGCATCATGCCTCCATGGTCTCGCGCAGCACCTCGATGAACGCGTCGGTGGTGGTCCGGTCGCGCACCGCCACGCGTAGCCAGTCCGGGCCGAGCCCGGGAAACGTGTCACCCCGGCGTACCGCCCAGCCACGCGCGCGCAGGGCCGCCCGGACGCGGTCCGCTCCGGGCAGGTGCAGCAGCACGAACGCGCTGGCCGGGCGGCCGACGACGCGTACGCCGGGCAGGTCGGCCAGGCGGGCGGTCAGGTGGTCGCGGTCGGCGGCGAGTTCGGCGGCGATCGCGCGCTCGGCCTGGACCGCGACGGGGGTGGCGCAGGCCGACGCGGCGGCCAGCGCCGGCGTGGAGACCGCCCAGAGCGGCTGGACGGCGGCCAGCCGGGACAGCAGTTCCGGCGCGCCGAGCAGGTAGCCGATGCGCAGGCCGGCCAGGCCCCAGGTCTTGGTGAGGCTGCGCACCACGAGCAGCCCGGGCAGGTCGCGCCGCTCGGCCAGCGACTCCGGCTCGCCGGGTCGCCCGGGTACGGCGGTGGTGTCGGCGAACGCCTCGTCGACCACCAGCACCCGGCCCGGTCGGGCCAGCGCGGCCAGGGTGCGCGCCGGGTGCAGCACCGAGGTCGGGTTCGTCGGGTTGCCGATCATCACCAGGTCGGCGTCGGCGGGCACCCGGTCCGGGTCGAGCCGGAAGTCGTCGGCGGGGTCCAGCAGCACCCGCTCCACCCGGTGCCCGGCGGCCCGCAGCGCCGCCTCCGGCTCGGTGAACTGGGGGTGCACAACGACCGGCCGACGGACGCCGCGCAGCGCCTGGGCGATCAGCACGAACCCCTCGGCGGCGCCGGCGGTGAGCAGTACCTCGTTCGGGTGACGCCGGTGCCGGGCGGCGACCGCGGCCCGGGCCGGCGCCGGGTCCGGATAGCGGCCCAGGTCGGTGAGGGTGGCGGTGATCGGCCCGGCCAGCCAGTCCGGCAGCGGTGCCTGGCGGACGTTCACGGCGAGGTCGACCAGGCCGGCACCGACCTCCGCGTCGCCGTGGTGCCCCAGGTCCGGCTCGGGAACCGCGGCCGGTCCGGTCCCGGCGTCCGGTGCCACTCCGCTCGGCTGATCACGCATGTCCGCGATCCTGCCGGGAAGGTCGCCGATGGGACAGCTGATCTCCGCGTAAGCCGCGTCACCACCCGCCGGTTTATGAGTTCTTCTCATGTACGAATCGGAAATGTCATAACTTGGCCACGTGAGCAACCGACCCCTTGCTGCCGCTGGTCGACTCGTCCCTCTCCTCCGCGCCGGGCTGATCGCCGGCATCGTGATCGCCGCCGCCGCGTACCCGCTGGTCGCCGTCACCGGGCTCGGCGCGAAGGCCACAGCGCACGCCGTGGAGCAGAAGACCCGGCTGCTGGCCACCGCCCTGCCCGCCGAGACCTCGTACCTCTACGCCCCGGACGGCAAGACCGTGCTGACGATGTTCTACGAGGAGTACCGGCAGTACACCAAGCTGTCGGACATGTCGCCGAACATCCAGCAGGCGATCGTCGCCGCCGAGGACTCCCGCTTCTACCAGCACCACGGCGTCGACCCGAAGGGCGTGGCACGGGCCTTCGTGGCCAACACCCGCTCCAACGGCGTCTCGCAGGGTGCCTCCACCCTGACCATGCAGTACGTCCGGATGGCCCTGCGGGACAGCGCTACCACACCCAAGGAGGTCCAGGAGGCCACCCAGCAGACCAGCCTGCGCAAGGTCAAGGAGATGCGGATGGCGCTGGACCTGGAGAAGGAGATGAGCAAGGAGCAGATCCTGGAGCGCTACCTGAACTCGGCGTACTTCGGGCACCGGGCGTACGGCATCTACGCGGCCAGCGAGATCTTCTTCTCCAAGACCCCGAAGGACCTCACCCCGGTCGAGGCGGCCACCCTCGCCGGGCTGGTCAAGTCGCCGTCGGAGTACGACCCGGCCGACTCCGACCAGAAGGAGGCCACCGGGCGGCGCAACTACGTCCTCGACCGGATGAGCCAACTCGGCTACCTCTCCCCCGACTCGGCCGCCGCCGCGAAGACCGAGCCGATCCGGCTGAAGCTGACCAGCCCCCCGAACGACTGCGCCGCGGTGTCGGAGAAGTACAACAGTTGGGGCTTCGCCTGCGACTACCTGAAGAACTGGTGGAGCGCGCAGCCCGCGTTCGGCGCGAACCGGCTGGAACGGATGGACAAGCTGCGTCGGGGCGGCTACCGGATCGTGCTCAGCATCGACCCGAAGATCCAGGAGGCGGCCGAGAAGAACGTCGGCGCCAAGGAGGGCACCGGCAGCCCGTTCGCCAACGGCATAGTGGTCTCCGAACCGGGCACCGGGCGGGTGAAGGCGATGGCGGTGAACCGGACGTACTCGCTGGACCTGAGCGAGAATCCGCAGAGCTCCAACCCCGAGGCGGGGCCGAAGGTGAAGGCCAACTACCCGAACACTGTGGCGCCGCTGCTCGGCGGCGGTGACCTGCCGGGCTACCAGGCCGGGTCGACGTTCAAGATGTTCCCGATGCTGGCCGCGCTGGACTCGGGGATGACGCTCTCCACATCGTTCAACGCTCCGTACCGCTACAAGTCGGCCGTCTACGACGGCTGGGCGCCCTCCAACGCCAGTGGCGCGATGACCGGGCAGCAGACCATGTGGTCCGGCTTCGGCAAGTCGGTCAACACGTACTTCGTGTGGCTGGAGGAGCAGGTCGGCGCGGACCGGGCGGTCCGACTGGCCGAACAGCTCGGGCTGCGCTGGCGCACCGACGTCGACCGGGAGCAGGCGTCCCCGACCAAGGCGAAGAAGTGGGGCGCGTTCACCCTGGGCGTCTCCGACGCCACCCCGCTGGAGATGGCGAACGCGTACGCCGCCATCGCCGCCGACGGCCGGTACTGCGAGGCGATCCCGGTGCAGGCGATCATGAACCGGGACGGCACGCCGACCACATACGCCACCGCCAGCGGCATCGAGCGCGAGGTGGCCAAGCCGCGCTGCCGGCAGGTGGTCAGCGCGGACGCCGCCCGCGCGGCCACCGACGCCGCCCGCTGCCCGACCGGGGACACCCCGGCGCGCGGGGGCTGCGGCGGCTGGTCCACCGCCGACAGCGTCCGGGGTACGGTCGGCCGCCCGGTGGCCGGCAAGACCGGTACCACCGACAGCACCCGGTCCGCCTGGTTCGTCGGCTACACCCCGGAGTTGGCCGCGGCGAGCTTCATCTCCGACCCGGACAACCCGTTCAACGCGGTGGGCGACGGGCAGTCCCAGATCCCGATCGCGGCGGTCGCGGAGACCCTGCGCGACGGTCTGAAGGGTCAACCGACCCGCCAGTTCACCCCACCCTCGGACGCCATCGTCGGGTGACCGGCGAGGGTCAGCGCAGGTCGGCGGCGACGAACGACCAGAGTTCGAGGTCCACCCGGCCGCCGCGGACGAAACCGGCGTTGCGCAGCAGGCCCTCGTAGCTGAAGCCGGCCTTCTCGGCGACCCGGCGGGAGGCCAGGTTGCCGGGGGCCACCCGCAGCTCGACCCGCTGGAAGCCGTGCTCCAGGATCAGCGCGATGGCCACCGCGTCCACCGCCTCGGCCGCCAGGCCGAAGCCGCGCGCGTGCGGCGCCATCGCGTAGGAGATCTCGGTGGCCCGGGCGCCCCAGTCGGTGCGCCGGGTCCACAGCGAGCCCACCACCTGGCCGTCCTCCCGGCGGAGCACCGCCCAGTGGTCCCCGTCACCGCTGTCGCGCCGCTGCCGGGCCAGGTCGGTGCACCAGGCGTGCCCGTCGATCGGCCCGGAGTCGTCGGCCAGCGGCAGCCAGCGCCGGGTCAGCTTGTCGGCGAAGATCTCCCCGACCGCCGCCGCGTCGGCCGCGGTGTGCCGCCGCACCTCGGTGCGCGGGGTGGAGACGGTCAGCGCCGGGAAGCGGCGCACCGCCACCTGACCGATCACGCCGGCACCCCGCCGGGCTCCACGGGCACCGGCTCGGCCGCCGGGTCGGCTGCCGCCGCCGCGACCAGCCGGGCGGCGGTCGCCGGGTGGCCGGCCCAGTGCACTGTGAGCTGCGAGGCGTGCACGTTGCGCCAGACGAAACCCTCCGGCGTGCCGCCGTCCCAGCTCCACGCCGGGCGCTGACCGGATCGCGGGGTGAGCACCGCCCGGTGCTCCTTGTGCCCGACCAGCACAGTGCCGCGCGCGGCGACCACGCTGTCGGTCTGGGCGGTGGCCTCGCGGTAGCCCACCACCAGGCCGTCCCGGCTGACGCCTACCGCGTCCAACACGCCACACATCGGCAGCCCGTCCAGCTCCCGGGCCAGCCAGAGCAGGCCGGTGCCCTCGGCGACCACCGGACGCCCGGTGCGCGCCAACTCGGCCACGGCGATGCAGAGCCGCCGGTTGGCGGACAGCTGCTCGGCGTACGCCTCGGGCAGCGCGCCGCCGACGACCAGCGCGCGGGTGCCGGCGGGCAGCGCCTCGTCGCGCAGCGGATCGATCGTGACCACCTCGGCGCCGGCGGCCCGCAGCAGCTCGGCGGTCTCCGGGTGGCTGAAGCTGCCGCCCGGCCCGCCCGCGAGCGCCACCAGCGGGCGGTCCGCCGGGGCCGTCACCGGACCGAGCGCCTCCTCCGGCGACCACGCCGAGGCCGGCAGCGGCGGAGCGGAGCGGGCCAGCCCCAGCAGCCGTTCCAGGTCGACAGTGGCGGCGACGGCCTCGCCCAGCCGGCGGACCGCGCGGGCGGCGTCGGCGGACCCGCCGACCACCGGCACCACACCGTGCCGGCGCGACGGCAGTACCGCCGGCAGGTCCTGCCGGCGCAGCGCGCCGTAGACCGGCACGTTCACGTCATCCAGCGCCTCGCGCAGCATCCCCTCGTGCCGCGACGACGCCACCCGGTTGAGGATCACCCCGCCGAGCCAGAGTTGCTCGTCGTACGAGCGGAAACCGTGCACCAGGGCGGCCACCGACTGGCCCATCGCGGCCACGTCGACCACGAGCACCACGGGGCTGCGCAGCGCGGCCGCCGCGGCGGCGGTCGACTCCTGCTCCGGGCGTCCGCCGACCGAGTCGTACAGGCCCATGCTGCCCTGCACCACGGCGAGCCCGGCGCCCTCGGCGCCGTGCGCGACCAGCGGAGCGAGCCGGTCGACGCCGACCAGGCGGGGATCGATCACCCGGCCCGGCCGACCGGAGGCGAGGCCGAGGTAGGCGGCGTCGACGTGGTCCGGACCGAGCTTGAACCCGGCGACGTCGACACCCCGCTCGGCGAGGGCGGCGAGCAGCCCGATAGCCAGCGCGTTCTTGCCGTGCCCGGAGGACGGCGCGCTGAGCACCAGGCGCGGCACGACGGTCATCATCGACTCCTCGCGGGCGGCGGCGGGTACGCGACGGCGGACCGGTTGGACCGGTCCGTCCGCGTGACGATACCCGCCCCGCGCGACACGCGAGCA
Organism: Micromonospora coriariae; assembly: GCF_900091455.1. Taxonomy (NCBI): domain Bacteria; kingdom Bacillati; phylum Actinomycetota; class Actinomycetes; order Micromonosporales; family Micromonosporaceae; genus Micromonospora; species Micromonospora coriariae. Next base: position 3,954,684 of record NZ_LT607412.1, on the reverse strand, counting down.
CCGCCGATCGGGGCCGGTTCGGCCGTCACGGCCCGGTCCAGGTCAGTGGCGCCGGTCATACGGGTAGCCTCGGTGCGTGTACCGGTTCCTGCTGAGCCCACGCTGGCTGGGCGCTCTCGCCCTGACCCTGGTCGCGTCCGCGGTCATGGTCCTGCTCGGCAACTGGCAGCTGGACCGCTACCGGGGGCGCACCGAGATCAACGAGCGGATCGACGCCGGCCTGCGGATGGCCGCGGCTCCGCTGGCCGAGGCGCTGCGCGCTCCCGCCGGCGGCCCGGGGACGGCCGGCCCGGCCCCCGCCGAGGACAAGGTGTGGACGCGGGTCACCGTCAGCGGCCGGTACGACCCGACGAACATCGTCCTGGTCCGTGGCCGGACGGTGGACAGCCGGGTCGGCTTCGAGGTGCTCACCCCGCTGGTGCTCGCCGACGGCACGGCGCTGCTGGTGGACCGGGGTTGGGTCCCGCCGGCGCCGGGTGGGGCGATGGCCCAGCCGACGGTGCCCGCCACGCCGACCGGTGACGTGACGGTGGTCGGCCGGGTGCACGAGACCGAGAGCGGCGCCGGCGCGGTGAACCGCCGCGACGGGCGGCTGGAGACCCGGCGGGTCGGGGTGTCTCAGCTGGCCCGCGAACTGCCCTACCCGGTGTACGGCGCCTACCTGCTGCTGGACGAGCAGACCCCGGCGGCCGACCCGGTGTTCAAGGCGGTGCCGGTCGGGCACACCAACAACTGGCAGAACTTCGGCTACGTCGTGCAGTGGTGGCTCTTCGCCGTGATGGCCCTGTTCGGCTACGGCTGGGTGGCCCGCCGGGAGGCCCGCCGGGCCGCCGGCATCGGCACCACCTCGACACCTGTGGACCGGGCCGCCGAGCCGGCGCCGAGCGCGTCCGGCTGACCGCCTGGCCTGCGGCCGGTGCGGCCGGTCAGCCGGTGGGACGGCCGGCGTGGATGGCGCGAACCGCGTCGATGGTGTCCGCCTCGGCGGCGGACTTGTCGTCGCGATACCGCACCACCCGGGCGAACCGCAGCGCCATCCCGCCCGGATAGCGCGAACTCGTCTGCACCCCGTCGAAGGCGATCTCCACCACCTGCTCGGGGCGGACCCGGACCACCCAGTCGCCGCGCTCCACCGCGAGGTCGAGGAAGCGCTCGGTCTGCCAGCGCAGCAGCTCGTCGGTGAGCCCCTTGAACGTCTTGCCGAGCATCACGAAGTCGCCGGTGCGCGGGTCCCGCGCACCGAGGTGCAGGTTGGACAACCAACCCTGCCGCCGGCCGCTGCCCCACTCGACGGCGAGCACCACCAGGTCGAGGGTGTGCCGGGGTTTGACCTTGACCCAGGCCGAGCCGCGCCGACCGGCGTCGTAGGGCGCGTCCGGCGCCTTGACCACCACGCCCTCCTGGCCGGCGTCGATGGCGGCGGCGAACGCCGCCCCCGCCTGCTCCGGGTTGTCGACCTCCAGCCGCCCGACCAGCAGCGACGCGTCCACCGCACCGGCGAGGGCCGCCCACCGCTCCCGGCCGGGCAGGTCGATCAGATCCTCGCCGTCGAGGTGCAGCAGGTCGAAGAAGTACGGCGTCAGCACGGTCTCGCCGGCGCTGGCGGCGGCCGCGAGCACCGCCGGGGCGACAGGTGTGCGCCCCGTGGTGCTGGGCGTGGTGCGCCGGGCGGCCCGGCTGGACGTCTGCTGGAACGGCAGCGGGCGGCCGGTCTCGTCCAGGCCGATCGCCTCGCCGTCGAGCACCAGCTCCCGGCCGGGCAGGGCGCGGACCGCGGCGACCACCTCGGGCACCCGGCTGGTGATCTCGTCGAGGCTGCGGGTGAAGACGGCGATGTCGGCGCCGGACCGGTGGACCTGGATGCGGATGCCGTCGAGCTTCACGTCGACCACCGCCGGCGTGCCGGTCGCGGCCAGCGCCTCATCGACCGAAGGGGCGCTCTGGGCGAGCATCGGCGCCAGCGGCCGGCCGACCCGCAGGCCGAACCCGGCCAGCTCGGCGGCACCTCCGGCCAGCGCGGCCACCGCCACCGCGCGCAGGTCACCGGCGAGCAGCAGGGCTCGACGGACCGCCGCCACCGGCACCTCGGCGGCCCGCGCCACCGCGTCGGCGAGCAGCCCGGCCTGGGCGCCCTGCCGCAGCTCACCGCTGAACAGGTTGGTGAGCAGCCGCTGCTCCTCGGCCGTCGCCGCCGCGTAGAGGGCCCCGAGCAGCGCTCGGCGTCGGGCCTGCGAGCCCGCGCCCCGCACAGCGGCGATCTGCTCGATGGCCGCGTCGACGGCGGCCACGGTCAACGTCGGCTCGGCAGCCGGCGGCGGCAGGTCACGCAGGCTCGCATAACCCACGCCGGTCTGTCGCTGACGCAGCTCGCCGGCGAGATAGCCGGCGCCGGGTTCCACCTCGGTCGGGTCGAGACGGCGCAGCGCGTCGGCGAGCAACTCCACCTTGGCACGCCGGCCGCTGGTGGCGCCGACGGCGGCGGACGTGGCTGCCAGGTCGAGGAACCGCACGAGACTCATCCTGCCAGTCGCCCCCGACACCGCCCGGGCATTGCCGTGCCCGGGCGGTGTCGGCAGGACGCCGCCGACCACGTGGACGGCGGATCAGGCGGAGACGGGTTCCTCGATGCGCAGCCCCCGGGCGCGGACCTCGCCGGCGACCCGGGAGAGCACCGAGTCGAGGGCGACCAGGGCGGCGGAGAGCTCGCCGAGCTGTTCTTTGAGCGTGTCCTCGGACCACGCGGAGACGTCGACATCCCCCAGGGCGCTGACGGCGGCCCCCAACCGGGCCATCACCTCGTTCGTACTCATGTTCGAAAGGCTATAACAGCCCCGCGCCCGACACACCGCAAACTCCCAGATCAGACCGGAAGTTACGGTTCCGACACCTATGGCGTGTTCGAGCCCGCCGCGGCCACCTTGCCCAGCAGCAGCGCCTCGGCGAGGCAGACCCGGGCGAACTCCCCGAGGTGCAGGCTCTCGTTCGGGCCGTGCGCCCGGGCGTGCGGGTCCTCCACACCGGTGACCAGGATCGCCGCCTTCGGGAACATCTCCTGGAAGGTGGCGATGAACGGGATCGACCCGCCGACGCCGATGTCCACCGGGTCGGTGCCGTCCCAGGCCTCCCGGAACGCCGAGCGGGCGGCGTCGAACATCGGCCCGGACGCGTCGATCACGCAGGGGTCACCGTCGTGCTCGAAGGAGACCGTCACCTGCGCGCCCCACGGCGCGTGCTTCTCCAGGTGCGCGCGCACCGCCGCGTACGCCCGCTTGGGGTCGTCGCCCGGGGCCAGGCGGATGCTCAGCTTCGCCTTCGCCGACGGGACCAGGGCGTTCGGCGCCTCGCCGGTGGACGGCGCGTCGATGCCGAGCACCGCCAGCGCGGGCTTGGTCCAGAGCCGGTCGGTGATCCGGCCGGTGCCGATGAACTGCACGCCCTCGGACAGCCCGGCCTCGCCCCGGATCCGGTCCTCCGGGTAGTCGACGGTGGCGCCCTCGCGGCCGACCAGCCCGTCCACCGCCACGTCACCGGCGTCGTCGTGCAGGGTGGCCAGCAGCCGGACCAACGCGGTGAGCGCGTCCGGGACGGCACCGCCGAACATGCCGCTGTGCACCGCGTGGTCCAGCGTACGGACCTCGACGAAGCAGTTGACGATGCCGCGCAGCGAGGTCGTCAGCGCCGGTACGCCGATGTCCCAGTTGCCGGAGTCGGCGATCACGATGACGTCCGAGGCGATCTCGTCGCGGTGCTCGGCGAGCAGCCGCTCCAGCGAGTCGGAGCCGTACTCCTCCTCGCCCTCGATGAAGAGGACCACGCCGACCGGCAGCGCGTCACCGTACGCGCGCAGCGCCGCGATGTGCGCCATGATGCCGGCCTTGTCGTCGGCCGCGCCGCGACCGTAGAGCCGGCCGTTCCGCTCGACCGGCTCGAACGGGTCGGACTCCCACAGCGACCGGTCGCCTACCGGCTGCACGTCGTGGTGGGCGTAGAGCAGCACGGTGGGCGCACCGGCCGGCGCGGCACGGCGGCCGATCACCGCGGGCTGCCCGCCGGAACGCACGATGTCGACGTCCAGGCCACAGCCGCGCAGCAGCTCGGCGACCGCCTCGGCGGAGCGCTCCACGTGCGAGTGGTCGAAGCCCTCGAAGGCGATGCCGGGGATGCGGACGAGACGTTCCAGGTCGGCCCGGACGCCGGGCATCTCCCGCTCGACGGCGGCCCGCACCTGGGACTCGGACATGATCGGTGTGGTCATGACCGGCATCGTATGCCGGCCTTACCCCGACGTGCCGGCCGAGCCCGTACTGTCACCGGCTCCCGCCGGGCCGGCGCCCGCCGTCGCGCCGGGCGCGGTCCGGCCGGCCCGGTGCGCGCGGCCTGCGGCCTCGGTGGCGGCGTCCATCCAGGAACGGGCCCGGCCCGCGGTGCCGCCCACCCACTCGCCGACGTCGCTGGCGCCGTCGCCGAGCCGACGCAGCAGCCCGACCAGCGGATCGGTCGACCGGCTGAACTCCTCCCGGTACGACTCGGCCGCCGCCTTGATCTCCTCCGAGACGCTGGTCGACCCGTCGTCGTCGCGGCGCGGGTAGTCCCCGGCCAGCACCCGCCCGTACGCCCCGGAGTCGATCCACTGCCGCAGCTGGGCGGCGCGTGCCACCGGCACCGGGTGCGTGCTCCACGCGGTCATCCGGATCTTGTGCAGGCTGTCCCGCAGGTCGCCGCCACCGGCGTACTCGGCCGCCTGCTCGAGGAATGCGGTGGTGTCGATCTGGGACAGGTCGCCCCCGCCGGCGAGCTTCATCAGCAGCCGCAGGGCGGCCGCCGGGTCCTGCCCGGCGAGCAGACCGGCCCGGTCGGCGGAGAGCTCCGCCTTGCGCCACCACTCCAGCATCGCCGCGATGATCGCGCGCAGCGCGAACGCGCCGACCGGCAACCAGCTCAGGTTGGCCGCCCAGCGGGTGAGGATCATGAGCATCGTCTTGTAGACGGCATGCCCGCTGCCCACGTGCCCCAGCTCATGGCCGAGCAGACAGCGCAGCTCGTCCTCGTCGAACTGCTGCACGCAGGCGGAGTTCAGCACGATGAACGGCCGGTCCAGGCCGACCGCCTCGGCGCCCAGCCAGGGCGAATGCGTCACGTACAGCTCAGGAAGCTCGGCGACGTCGAGCGCAGCGGCGGCCTCGGTGTAGCGCTGCCAGACCGCCGGGTACTGCCGGTGGTCGACCCGGATGCCCGAGGCCAGCACGGAGAGCCGGAAGCCGCGCTCGTTCCACATGCCGAAGAACGCCCGCACCACGTCGTCGAAACCCCGCAGCTCACGCAACGCGACAAGGGCGCCCCGGTCGGCCGGATGCTCCCAGGCCCGCGAGCTGATGCCGGTGAGGGTGATGCGGCGCCGCGCGGGCGAATCCGCTGTCGACATGAGAAGTCCCCCGTTCGCCGCGCCTGAGTCTCCTCGCATCGTGCCGCAGCCGGTGGCACACGTCCATGCCCCGCTCAGCGGATGCGCACGTAGTACCGGTCCGTGTCGTGCGGCAACCTCGGCGCGCCGTCGACCACCAGGTCGGCCCGGGTGGCCGTGTCGTCGGCGGCGAAGTGCGCACGTTCCCCGGCGTGCCAGCGGCGCAGCTCGGGCAGGATCTCCGGCCCGTCGCGGGCGACCGCGCGGGTCAGCCGCAACGAGGCGGGGGCGGTGACGAAGGCGGCCAGAGTCAATTCCGGCCGAACGGCGGCGCGCGCCGCGCTGACCCCCTCCAGGATCAGCACCGGCGCGGCCGGCACCGGGACCGGGCGGGGCAGGAAGCATCGCCGCACCCAGCTGTAGCGCCGGTAGGAGCCGGGCCGCCCCGCACGCAGCGGGCCCAGCACCCACTCGTCGAGCCGGGGCCAGAAGGTGAGCTGGTCGTCCCAGCCGTCGAGCAGGTCGTCGGTGTGCACCACAGGCGGTCGGGCAGCGCCGGGCAGCGCCGCCAGGGCGTCCGCGAGGTGCGCGGCGAACCGGCTCTTGCCCGCGCCGCTCGGCCCGTCGACCGCGACCAGCCGGGTCCGACCCAACCGTGCCGGGCCTGCGAGCACCCGGCGCGCCAGCTCGGCGTACGCCTCGACGACCGCCACGGGCGGGCTTGCTTCCGGCCGGCCGGTTTCGGGGCTCAGCGCAGCCTCGCGTGTTCCGGCCGCCTCAGGGCGGGATGGTGGATGCCGTCGAGGAGCGGCCCTCGGCCGGCTGGTTCGGACACCACCGAAGTATGCCGCCGCCGGCGCAGGTCAGGGTGATCGACTCCAGATCGCTGATATCGCGGTGTCCGCCGACAGGGATACCGCGAGATCGGGGAAACCGAGTCGATCACGCCGAATCAGCGGCCAGGTTGGGCCGGGCTGACACGTCCGGCTGACCGCCACGGCCGGGCACCGTCACGTCCGAGGGATTTGGGGCGACGACGGGTGATGCGGGGCCCGTTCGCCGCCCGACGCGCACCCGAATCGGCATGATCGGGTGGTGCTCCGAGACGTGATGAGCCCCGGCGTCGACGCCCTGCTCGAACAGGCCCGCGCCGGGCTGCACCGACTGACTCCGCAGCAGACCGTCGAGGCGGTCCGCGGCGGCGCGCTGCTGGTCGACACCCGTACCGAGACGCAGCGCCGCGACCAGGGGGACCTGCCCGGGGCGGTCGTCATCGACCGGACGGTGCTGGAGTGGCGACTCGACCCGGCCAGCGAATGGCGCATCCCGGAGGCCACCGGCTACGACCGGGAGATCGTGCTGGTGTGCCGGGAGGGGTACAGCTCCAGCCTGGCCGCCGCCAGCCTGCAGACGCTCGGGCTGCTCCGGGCCACCGACATGATCGGTGGTGTCGACGCGTGGCTCGCCGCCGGCCTTCCCACCACCGACCGCCCCGCCGACGTCCGCCACTGACGGCGGTGCGAGTCGGGGACGCGGTGACCGGGCGGGCGGCGTCGCCGGTCAGGCCGGTGGCGGACCGGGTGGGATGAATGGGAGGCCGGGGGGCGGGCCGGTCTCGATGAGGCGCCAGAGGGCGTCGGTGTCCAGATGCTCCTCCACCAGGTCGCCGAGCAGGTCGAGGGAGCGTTCCCGGGCGGCGGCGAAGCTGGTGTCGGGTGCGACCCGGAACCCGGTGCGACCGGCCAGCCGGGCCGCCTCGGTGAGGAAGCGGCGGCGGAAGCCGTCGGACTCGAACGCCCCGTGCCAGTGCGTGCCGTGCACCACGCCGAGCACCGCGCCCTCGCCGGCACCGTCGCTCCCGGTCAGCAGCGGGGTCAGGGTCGGGTCGGTCTGCGAGACGTACCCGTGGTGGATCTCGTAGCCCCGGACCGGCAGGTCGCCGTGGGCGGTGCCCACCGACTGCCGGACGGTCTTGCGCGGATCGAAGGTGATCTCGATGGGCAGCAGGCCGAGGCCCGGCACACTGCCCTGGCGACTCTCCACCGGATCGTGGATCGCGCGCCCGAGCATCTGGAAACCGCCGCAGAGACCCAGCAGCGGCTTGCCGGCCGCCGCGTGGGCCAGGACCGCGTCGGCGAGGCCGGTCTCGCGCAGCCAGGCGAGGTCCGCCACTGTCGACTTGGACCCGGGCAGGACGACCAGGTCGGCGGCGGCCAGCTCGGCTGGTTCGACGGTGAGGCGTACGCGGACGCCCGGCTCGGTGGCCAGCGCCTCCACGTCGGTGGCGTTGCTGATCCGGGGCAGCCGGACGACGGCCACGTCCAGCCACTCGGTGCCGTGCGGGGCGGCCGGGCGACCGAGCACCCGACCGTAGGCGAGCGAATCCTCGGCGTCGAGCCAGAGGTCGAGCGCCCAGGGCAGCACCCCGTACGTGGGGCGGCCGGTGACGTGGCGCAGCATGTCCAGCCCCGGCTGGAGCAGGCCGAGGTCGCCCCGGAACTTGTTGATCACGAAGCCGGCGATCAGCGCCTGGTCGGCCGGGTCGAGCAGGGCCACAGTGCCGAACATCGAGGCGAAGACGCCACCCCGGTCGATGTCGCCGACCACGATCGCGGGCAGGTTGGCGTGCCGGGCCAAGCCCATGTTGACGTAGTCCCCGGCCCGCAGGTTGATCTCGGCAGGGCTGCCGGCACCCTCGCAGATCACCACGTCGTACGCATCCCGCAGCTCAGCCAACGCCGCGTACGCGGTCTGGGCGAGCCGGGGACGCAGTTGCCGGAAGGTGCCGGCGGTGATCGTGTCGACCGCCTCGCCGAGCAGCACGACCTGGCTGGCGAGGTCGCTGCCCGGCTTGAGCAGCACCGGGTTGAAGCGCAGGTCGGGGGCGATGCCGCAGGCGGCAGCCTGCATGGCCTGGGCCCGGCCGATCTCGCCACCACGCCCGTCCGGCCCGACCACCACCGCCGAGTTGTTCGACATGTTCTGCGCCTTGAACGGCGCCACCTTCACGCCCTGCCGGTGCAGCCAGCGGCAGATGCCGGCGGTGAGCACACTCTTGCCGGCGTCGGACGTGGTGCCGGCGACCAGCAGCCCACCGCTCACCGCCCGCTCCCCTGGCCCGCCACGACGGCTCGCAGCCCGCGCCGGGCAACAGCACCGGCCGGCCCGCGCCGCCCGGCGGCCGCGCTCAACCCGCGTCGCCCGACGGCGGCGGCCAGACGTCCGACGGTCAACGGGTACGCGGCGGCCAGCCCGAGGGCGGCCAGGCCGACCGCGCCGGAGATCCGGGCGGCTCGCCTGAGGTGCCGCGCCTCGGGGCGGGGACCGTCGCCCAGGAAGGGGCGCACCTCGGAGCGCCCGAAGTAGACGTTGCGGCCGCCGAGGCGTACCCCCAGCGCGCCGGCCATCGCCGCCTCGCACTGACCGGCGTTGGGGCTCGGATGGTCGTTGCGGTCGCGCCGCCACACCCGCCACGCGCGTTCCCGGTCGCCGTTCGCGACCGGCGCGACCGCGATGGTGAGCAGCCCGGTCAGCCGGGACGGCACCAGGTTGAGCAGGTCGTCCAGCCGGGCGGCCGGGGTGCCGAACCGCGCGTAGCGCGCCGACCGGTGCCCGACCATCGCGTCGAGGGTGTTGGCCGCGCGGTAGCCCAGCAGCCCGGGCAGGCCGGCGACCGCGCCCCAGACCAGCGGGGCGACCACCGCGTCGGAGGTGTTCTCCGCGACCGACTCGACGGTGGCCCGGGCCAGTTCCGACTCGCCCAGGGTCGACGGGTCCCGGCCACAGAGGTGACCGAGGCGTCGCCGGGCGGCGGGCAGGTCGCCGTCGCGCAGCGCCGCACCCATGACGGTGGCCTCGTGCCGCAGGGTGCGACCGCCCAGCACGGTCCAGGTGCCGGCGGCCACGAGCACCGCCCGGGTCACCGGCCGGCGTCGGGTGGCAACCGCGGCGGCTGCCCCGAGCAGCACCGGCCCACCAACGGCCAGCGCGGTGAACAGCACCCCGGCCGTCCGGTCCGGTCGGTAGAGCCGCCGCTCCAGCGCGCCGGCGGCCTGCCCGAAGCCGGCCACCGGGTGCCACCGGCGTGGGTCGCCGAGCAGCCTGTCCAGCGCGTACCCGGCCAGCAGCCCCACCGCGTTCGCCACCGGCGCTGTCCGTCGCACGCGCACCACCTCCGGCCGGCCAGCCTAGACGAGCGTCCCGTGAACCAGCCCGGCCCGGCACGCCCCGACCACCCCGCCCAACCTGCTCGCCGCGCCGGGCAGCGGGCGGTCGCGGGTGCGGCAGAGGCCGGCCGCAGGGCGGCGCCGGGCGTTGGCGGCCGAGCCACGGGCGTCACGCGGGGTGACAACGCCGATCGCGTCGCCACCCCGCCCCCGTTCGTGACGTGCCGCCGGAGCACCCGCGCACCGGTGCCGCCCGCACACCGGTCGCGCCGCCGCCAAGCGGTCGCGCCGCCGCCTGGCCGCCATCCCGGCCGTCGTCCCAGACAGCCGGGATGGCGGAGCCGAGAGGTCACGCCGGCTGCGGGACCCGCCCCCGGCCACGCCGCCCCCGACCGGAGGGCGTGGGCTCCGGCCGGCCCTCGTCCGGCACCGGCCCCAACTCGTCGTCCGGCTGGTCGTCGTCCGGCTGGTCGTCGTCCGGCTGCTCGTCGTCCGCCCCGGGCGGGAGGGCCAACTCGTCGTCGTCGAGCCCCGCCGGGCCGTCGGCGTCGCCGCCCCGCGCGCCGCCGGCGCTGAGGGAAGCGTCGTCGTCGACCGGGCCCACCGCGGTGAACGGACCGGACTGCGCCGCGCCGAAGTCGGGCAGCTCGAAGTCGTCGTCCAGCGGGCGGGGGTCGGGCAGGACGGGCGTCTGCCCGGCCGGCACCGGCTCGGTGGGCTCACCGTGCACCCGGCTCTCGGCCTCCGCGTCCTCGGTCGTGCTGGTGGTCATGCTCGGGCGGTTGCGCAGGAACCGGGCCCGACCCCGGGACAGGTCGTGGCCGACGGCGACGGCCTCCAGCTCGTAGAGGGTGCGGTGGTTGCCGGCGTCGTCGGTCCAGTCGCGGGTGTAGAGCCGGCCGCAGACCACCACCGGGTCGCCGACCATCACGGAGGAGGCCACCCCCTCGGCGAGCCTGCGCCAGCAGTTGACGCGGACCCGAAGCGAGTTGCCATCGACCCAGCGGCCGCTGTCGCGGTCGAGCCGGCGGGCGGTGGAGGCGACCTTGAAGTTGGCCACCAGGGTGTTGCTCTGGGTGGTACGCCGCCACTCGGGCGTGGTCAGCACATTGCCGACGATTGTCACGTAAGTGTCGAACATCGTCCCTCCAGGGGGATCGGGGGCCTGCCAGCGCGAGTCGACTCGACACCGAGCCTCGGCGCTGCGGACGGTCCTCGCCAGCACCCAACCCACGGCCTGTGGACAACGACGCCACCTGTGGACAACTCCCTGATCAGGCCCGGATGTGGTACGGCCGACCCGCCCGGAGGGGCGTCAGCGGTTTCCGGGTCCGACCGAACTGGGTATGGACTTGATCAAGCACGACCGAACAGCTCCACGTCGACGAGAGGTCAGCGCCATGATGATCACCACGATCGGCTCCGCAACCGCTTGCGAGGCGCGGCGATGAGCGCCGTGACGAACCCGGCCACCGTGGCCGAGTGCCTGCGGGTGGGCGCCGGGTTCTCACAGGGCGACCGCGCCTGGATCGCCGAGCAGTTCGCCACCCTCGATGCCCGGCTCGCCGGCTTCCACGCCGACGCCACCGAGCTGGAGGTGTCGGTGAAGGACCGCGAGGCGCGGGGGCAGAAGGTCACCCTGGAGTGCTGGATCGCCGGCCGGCAGAAGATCGTCACCACCTCTGGCGAGGAGGACCTGCACGCGGCGCTCAACGACGTCCGCGACGACCTGCGCCGGCGGCTCAACGACGCCAAGACCCGTCAGGAGCCTCGGCACAACAAGCACCTGCGCGACGTCAGCCAGCCGCAGGATGAGGTCGATCCGGCTGAGGCACTCCCCGACGCCGACCCGAGCCGTGCCGACGCGGAAACCGTCTGACGCGTACCCCGGTATGCCCCGGCCGGCTGGCATGGCCGGTCGGGGCGGCCGGATCCCGGGGCTACCGCCGGGTAGCTTGGCGGCGTAGCGTCGCGAACGTGGAACCGGACGTGTTGGGGCCGCCGTACGAGCGGCAGACGATCGACCTGGGCACCGACGACGAGGGCCCGGTCGTCGCGACAGTGGTCCGGCGGCGGGCCGAGCGCCCCACCGGGCGGGCGGTGCTCTACGTGCACGGCTTCGTCGACTACTTCTTCCAGACCCACCTGGCCGACTTCTTCGCCGAGCGGGGCTGGGACTTCTACGCCCTCGACCTGCGCAAGTACGGTCGCAGCCTGCTCCCGCACCAGACCCCGAACTTCTGCAGCGACATCAGCGACTACTTCCCGGAGCTGGACGCCGCCGCCGAGATCATCCGCAAGGACGACGGGCACGACACCCTGCTGGCGATGGGCCACTCCACCGGCGGCCTGATCACCTCGCTCTGGGCGGACGCCCGCCGCGACGCCGGCACCGTCGACGGCCTCGTGCTCAACAGCCCCTTCTTCGACCTGAACGCCCCCTGGGCGGTGCGCCGACCCCTCGCGGCCGCCGTCTCCCGGCTGGGCCGCAGGGCGCCGCACCGCATCGTGCCGTTCGGGCTGGGCACGGTGTACGGCGAGAGCCTGCACGCCGACCACCGGGGCGAGTGGACCTACGACCTGGCGTGGAAGCCGCTGGCCGGGTTCCCGGTCCGGGCCGGCTGGCTGAACGCGATCCGCACCGGCCAACGCCGCCTGCGCGCCGGGCTGGACATCCAGGTGCCGGTGCTGCTGGCCTGCTCGACCCGCTCGTTCCGGGGCACCAAGTGGCACGACAACGCCACCCTTGCCGACGCCGTGCTGGACGTGGAGCACATGGTCCGGTATGCGCCCCGCCTCGGCCGGCACGTCACCCTGGCCCGCTTCGACGGCGGGCTGCACGACCTCACGCTCTCCGGCCCCGCCGTACGCGCGAAGGTCTTCGACGAGGTCGGCAGGTGGGCCGAGGCGTTCCTCGCCGCCGGCCCCACCGCCCCGGCCGACGACGTGGCGGCCGAGGACGAGTCGAGCGAGGACGCCGTGCAGCTGCCGGAGAGCCGGCGTCCGGCGTCCGATCCAGAAGGTGCGGCGACGACCGGCGGCTGACCCGGCCCGACCACGCCCGCCACACCACCCGCCGAGCGGCGTGCCTCAGTCGTCGCCGGACGCGGGCGGGAGGACGGCGCTGATCCGGTCGAAGGTCGCCACCGGGTGACCGCCGACACCGGGCAGCACCAGGCCCAGGCAGTACAGCGACGCCTCCCCGGCCGCGTCCGCCTGCACGACGAAGACCGGCGCCCCGACGTACCCCGATGGCAGCTCAGTGGTGATCCGCACGGCGTCCCCGTCGCGGACCACCCGCTCGATGGCCACCTCCAGTGGCCGCGACCCGTCTTCGCGTACCCCATGGGCCAGCACGAAAGCGGAACTGGCGTCGGTGCCGAGGCGGGCGACCACCTCGGGCCCGGCGGCGATCCCGGCGGGCACCGGCTGCACCCGCCAGCGCCAGCCGCCGTCACCGGCGTACCGGTGCAACCCACCGGTGGGCAGCACCGCGATGCCGTCGCCGGGGAAGCGCGCCCAGCCGGGTTTGATCTCGGCCTCCGCGACGGCGTCCGGTGCGACCCCGGCCGGCTCGGTGACACTCGCCCGCAGACTCAGCTCCCCGCCGGGGGTGCCCACCAGGTCGGCCGCCGTCAGCAGCGACTCCCCCACCGGGTCCTCGGTGCCCTGGAAGAAGAACGCGGTGCCGAAGCGCCGGTCGGTGGCGTCCGACGACCGGTACGGCAGGATGGCACGGCCCACGATCTGGCACAGCTCGTAGGCGACGTCGTTCTCCGCGTCGGGGTCCAGCAGCACCAGCCGAGGGTACGGGCCCGCGCCGGGTCGGTCCGTGGGAACCCGGATGCCGGTCACCGGGTCCCCGTGAGACCCTGCTCGGCAACGTGGACGCGGGCACCCTTTTCCCCGTCGGCCGGCGGGTCGGCGGTACCCTCTGGGCGCGACACCCACGCCGCGCGCCCGTAGCTCAGCGGATAGAGCAGGGGACTTCTAATCCCAAGGCCGCAGGTTCGAATCCTGCCGGGCGCACCCACCTCACCGCAGGTCAGCGGCTTTCCGCTCCGGGTCCTAGCGATCATCACGGCTCCCGTACAGCCAAGTCACCCGAAGAGGTGCTTCGCGGCCTCGTCCACGGCCGCCCGCTCAATCTCCGGCAGGACGTGGGCGTAGGTGTTCAATCGTCAGCCCGATCTGGCTGTGACCGAGCACCTTCGTCACGGGTCCGGGGCGAGGCACCGGAGACGAGCAGGAATGTGGCGGCGGCGTGCCGCAGGTCGTGCAGACGCAACCAATCAAGGCGGCCCGCAAGCGGGCCGCGACGGCCCGGCCCCGGCCTGCTGGCGACCTCCGGCCGGCATCGGCCGGGCCAGCCGGCCACGCTGAGGGACGACACGATGAGAGGACCTCGGGGCTCTGCCCCAAACCCCGGCCCTCCTCAGAGATGCCGCCGCAGATCACCTCGACGGACACCACAAGGGCTACCAGCCTCCCTGGAAGGTCTACGACTGCCCGACGAGGAGATCCGCTTTAAGACCTTATGGTTCCCGCATGATGCAGGTCCCTCCGATCCCCGAGCAGCCGGCGTTCCTTGCTCGCATGCACCTCCTGGCAACAGAAGTGGGCGAGGCGAGTGACGTGTACGCGGCTGGCTTGCGGCTGTGGGAGGAGGCTGGACGCGCAGTCGAGGCGGGGGAGCTTGCGGGGAATCTCTGCGCTTTATGGGGAGCCCTGACCGACTGGGTGGAGCTGAAGCCGGACGAGGCGGACCAGGCTGAAGCCGCAATGAGGCAGGCAGCGCAGGATTGGCTTGGCGTGGACCAGGCGGACCGCTGTGCGGTCGAGCGCTATCTCGATCACTGGCTGCACGACATCTGCGGTTACGAGCGCACCTAGTGCCCTGCGGCCGCCGCGAGGACTGAGCGCTGTACAGCCAGTCGTACAGCCAAGACCACCGGCTGACGCCGACGCCACCCGACAACGACGGATGGGCTGACCAGGTGTGCAGCCACCCAATCAGCCATCCGCGATCTTCTTCTAATCCCAAAGCCGCAGGTTCGAATCCTGCCCGGCGCACCCGCCACCAGCGGAAACCCCTTCATGGATGATCTCCGATATCGCCCGGTACAGCCCCGGTACAACCGCGTCAGCAGTGGTCAGCCCTGTTCGGCAACGAAGGTGCCCCGCGCGTGCACGGTGACGACCAAGCCCCTGTCGCGTAGCTCGCGCATGGCCATCCGCACCGTGCCTCGCGCTACGCCGTAGGTCTGCTGCAAGTGGAGCTCACTCGGCAACGGCTGCCCGGGGCGCAGCTTGCCTTCCTCGATCTGCTCCGCGAGCAGGTCCGCCAACTGCCGATAGATCGGCACATTGGACAGCGGGCTCGTCATGGGCGGGAGCGTAGACACGCACATGATCTGTACGTGTTCGGGGTTGTCCAGCCTCTAGACGTCTAGTCACTAGACGTACATCGACTGTACGTTTGTCATGGCCAAAACCAAGGCGGCCCCCGACCAGCGATTGCGCCGCTGACCGAGGGCCTTGATCGCCTAGCTAGGAGGCGACCCGTGAGCACCCTACCCACCCCGCCCGCCTGCGGAGAACCAGCGACCGTCCGCATCGAGCTGTACACCGCCGACTCCCTCGACGCCTGCGCGTACACCTGTGCCGCGCACACGATCCACGTCACCGCCGTGGTGGTTAAGGCCGGGATGGACGCCCATCCGGTCGGCATGGCACCGGACGTGGATCGGCCCTGCGGCTACGTGCACGTCTATCCGACCGGCACCCTTGCCACCGAGCCCGCCGACCTGACCCACCCGCGCTGGTGCGACCGGGGCGACTGCGCGCGCAGGGGCCGACACCGTTCGCCAGCCCTGCACCTGGACACCAACCGGCCGGAGGCGTTCATCGTTGACGTGGCCCTGGTGCAAGCCCTGCACCCGGCCGCCGCGCCCATGGTTGCCCTGACCAGCGTGGAGGGCAGCGCCACGGCCTGCCTCCTGCTCTCCGTGGGGCAGGCGCGGGTATTGCGGTACCGGTTGGGCAACCTGATCGACATGACCAAGGCCACCCGCAACGGCGGGCGCTGGACGTAGCGCATTTAACCGACCCGCACAGCATTCGGGGCCGCAGGTGGTGAGCTAGGCGGCCCCGGTACCTGCGGTTCGCGTACTGCAACTGCGCCCTACGTTCCACCGTCGTTTGGTCCCGAGGCGGACAGGGGCGGTTCGGCCCGACAGCGCCGGCTGGCGATCGTGCTCGTCTAGGTCAATCACGTTGTGCCCGACCGACGTGGCGTCAGCCTAGGGTTTCCGTGGCCACGGCCGGACGACCCCGAGGTGCACATCAACGCCCCTCGGCCGGCCGCACAGCCTTCCGTACAGCCGGAAACAGCGGGCCACTCCCGGATTGCGAAGACGTTGACGGAGATCATCTTGCCGACTAGCTTGACCACGCTGTGACATTCTGAGAATTCGGGAGCTTGAATGGGTACGCGTAAGCGTTCTACTCGCCGTGGGCTCGTTGCTATGACCGCGTCACTGGTGCTGTTGGCCGTCGGTTCGACGCTGCTGGCGCCGCCCGCATCTGCGGCCGTCACGCTTTCGGTCAAGACGAAGGCTCCCCTCCAGCCGTCGATCAGCTTCCCGAACGGGGACAGCGTGGTGGAAGGCGGCCAGCTTGCCATCAGGTTCGACGCGAACGGTGACACCTCGGTGGCCAGCTACCGGTACAGCGTTGGCGGCACCGACCTGAGCAGCGTGGTCCGGTCGGGGCGTGATGGTGCGGCCACTGTGACGATCGACGTCGGCAACGTGAGCGGTGAGCGTCCGGTGTACGCGGTGGCGGTCGACCGCCGGGGCCGGCTCAGTCCCCTGGCGCAGGGATCCTTCACGGTGTCCGTCATGTGGAGCCTCCGGGGCCAGGCGATCGACACCTCCACCTGGCTGCCGCTGGCGGGGGCGACGATCCGGCTGGAGCCGGTCGGGATCGAGGCTGTCACCGGCCCCGACGGCGGCTTTCAGTTCGCCGTCGACCCGGGCCTCTACACGCTCACCGGCACGTACGCCGGCCCGCCCAGCCTCTCGGGCAGCAGCCAGCAGTTGGAGGTTGACGGTCAGGGACTGTGGTTCGACCTGTACCTGTTCCCCGAGTCGGTGAACTGACGACCGGTAGCGGTTAGATCGACCTACCTGATGGCCCCGGCGCTGAGCGCCGGGGCCATTGCCTCCGGCATTGTGCGGTCCTGACCCGGAGCGGGGGCGACAAGGCTAGGTCGGGGCACCCGGCCAGCCGATCCCGTCGAGGAATTCGTCCACGGCGACCACTACCCGGCTGAGCACAGCGATCGACTCCGTCAACGGACCGGGTACGTACATCCCGTGATCCGCTTCGGGCACCTCCAGCACGTGAGGTGACAGCCGGCGGGCGGTGTCACCGTCCCACAGCTTGTCGGCCGTGCCACCGACGAGGAGGAACGGTGCGGTCGCCCGGCTGAGTGCCTCGACCACCCACGGCAGGGTGAGCACGGGCGTGAGCCACACCGCGGGCAGGGACCTCTCGGCGGCGATGGCTGCCGCGTTGGTGCCGAGCGACTTGGCGATCAGCAGTGTGCGACCACCGACGGCGTCGATCAGCGGGGCGATCTGGCCGCGTACCCAGCCTTCGATCTCCGGGGCGTCCGGCCGTGCCGGCTCCTCGGACCACGCGTGTCTGTGCACCGTCGCACCGCGCTGTTCGGCGACGTCGCCGGCATACATCAGGAGAGGCGCACCAGGTCCGAACATGCGGCCGGGAATCACGACTGCGTCAGCCACGCCGCCGACGCTACCCGGAACGGTGCTGGCGCGTGGCGCTGGAGCCAGCCTTCACGCTGAGGCCGCGGCCACGCAGAACTCGTTGCCCTCCGGGTCGGCCATCACCACGTGGTGGCCATCGACGATCTCCTGGACACTCCCGCCCGCCTTCACCAGGCGCTCCGACTCCGCCCTGATCCGCGCCCACCGCTCGTCGGGGCCGCCGTGGCCGGGCACCCGGATGTCGATGTGCAGCCGGTTCTTCGCCGTCTTGGGCTCGGGAACGTTGAGGATCGAAAGGCGGGGACCGATGCCGTCCGGATCGCACAGCCACGCGCCGTCATCGGCCACGTCATCCTCTGGCAGGTCGAACTGCGCGAGCCACTCCGCACGGGTGGCGAAGGGCGCGGGCGGCGGCTCGTCGACGTAGCCCAGGGCCGTCTTCCAGAATGTGGCGAGAACCTGGGCGTCGGTGGAGTCGAGCGTCAGGTCAATGCTGGCTCCCATGCCGCGACCGTAGTCGGCTCCTCTGACTTTCACCGGAGACGCGCCTCGCCAGACCGGCATCGGCGCTGAGGAGCTGAGGATCTCGACGCCGGCCTCCGTCTCGTTCCTTCTCGCGGCCTCGCATCGGCCGCTGCGAGGTTGATCGACTCCGTATCGCCGACGTTGGGGTGTCGCGGCGCGGGGATATCCCCATATCGCCGATGTCGAGTCGATCACCGTTGGCACCTTTGGCGGTGCCCTGGCCGCGCGGCCCAACCTGAGGTGGAGCCGGCGGCCTCGGTCGAACGGGTCAGCTCTTGAGCGCGTGGGCGGACTTCCAGGCCACGGCGCGGTTGATCCGGTCCGGGTAGCGCTCGATGATCGCGTCGTACAACTCCTCGGCGCTCTTCGTCCGCTCCGCGGCGGCCTGGACCTCCCGCAGGTAGCTGGCGGTCTCCTCGACGTCGTGCGGGTCGTCGTCGGCACCACTGGGTTTGTGGCCGGCGATCACCACGCACGGCCGCAACGAGTTCACGATGGTGAGGGCGTCGAGCCAGGCCGCGATCCCGCCGTGTCCGGCCTCGCCGAGGTATATGTGGACGTCGTTGTAGACCACGTCGCCGGCCACCACGAGACCGCGCGACGGTACGTGCAGCACGCTCGTGCCGTTGGTGTCGGTGCGGCCGGTCTCGACCGCCACCAACTGCTCCCCCTCAAGGTCGATGGTGTTGTCCTCCAGCGGCTCGGCGACGGGTGGAAGCTCGGCGATCTGCTCGGGGAAACCCTTGCGCCAGACACCGTTGAGCCACCGCTCCCCCAACTGGTCGTGCATCTTGTCCACCACGCTCACCGGCGCCACCATCCGCGCCCCGGGAAAGCGCTCCAGCACGGCGGCCGCGCCGAAGAAGTGGTCACCGTGGGCGTGGGTGATGTAGATCGTCGTGAGGTTCCTGCCGCACGCCGCGACCCAGTCGGCCAGGGCCCGGCCCTCGTCGAGGGTCAGCAACGCGTCGACCAGGACGGCGTCGCGGTCTCCGTAGATCAGGGTGGAGCTGGTGGGCGACCACATCTCGCGGCTCTCGCCGGGCGGCAGGTCGGTGGACACGACCGGCTTGGCCGGGGCGACATAGGTTGTCCAGGCCAACGAACCCACGGCTGCTCCTCACCCCACCCGGCACGCTCCCCGTCCCAGTCCAGCAGACCGCCACGCCGCTCCGGGCGGGATCACGGAAAGAGCCAACCTGGGCCCGCTCAGCTCAGCAGCTCGACAAGCGTGGCGTCGCCCTGCCCGAGCTGCGCCCCACCGGTGGGCGGCACGACCAGGAAGCGTCGGCAGCCGTCCAGCTCCACGTACCGGTCGGGACCGCCGGTGCCGCCCAGTGGCCGCAGCACCGCGAAGCGGGACGCCGCGGTGACACACGCCGTCGCCGGTCCGGCGGTGGCCAGTGCGCGGAGCACCGCCGCCTGCCGCTCGGGCGCCAGCGGCCCGCCGTACGCGAACTCACCCGCCGGCTTGCCACCGCCCCGCTCCGACGCGGGCACCTCATAGACGCAGAGGCGCAGCGGCTCCGCGGCCGGGACCGTCGCCGGCGCGGGCGGTGCGGTTCGCCCGGTCGTGGTCTCCACCCACACCATGTCCGCCCACCGCTGCGCGCAGCCGGCGGCCTCGGCCGCCGGGGATCCGACCGGCCCGACGGTACGGCTGTCCACCGTGGTCAGCCGCAGCCCGTCCAGCGCCGCGCGCACCTCGGCGCGGGGCTTGCCGCAGACGTCCGTCGGCAGGTACGGGCGCAGCCACCGACCCCGCTCGTCGAGCAGAGCCAACCAGGGCGGGACGACCATGTCGGCAGTGCAGATGATCTCTCCGTCCGGCCGGCGGTCCGGCAGGCGCAGCGCGCCGACCAGCGCGCCGATCTCGTCGGCACGCCGCTCGGTAACGACCTGTTCCGCACCGCCACCGGGGCGCGGTCGAATCTCGCGGCCGCAGAGCACCACGGCGACCGGCGTGAACGCGGGGTCGATCCGCCCGATCGCCGGATCCTCAGCGGTCGGCACCGGCTCAGCGCTGTCCGGCGCCGGAAGCACCACCCCGGCGCCGGCCCGTGGGGCCGCCTCGGCGCAGGAGGTCCACTTCCCCATGATCCGGGCCGGGCCGGGATCGTCTCCCGCGCCACGCCCGGTGTCCCGGCCCGCGCAGCCGACCAGCGCCACGCCCAGCAGCCCCACAGCCAGTACCGTCCCGCCCGAGCGCATCCGGCTCTCACCGCCTCTCCACCAGTGATGGGACGGGCTTGAACAGCGTCCGGTTCCGAAGGGGCGACCGAGGCCGGCGTGCCAGCTCACATCCGCCGAACGCTGATCGGGATTGCCCTGCGACCGCCCGGCATGATGACCCGATGGCACATCTGGGACTTGTCGCGCTGCTGGTGCGGGAGTACGACGAGGCGATCGACTTCTACGTCGGCGGCCTCGGCTTCGAGCTGGTGGAGGACACCGCGCGCCCGGACGGCTCGCGCTGGGTGGTGGTCCGCCCGCCGGGTGCCCGGGAGACGGCGCTGCTGCTGGCCCGGCCGAGCAGCGCCGAGCAGCGGGCGCGGATCGGCGACCAGACCGGCGGTCGGGTCGGCCTGTTCCTGTACACCGAGGACTTCGCTCGGGACCACGCCCGGATGGTCGCGGCCGGGGTGCGGTTCCTGGAGGAGCCGCGGCACGAAGCGTACGGTTCGGTCGCGGTCTTCGCCGACCTGTACGGCAATCGGTGGGACCTGCTCCAGCCGCGCAGCACGGAGTGACACATCGGCGACACTCCGGGCACAAGGGGTGATTGCTTGCCATCGGCCATGCTATTCTCCGATGTCGATCTCCGCCCCGCGGACCCGGATCGGGTCGTTGTCGGAAGGACACTTCCCGATGCCGGCCGTTGCCACCCCGACCGCGTCGCCGCCCGCGCTGGACAATCCAGCCGGCGGCGCGTTGAGCCTCATCTTCACCACGTTGCCGGCGCTGCTGCGGCTCACCTGCGGGCTGGTCGGCGCGGTGGTGGCGCTGTCGGTGCGTACCCCACCGGTCGAGCCCGCCCTGCTCCTGCCCGGCGTGGCCGCGCTGACCGGCTGGTCGCTCTGGTACGCCGGCCGCGCGATGCGCCACGGCATCACCCCGGCCCTGGTCGCCGGTGACGTCGCCGTCACAGCGGTGGCCTGCCTGCTCATCCCCCGCCTGGTGGCGCCCGGGGTGCTGCCCGGCGAGGGCAGCTGGATCGCGGTGCTGGCCAGCACCACCGTGATCAACGCACAGGCCACCGCCCCGGCACGCTGGTCGGTCCCGGCCGGGCTGCTGGTCACCGCCACGTACGCGGCGGGGGCGCACGCGGCGGGCAATCCCGCCGAGGCCCGGGCGCATGCGGCCACCCTGCTGGTGCAGACCGCCTGCACGGCGATGATGGTGGCGGTGATGCGCCGCAGGATCGGGCGGGCGGACCGGGCGTTCGCCGAGCACCAGCGGCTGACCCGGGACACCCTGATCGCCCGGGCCGCCCGGGAGGCCGAGCGGCGGCAGAACCGCGACCTGCACGACACGGTCCTCGGCACGCTGACCATGGTGGGGCTCGGTGCGGTGCCCGGGCCGTCCGCCGCGCTGCGCGAGCGGTGCGCGGCCGATCTGCGTACCCTCGTCGCGCTGACCGACGCCGGCCCGGTGCCCGGCGACGGCCCGGTGCCCCTGGACGGGCGGCTGCGGACGGTGCCCGACCGCCTCGCCGAGCTGCGGGTGAGCCTGGAGCTGGCGCCGTGCGCGGTGCCCGCCGGTGTGGCCGACGCGGTCGCCGAGAGCGCCTACGCGGCGCTGTCCAACGTGGTCCGGCACGCGCCGGGCGCGCACGTCACGCTGCGGATGACCCGAGACGGAATCGCCGTCGTGGTCGAGGTGATCGACGACGGCCCCGGCTTCGACCCGGCCGGCGTCCCTCCACATCGGTACGGGCTGCGCGAGTCGATCCGCGGCCGGATGGCGGCGGTCGGCGGGCGGGCCGAGGTCCGCTCCGCCCCCGGCGCGGGCACCACGATCCGGCTGGAGTGGCCCGGTGTCGGCTGACCTCGGCGCCTCGACGGACCGCACCACGGCACCCAGGGCCACGGATCCGCAGCCGGGCCGGGCCAGCGTGCCGGCGCCCCGGGGCCCGGCACCCACGGCTGTGCTCGCCGCGCCGGCCGCCGTGGCGCACGCCTCCGACCGGGGTGCCCGGATCGTCTCGGTCGCGATCGCGCTGGCCTGGCACGTCGCGATCGGGCTGCCGGCGGTGCTGGGTGCCCGCGCGGACTTCGCCGCGCCGGCGGTGGTGCTCGGCGGCTGGCTGTTGGTCGCCGTCGCCGGGGTGGTGGCCGGGATGCGGCTGCTGCGCGGAGCGCAGCTGCCGCCGTGGCCACTCGCCGGGCTGCTGCTCGCCGTCGACGCGGCGGTCTTCGCCGCGGTTGGTGAACGACAACTGTTCGCCGCTGCCAACTGGGTGTGGAGCACCCTCGGCTGGTTCTTCCTGCTGGCGATGTGGGGTCGGCGGGTCACCGGGCTCGTCGCGCTGCTGACCACGCACGCGTTGATCGCCCTGGTCGCCGTGCTCGGGCACGGCCACGAGCCGGCCGACCTGGCCCGCTACGCGATGTACGTCTACGGCACCTTCTCACTGCCGGTGGCGGTCTTCGTGGGCGGCGTGACGATCGTCGGCCTGGCCCGCGAACGGGCCGCCTCGGCGGCCGCCATGCACGCGATGGCCGCGGAACGGGACGCCGCCGAACAGGGCCTGCGGGAGCGCCGGAACCGGCTCGCCCTGGTCGGTGCGGCGGCCGGGCGGGTGCTCGGCGAACTGGCCGACGGGCAGGCCGACCCGGACGACCCGGAGGTGCAGCGCCGGTGCGTGCTGGCCGCGGCCCGGCTGCGCCGCCTGATCGCCGAATCCGACGACGTGCCCGACCCGCTGCTGCACGAGCTGCGCGCGGCCGCCGACCTGGCCGAACGCAACGGGCTGCCGATCGATCTGGTCACCATCGGCAACCCGCCACCACTGCCGGTGGAGATCCGCCGCCGGCTCGCCGACCCGCTCACCGGCATCCTCGCCGACGCCCGGGGCTGGGCCCGACTGACAGTCGTCTCCGGTCGGGACGAGGTCGTGGTCAGCCTGGTCACACCGGACCGGGACGGGCCGGAGGCGACCGGGCCGCCGCCCGGGGAGCACGACGACGGGCCGGTGCGGCACCTCTACGAACGGGACGGGGACATCAGATGGGCGCAGACCCGGTGGCGGAGATGATCGGCGACCGACCGGTCGGCGTGGCGATCGTCGACGACCACCCGGTGGTTGTCGAGGGCGTCCGCGCCTGGCTCGCCAGCGAGCCGAGGCTGACCGTGCTGTCCACCGGGGACGACCCGGACGAGGTGTTGCGGGCGGCGCCGGATGCCGACGTGGTCCTGCTCGACCTGCGACTGCACGGCCGGATGGCGCTGGACAAGCTGGCCGAGCTGAGCGCCACCGGACGGCGGGTGGTGGTCTACTCCGAGCACACCGACCCGGAGACGATGCTCGCCGCGCTGGACGCCGGGGCGGTGGCCTTCCTGGCCAAGCACGAGGGCCGCGAGCACTGCGTGGCGACCGTTCTGGCCGCGGCGAGCGACCGCCCGTACGTGCCGCCCGCGCTGGCCGGCGCGATGGTCGGCGACCCGCGGCCGGACCGGCCGATGCTGTCCGACAAGGAGCGCGAGGCGCTGCTGCTCTGGTTCCAGTCGATGTCCAAGGCGTCGGTGGCCCGCCGGATGCAGATCAGCGAACACACCGTGAAGCAGTACGTCGACCGTGCGCGGATCAAGTACACCCGAGCGGGGCGGCCGGCCGCCACAAAGGCGGCGCTGCTCGCCCGGGCGATCGAGGACGGCCTCGTCCGCCCGGAGGAGATCGGCATCTACCGGTCACAGGCGACGCACGACCGGCCGACCCCCTAACGGGCGTCATGACACGGCCCCCCGGATCCGCGAGGCTCAACGCACACCAAGCTGACCCGGGAGGTCGTGACGATGCACGCCGACGCGTCCCCCTTCTTCATCGGTCCCCACCGGTTCGACGCGCCGGACGACGATGCGGGGCCCATCCTGGACCGCCGCTACGCCCTGCGACCGGTGCCCGGCGAGAAGGTGCTCGGCCGTTACCGGTTGCTGGTCTCGGGCTACCTGCTCGGGCCGACCGAGGCGCGGCGCGGCTGGCGGCTCCCGGGGCCGGTGTCGGTGACCGTCACCGACCAACGAATCTGCTGGGTCGGCACCGGGGCGCAGCTGTCCCTGGTCGCCGACGAGACGCCCCCGCGCCGGCCGGCGGGCCGGCCCGCCGGCCTGATGAGCGGGCAGATCCGCTGGCAGTGGCCGTCCCGGTTGGAGCTGCCGCCGGGAGGCCCGGACGGGCCGGAGCAGCTGCTGATCGTCTGCGACGCGCTGCGCACCATCCAACAACCGGCGCTGGCCCTCGGCGGCCCGGCCGAAGAGGTCATCGCGCTGGCCCGGCAGGTCCGCCGGGCGGTGGCCATGTTCCGGCTCACCCGCCCGCAACTGGTCGACCTCTCCGCGCAGGAGCGTGACGTGCTGCTGCTGCGGGAAGGCGCCGCGTTGCTCACCGGAGAAACCCGGGTCACGCTGCCCGGCTCGCTGCCGGTGGAGTTCCGATCCCGGGACGACTACTACCGTTCCGGGCCGGAGCCGACCCGGTGGGGCGGGCTCGCAGGCGGCGCAGCATCCGGGCGTCCGTGAAGCCGACGGTCCGCGCGGCGGCCTCCACCGTCGCGCCGTGCCCGATCAGGTGCTCGGCGCGTTCCACCCGCAGCAACTGCTGGTAGCCGAGCGGCGTGAGCCCCGTGGTCGCGCGGAACAGCCGGGTCAACGTCCGTTCGGCCACGCCACCGGCGGCGGCCAGCTCGGCCAGGGGCAGGGGCTCCGCGTACCGGCTGTCGATCAGATCCTGCACCTGGTGGACAGCGTCGGAGAGGTGCGAGCGGTGTCGCATCATCGCGCTGGCCTGCTGCTCGTGCCCGTTGCGCCGCGCGTAGACGACCAGCGTGCGGGCGATCCGGGCGGCGACCGCCGGGCCGTGCCGGGTGGCCACCAGGTGCAGCGCCACGTCGATGCCGCTGGCGATGCCGGCCGAGGTGACCACCCGGTCGTCGACCACGTACAGCACGTCGCGGACCACCCGCGCCGCCGGATGCCGACGGGCCAGGTCGTCCTGCACCTCGTGGTGAGTGGTGCAGCGCCGGCCGTCGAGCAGGCCGGCCCGGCCGAGGGCGTACGCGCCGGCGCAGACGCTGGCCACGGTGCCGCCGGCGGCGTGATGATCGGCCAACCGCCGCAGGTCGACGGGCGAAACCGGCCCCTGCGGCCCGTGCGCCGCGGGCCGCCAGCCCGGCACCAGCACCAGGTCGTCCGGGGTCAGCTCGGGCCAACGGGTGTCGGCGACCAGCGGTACGCCCTGCACGGTGGGCACCTGCTCCCGCTCGGCGACGTAGTGCAGCCGGTAGTCGTAGCCGAGGTCGGCGGCGCTGGAGAAGACCTGGGCCGGCCCGGCGAGGTCCAGCAGGTGCAACTGCGGGACCAGCAGGAAGACGACCCGGGTCACTCGGTCAGCCCCGGGCGCCGGCGTAGGTCGCGCCGGTCAACTCGTCCACCGTCGCGATGGTGGCGAAGCGGCCGGCCAGCGCGTACTCGGTGCGGGTGACGATCTCCTCGTTGGTCAGGGTGCGCGGGTCGGCGAGGATCTCCTCGACGGTGGCGGTCTCCGGCAGATCCCGGTGCGGAATGGGGAAGGTCAGCGTGGCGTCGGTGACGAAGGTCATCCGGTAGCCGAGGTCGGCGCCGACCCGGGTGGTGGTCTCGACGCACTGCTCGGTGCGGATGCCGCAGACGGTGAGGTCGTGCACGCCGGCCACGGTGAGCAGTTGCTGAAGGTTGGTGGTGGTGAAGGCGTTGTGCGCGGTCTTGACCAACGTCGGCTCGCCCTCGACCGGGACCAGCCCGTCGATCAGCCGCACGTGCCCGAGGGCCGGGTCGAAGAGCCCGCCCGTGCCGGGCTCCGAGTGCAGGACCCAGACCACCAGGTCGCCACGCTCACGGGCGGCGGCGACCAGCCGGTCTACCTGCCGGACCAGGTCGGGGTTGGAGCCGTACGCCCAGATCGGGCGCTGACGGAAGGACTCCTGGACGTCGATCACGACGAGTGCTGCTCTGCTCATGGCTCCGATCCTGACCGCAGGACCGCCCCGACGGCAGACACCATCATGCCCGGATGCGGAACGATCCGGCCACCGCCGAGGCAGTCAGGCGCTGGGAGTGCGGTGCTCGGCGGCGGCGTCCAGGGCAGCGGCCTCCTCCGGAGTCGGCGCGCTGCCGCCCAGGTGCGCCGGCAGCCACCAGGTGTCGTCCGGGCCGGCCGGCGCGTCCGGGTACTCCCGCTGCGCCCGGTCGACGAGCGCACTGAGGCGGGTGGTCAACTCGGCGGCCAGCACGTTCGGGTCCGGGAAATCCGCCGGGTCGATCGGCTCGCCGATCAGGATGCTGATCGGCGTGTGCCGGCGGGTGAGGGTGCGCGGGCGTCCCTTCGTCCAGAGGCGTTGGGTGCCCCACAGCGCGACCGGCAGCACCGGCACCTTCGCCGACCGGGCCATCCGGACGGTGCCGCTCTTGAGCTCCTTGACGGTGAAGGACTGGCTGATCGTCGCCTCCGGGAAGACGCCGACGACCTCGCCACGCTTGAGCGCGGCCACGGCGGCGCGGAACGAGGCGGCCCCGGCCTGCCGGTCCACCGGGATGTGCCGCATTCCACGCATCAGCGGACCGGAGATCTTGTGCGCGAAGACCGACTGCTTGGCCATGAACCGGACCAGACGACCCGACGCGTTCGCGCCCAACCCCGCGAAGATGAAGTCGAGGTAGCTGACGTGGTTGCTGGCCAGCACCGCCCCGCCGGTACGCGGTACGTGGTGGGCGCCCTCGATCGTGATCTTCAGGTCGAGGACACGAAACATCGTCTTGGCGACGGCGATAACGGGCGGGTACACGAACTCCGGCATTCGCAGAATCTACCCTGCCCGACTGAGGGGCGCCTGGGTGGAGACCGGTCGGAACGGCGCTGTTCATTCTGCCCTCGGCGGATCCCCTTGGCCGCCCGTCGGACCTGGTCGCAGGATGGCGGAATGACGGAACGAGCGGTGCTGCTCTGGATCCACGGCGGTGGCTGGCGCGGGCGGGCGGACGAGGACGGTGCGGCTCTGGCCGTGCACGGGCTGCGGGTGGTGCCGGCCCGCTACCGACTGGTGCACGAGGCGCACTGGCCGGCCCAGTTGGCCGACGTACGCGAGGAGGCCCGGCGCGCCCGCGACGACGGCCTGCCACTGCTGGTGGGTGGCGACTCGGCCGGGGCCATGCTCGCCCTCCAGGCGGGGTTGCGTGGCATCGACCGGCCGGACGACGTGGCCGGGGTGCTGGCGTACTGGCCGGCCGTGGACCCGCTCGACCCCGAATGGGTACGGCTGCGCGCCGGCAACGATCCGTGGGTCGACCTGCTCGGCCACCCGCCCGCGACCGGCGACCCGGCCACCGTCGACGCCACGGTCGGCACCCATGTCGGCAACCGGGTGCCGGTGCTGCTGGTGCACGGAACGGCCGACAGCGCGGTCCCGGTGAGCCAGACCGTCCGGTTCACCGGTGCGTTGCTCGCCGCCGGGCACGCGGTGCACAGCTGGGTGACACACGGTGGCCACGCGCTCGAGCTGGACCGACCGGACCTGCTCGCGGTGGCCGCCGCCTTCCTGGACACCGTGCTGCCGCCCGGCTGACCACACTGACCGCCCGGGCCGCCCCCGACGGGGACCGGCCCGGGCGCGGCGCGTCAGTCGGAGAGCTCCTGGAGGTCGATCCGGCCCCGGGCGAACGCGTCCACCCGCCCCCAGCGGCCCGGGATGTCCAGCACCTCGATACGGCCCATTCCCCTCGGCAACTGTGGATCGACCGCCAGGTGCCCCTCGTGTGGTTCCAGGCCGAGCATTGTGCGCAGCAGCAGCAGCGGCGTACCTGTCGACCATGCCTGCGGGCTGCAAGCCGTCGGGTACTCCACCGGGAACTTCGTCAGCTCCCGCGGGTAGCCGCCGAACGCCTCCGGCAACCGCCCGTCGAAGTAGGTTGCCGCGTCCAGGATGCCGCTGGCGATAGTGGCGGCCTCCTCGGTGAAGCCGTACCGGCGCAGACCCCAGGCGATGAAGGAGTTGTCGAACGGCCAGATCGTGCCGTTGTGGTAGCCGATGGGGTTGTACCGTGCCTCTCCCTCGGCCAGCGTCCGCACCCCCCACCCGGTGAAGAGACGCGGCCCGACCAGGTGCTGCGCGAGCTTCTCGGCCCGCTCGGGTTCGACGATCCCGCTCCACAGCAGGTGACCGATGTTCGAGCTGAGGACGTCGCACTGGCGACCGTCCGGGTCCAGGGCCAGGGCGTAGTACTCGCCGTCGGCCACCCACCAGTCGCGGTTGAACCGCTGCTTCAGCTCCTCCGCCTCCCGCTCCAACTGGTCGGCGAACTCCGGGTCACCCCAGAACTCCCGGGCCAGCCGCGCCCCGCGGACCTTCGCGTCGTACGCGTACCCCTGCACCTCACAGGTGGCCCGGGGGAACGGCGGCAGCGTGCCGTCGGAGTAGGAGATCGAGTCCCAGGAGTCCTTCCAGCACTGGTTCTCCAGGCCGGTGTCGGTGTTGCGCCGCTCGTACCAGATGTAGCCGTTGCCGATCAGGTCGGCGTAGCTGTCGATCCACTTCAGCGCCGCCCGGGACTCCTGCTCCAGCTCCTTGACCAGTGCGACGTCCCCGGACCACCGCTCGTACTCGTCGAGCAGCACGACGAACAGCGGTGTCGCGTCCACCGAGCCGTAGTACGGCGAGTGTGGCTGCTCCTCGAAGGCGGCGGTTTCGCCGTAGCGCATCTCGTGCAGGATCCGCCCGGGGTCCTCGTCGCGGAAGTCGTCGAACCGGCTGCCCTGGAGTGCGGCCAGGATCCGCAGCGTGGTCTTCGACAGTTGCGGGGTGAACGGCAGCGTCTGCAGGCAGGTGAGGATGCTGTCCCGGCCGAACATCGTCATGAACCAGGGAAGGCCGGCGGCCGGCAGGGTGGCGCCGCCGAGCGACAGCGGCGAGAAGCGCAGCGCCGCCAGGTCGATCAGACTGCGCTGGTACGTGCTGGACACCCGGCCATGCTCACTGTTGACCTTGGGCGCGTCCGCGATCCACTTCTCCAGGTCGTGCTGGAGGGCCAGCCGCTCGCCGCCGTGCACCCGCAGCCCGATCCGCAGGTCCCGGTCCCCGGGCCCGATCGCCTGCGTCTGGACGTCGATCGCGGTGTCCCACTGCTCGTTGGGTTCCAGGTGGACGGTGTACGCGAATCCCTTGCTGTCGTAGCGGGGCGCCACGGACGAGGAGATGATCGTCTCCCGTCGGAAGTTGCCCCGGCGGTAGCCCAACCGCAACCGGTCCGCCTCGACCTCGCTGTAGATCTCGCCCTTCTTGTTCAGGATCTCGTCCTTGACCTGGAACAGGTCGGCGAAGTCCGACGCCGCCTCCATCCGGATCTCCAGATCCACCGGCTTCTCGTCGTGGTTGAGGATGGTGATCTGCTCCCGGAAGCTGCCGCCGACCGCACGTTCCCGGATGATCGACAACTTTGCGTCGATGTAGTGCGTGGCCATCCCGGGCACCAGGAAGAACCGCGATTCGAAGTACTGGAGGTCGTCGAAGGAGAGCGAGTTGAGCCGCTCGCCGTTCACGGTCAGCACCCAGGTGGACAGAAAGCGGGTGTCGATGGAGAACAGCCCGGTCGGCTCACTCGGTGTCGCCTCGATGTCGCCGGTGTCCTCGCAGACGACGAAGGTGTTGCCGTCCAGGATCCGGATCGTGTTGCTCTGTCCCATCAGTGCACCTCCCCGGCGAATCGGTGGCGCGGCCCGATGGCGTCCGGGGAACCCGGGAAGATCCGCTCCACCTGAACCACCAACCGGGCGTCACCCACCACCGTCATGTCCCCCCGCAGCAGGGCGGCAAGGCCGTGCTCGCGGCCCGTGGCGATGTCGTCGAAGAGCTCCGGGCTGGTTCCGATGACCGTGTCGGCCTCCCGATCCTCCTGACTCACGTCCAGCCGGCCGTGGTCGATCCTCAGCAGCCAGTGCCGGGTCTGCGCCCCCTGGTGCAAATCGATGCGCAGTGTCCCGGAGGCCTTCGCCAGCCGAGGTTCGTACCCCCGCCGGTCCAGGTCCTCGAAGAACCTCGTGGTCGCGTCCACCATCGGGTCCACTCCTCCCCCAGTTGCGCCGCCCGGGATTCCGCCCGCCGCGCTCGCGTGGCGCGCAGGACCGGCGTTGCACGTCCCGGCACGGGTCCCCGCCGGTTCTCCGATCAACCTCGCCCGAATCGGGTGAGGCCGCCGAGGCGGCCGCTGTCGCCGCGCTCGCGCCGGGGGTGCTCCAGCCAGCGCAACGCCGGCCCTCCCCGAAAGGGGAGAGCCGGCGCGCCCGCGGCGGACGGGTCAGTTGTTCGGATCGTCGGCGCTGATGTCCGCCAGCACCGACTGCGGTTCACGCTCGACCGCGAGGTCACCCATCGAGACGAGGCCGACCAGGCGCCCGTCGTCGATCACCGGCAACCGGCGTACGGCGTAGGTGCGCATCAGGTCCGCAGCCGCGACCGCGTCGTCGTAC
Source organism: Micromonospora coriariae (assembly GCF_900091455.1). Classification (NCBI taxonomy): domain Bacteria; kingdom Bacillati; phylum Actinomycetota; class Actinomycetes; order Micromonosporales; family Micromonosporaceae; genus Micromonospora; species Micromonospora coriariae. The sequence goes on along the minus strand of NZ_LT607412.1, from coordinate 3,924,084 downwards.
TGGCTCACCGTGACCACATCGCGGGTGGTGATCTGGTTCAGCCGGGTCGAGCCCGGATCCATGTTCTCCGCGACACCCCGGACCGTGATGTCCCGGTCCGTGACGATCCCGACCACGCTGTCGCCGTCGGTCACCACCACGTCACCGATCGCGCTGTCACGCATCTCCTGCGCGGCCGCGATGAGTGTGTCGTTGCCGTCCATCGTCACCAACCGGGTCGTCATGAACTCTCCGACCGTTGTCATGGTGCTCCCCTCTCGGTGTCGGCACGGCCCGTCTACCCGCGGCCCGGGGCGGGGTAACACGTGCTACCCACCGGGCAATGGTTCCGACGCCGCTGCCCTGCGCCGGGTACGGCGGGCCCGCCCCACACCGTCGGCGCGACCTCGCCTGTCGAGCCGGGCCGACCGGGAAGGGACAGCCAGTCAGCCGCGGGGCGGCATGCCGTAGATGCGCTCGACGTGCAGGCGCAGCACCAGCCGCTGCTCGGCGACCATGGCCCGACGGTAGTCATCCCAGTCCGGGTGTTCGCCGCGCAGCGACCGGTAGAGCCCCACCAGCTCCTCGACTGTGGCGTCGCCCGATTCGGCGGCCGGCGGGGTCAGCTCGGCGCGCCCCTCGACCACCGCGTACGCCCAGCCGTCCTCGCTGCCCACGTGGAAGCTGGCTCGGGGGTCGCGGCGCAGGTTGGCGGTCTTGGCGCGACCGTCGGTGACGGAGACCCGGATCAGCCCCGCCTCGCGGTCGAAGGAGTAGATCACAGTGGACAGCTGTGGCCGCCCGTCCCGCTTGATCGTCGCGAGCACGCCCATCGAGCGGCCGGCGATAAGGTCGGTCAACGCCTGCTGGGTCCGGTCGTCCGGCACGGCATCCTCCAGGTGGCAGGGTCGGCTTCGTCCATCCAAGCACGACCGGGGGGCTGCCGCGGCCGCCGAGCCACGGCTCACGCACCCGGTGGCCCCCGCCGGCAGCCGGCGGGGGCCCGACGTGACGGCGGCGGTCAGCGACGCTCGGCGGCGACCAGCTCGGCGATCTGCACGGCGTTGAGCGCGGCGCCCTTGCGCAGGTTGTCGTTGGAGCAGAACAACGCGAGGCCGTACTCGACGGTTTCGTCGGCGCGGATCCGGCCCACGTAGGTCGGGTCCTGCCCGGCCGCCTGCAACGGCGTCGGCACGGCGGTCAGCGCGACTCCGGGCGCGCTTTCGAGCAGTTCGTGCGCCCGCTGCGGGGTGAGCGGCCGGGCGAACCGGGCGTTGATCTGGAGCGAGTGGCCCGTGAAGACCGGCACCCGGACGCACGTGCCGGAGACCTTCAGGTCGGGGATCTCCAGGATCTTGCGGCTCTCGTTGCGGAGCTTCTGCTCCTCGTCGGTCTCGAACGAGCCGTCGTCGACGATCGAGCCGGCCAGCGGGAGCACGTTGAAGGCGATCGGCTCGGCGAACGAGCGCGGCGCGGGAAACTCCACGGCCGACCCGTCGAACGCGAGCCCCGAGGCGTGCTCGGCGACCTTGCGAACCTGCTCGTCCAGCTCGGCGACGCCGGCCAGCCCGGCGCCGGAGACCGCCTGGTAGGTGGAGACGACCAGGCCGACCAGGCCGGCCTCGGCGTGCAGCGGGCGCAGCACCGGCATCGCGGCCATCGTGGTGCAGTTGGGGTTGGCGATGATGCCCTTCGGGCGATCGGCGGCGGCGTGCGGGTTGACCTCGGCGACCACCAGTGGCACCAGCGGGTCCATCCGGAACGCCGAGGAGTTGTCGATCACCACGGCACCGGCCTCGGCGACCCGGGGCGCCAGCTCGAGCGAGGTGCCCTTGCCGGCCGAGAAGAGCACGATGTCCAGCCCGGCGTAGTCCGCGGTGGCGGCGTCCTCGACGGTGACCTCGCCGTCGCGCCACGGCAGCGTACGCCCGGCGGACCGCGCCGAGGCGAACAACCGCACCTGCTCCGCCGGGAAATCCCGCTCCGCCAGCACCCGCCGCATCACGCCACCGACCTGGCCGGTGGCCCCCACAATGCCGATCCTCATGCCCGCGAGGCTACCCAGCCCGCACCCACAACCGGGAGCCCTTTCCCACCCCCCGGGTCCCGCATCACACCCACACCCCACCCCCACCCCGCCCCCACCCACCCACCCCCCTCCTCCACCCTCCCCCCGCGTTCCCACCGTTGATCATGAAGTTGTTGTCACGACACGCCGTACCGGGTGACAACAACTTCATGATCAACGAGAAGGACGAGGGGGCACGAGGGGGAGGAGGAGGGCGGGGTCAGGCGGGGGTGATCATTTCGCCCAGGGCGGCGGCGGTGAGGTCGTCGCGGATGATGGCGGCGTCGCCCTCGATGACCAGGGTCAACGCGTCCGGGTGCAGGTGGATGGCGGCAGCCGCGGAGACCTGGTCCACGTCGGCGGCGAGCAACTCCTCGCGCAGCCGGGCGTGGTAGTCGTCCGGCAGGTCGTGCACCACCAGCGTGGTCAGCGCGGAGGCGATCGCCCGGGGGCTCTGCAACTCGACCGAGAGCTGCCCGGCCCGCCAGGAGCGGGCCACCGCCAGCTCGTTTTCGGTCACCCCGCCGACCTGGGTACGGGTGATCTCGCCCACCGCCTCGACCAGGGCCGGCGCGGTCACCGCGGTCTGCACCCCGGAGCTGACCGCGAACCGGCCGAACTGGCGGGACGAGGCGAAGTCACCCCGAATGCCGTACGTGTAGCCGTGCACCTCGCGGATCAGGTGGTTGAGCCGGGAGGTGAACGCCCCGCCGAGGACCGTGCCGGCGAGCGTCATCGGCACGTGGTCGGGGTGTGCCCGGTGCGGCGCCGGGTGGCCCAGTCGCAGCGTGGACTGCACCGAGCCCGGACGGTCCACCAGAATGATGCGCCGGCCGGTGCGCACCGGCACCTCGATCGGGCCACCCCGGTCCGCCGGGCCCCCGCCGGTGCCGGCGAACACCGCGGCGGCCAGCGCGTCCAGGTCGATCCGGTCCAGGTCACCGGCGACGACCAGGGTGCCCGGCCGCAGGAACCACTCGGAGTGGAAGACGGTCACGTCCTCGACGTCCAGCCCGGCCACCGACTCCGGGTCGCCGTACATCGGGCGCCCCCACCGGTTCTGGGCCCCGAACAGGTCCGCGCGCAACGCGGCGTCGGCGCGCGGGCCCGGGTTCGCCCAGTCCATCCGCAGCGCGTTGGCCTCGTCGTCGCGAACCCGCCGGACGTCGGCCGGGTCCAGTCGGGGCGTCCGCACGGCCTCGGCGAGCAGCTGCACCGCGGCGGTCAACCGGTCGACCGGCACCTGGACGCTGACCTGGAACGAGTCCCAGTCCAGCCCGGTCACCAGCTCGGTGCCGAGCGCCTCGATGGCCAGCGCGTACGCGGTCGCGTCCCGCTGCGCGGTGCCCTCCTCCAGTGCCTTGGCCAGCACCCCACCCAGCCCCTCCTTGCCGGTCGGCTCCCGACCGGCGCCGGCGTCGAGCAGCAGCAGCGCGACGGCGAGGTTCTGCCCGGGCAGGTGCGCGGCGACCACCTGACCGCCGGCCACGGCGCGGCGAACCACCGGCGGGAACCGGTACGGGCGGGCGGCACCCGGGCCGGGACGGTCGGCGATCAGCGTCATGGGGTCTCCTCGGGCAGGTAGGTCAGGGTCACCCGGTCGGCCGCGCCGAGCACGTCGACGGCCGCCTCGGCGATCTGCTCGGCGGTCACCGCGAGCCAGGCGGGCAGCCGGTCAGCGGCCCGGGCCGGGTCACCGAACTGGGTGGCGTACCGGCCGAGCGTGTCCGCACGACCATCCACTGTCGACATCTGACGCCACCACGCGGTGCTCAGCAACGCCTTCGCGCGGTCCAGCTCGGCTGCGGTCACCGGCACGGTCGCCAGCTCGTCGACGACCTCGGTCAGCCCCTCGGCCAGCCGTTCGGCGCTCACGCCGGGGCGGGCGGTGGCGGTGGCGATCAGCGGCGCCGGGGCGTGCGCCAGGTCCACCCCGTACGCGCCGACCAGGTCCGGCTGGGCGATCCGCTCACCGTCGGCGAGCCGCTGGTAGAGCCGGCTGCCCCGGCCACTGCCGAGCACGGTGGCGAGCACGGTGAGCACGTCGTACCCCGCGCTGCCGAACGGGTAGCCGCGGTGCGCGACGTACACCCGGGGTGCCGGCACGTCGGCGGTCACCTTCTCCACGGCCGGCCGCCCGGTCGCCGGGACGGTCCGGCCGTCCGGTGCCGGCGGGATGTCGTCGCGCGCGGGCAGCGCGCCGAAGTACTTGTCGGCCAGCGCGAACACCTCGGTGGCCTCGGCGTCGCCGACCACGGTGAGCACCGCGTTGTTCGGCGCGTAGTACGTCTGGTGGAACGCCTGGAAGGTGGCGAGGTCGGCGGCGTTGAGGTCGGCCATCGAGCCGATCGTCGCGTGGTGGTAGGGGTGACCCGGCGGGTAGAGCAGCGGCAGCAGCCGCAGCCAGGCGTCGCCGTAGGGGACGTTCTCGTAGCGCTGCCGGCGTTCGTTCTTCACCACGTCACGCTGGTTGTCCAGGGTCTCCTGGGTCAGCGCGGGGACCAGGCCGCCCATCCGGTCGGCTTCCAGCCAGAGCGCCAGTTCCAGGTGCTCGGCCGGGACCGTCTCGAAGTAGTTGGTCCGGTCCGGGTTGGTGGTGGCGTTGAGCGAACCACCGGAGCCCTGGATGAGCTTCATGTGCTCGGTCTTCGCCACGTTCACCGAGCCCTCGAACATCAGGTGCTCGAAGAGGTGGGCGAAGCCGGTCTGCCCAGCCGGCTCGTGCCGGGAGCCGACGTCGTACCAGAGGTTGACGGCCACCGCCGGGGCGGTGCGGTCCTCGCTCACCACCACGCGCAGGCCGTTGTCCAGTCGGGACGTCTCGATGGGCCAGGGGTAACCGCTGTCGGGCATGGGACGACGCTATCCGATCTCGCGGGTGGAAAGGTGACGTGCGGTCGGTCGGCGAGCCGACCCGCCGGCATCGAGCCGGCCGTTCGGGGTACCGGTGGGGCATGCCCGCGCCGCCCGTTCCCCCGCCCGCGTCCCGCACCGCCGGCCGGGTCGCCACCGCCGTCGTACGCGCCACCGCCGCACTGACCCGGCTGCGCCGCGGCCGGTTGCTGCATCCGGCCGGTCGCTCGTTCTCCGGCGAGGTGATGATCTGGGGTACGCCCGGACCTCCCACCGGGGTCGGCCTGCTCGACGACCCCGGCCGCTACCGGGCCACCGTTCGGCTCTCCAAGGGGGTGCCGACGCCCGGCAGTTGGCCGGACGTGCTGGGCCTGGCGGTGCGCGTGCACGCCGACGCTGGCCCGTTCGACCTGCTGGTCAGCTCCAGCGGCGCGGCCCCGGCGCTGCGGAACCTGCCGCTGCCCCGACGTCGCTTCGCCGGGACGTACAGCACGATCATGTGCTACCGGGCGGGTCGGCGCCGGCTCTGGCTGGCCGCGCTGGCCGACCCCGACTCGGTCGACCTCGGCCGGAGCCTGGCCGCGGTGGCCGCCGCGACCCGGGCGGACGCGCCGCGCCTGGTGCTCGCGGTCGCGTCCGCAGTGGGACCGTGGCGGCCGGTCGGGCAGGTCAGCATCGGTGCGCAGCTCAGCGCTCGGGAGGACGCCGCGCTCGCCTTCGACCCGGTGCGCAACCTGCCGCCCGGGCTGTGGGCGGCCGGCCCGCTGGCCTGGCTGCGGGAGCAGACCTACCGGGGGTCACGCCGAGGGCGCGGAGCAACCGTTCAGTCCGGTGGCTCGGACGCGACCACCGTCTGATCGGAGGTGCGGTGCTCCAGCACCGTGTCCGGCGCCGCGTTCTGGTCCTCCTCGCGGATGTCCGACTCGGTGAGGATGGCGTCGGCCTGCGCCTCCGGGTCGTCGCTGCCGACCGCGGCCTCCTCCGGCAGGAGGTGCGCACGGGACTCCACCCGGTCCTGGTCGCTCTGCTCGTCAGTCATGGCACCCCTGTTACCCCGACCCCGGCCCCGGCACGCGGTGTTCCGCCGCTCGGTTGTGCGGGTCCCGCCGCCCGTCGGGTAGGCTGACCTCGTGACGCGTTCGTATCGATGGTTTAGGCAGCCGGCTCGCACGCCGGTGACTTCACCATGATCTGACGTCACCACGGACCGAGCCGGCTGGGCAGGAGCTGTCGTTCCTGCCCTTTTGCGTACGAGCAGCCGGCTCGTCCCGGGCACCGGCCCCGGGCACGGTCGGCGGAAGGATGCCCACCGTGACGACCCCGGAGACCGATCGGGTCAGCGATCAGCGGATCGACCGTGTCGTGCCGCTGACCACGCCCGCGCTGCTGCACCACGAGTTGCCTCTGGACGCCCCGCTCGCCTCGGCCGTGCTGACCGGCCGACGCGCGGTGGGTCGGGTGCTGGACCGCGAGGACGACCGCCTGCTGGTGGTGGTCGGCCCGTGCTCCGTGCACGACCCGGCCGCCGCCCTCGACTACGCGCAGCGGCTGCGTACCGCCGCCGACCGGCTCGCCGACGACCTGCTGATCGTCATGCGGGTCTACTTCGAGAAGCCGCGCTCCACGGTGGGCTGGAAGGGGCTGATCAACGACCCGGGGCTGGACGGCAGCGGGGACGTCAACACCGGCCTGCGACGGGCCCGGGCGCTGCTGCTCGACGTACTACGCCTCGGACTGCCGGTGGGCTGCGAGTTCCTCGACCCGATCACGCCGCAGTACATCGCCGACACGGTGGCCTGGGGCGCGATCGGTGCCCGCACTGTGGAGAGCCAGGTGCACCGGCAGCTCGCCTCCGGCCTGTCCATGCCGATCGGCATGAAGAACCGCCCGGACGGCAGCATCGGCACCGCCGTGGACGCGATCCGCGCGGCCGGGGTACCGCACGTCTTCCCCGGCATCGACTTCTCCGGCACCCCGGCGATCATGCACACCCGGGGCAACACCGACGGGCACCTGGTGCTGCGCGGCGGGGGCGGCCGGCCCAACTACGACGCGGAGTCGGTGGCCGGCGCCCTGGACCTGCTCCGCGCGGCCGGGCTGCCGGAGCGTCTGGTGATCGACGCCAGCCACGCCAACAGCGGCAAGGACCACCGCAACCAGCCGCTGGTCGCCGCGGACGTGGCCGCCCAGCTGGCCGGCGGCCAACGTGGGATCACCGGCGTGATGCTGGAGTCGTTCCTGCTGCCCGGCCGGCAGGACCTCGACCCCACCCGGGAGCTGGTGTACGGCCAGTCGGTCACCGACGCCTGCCTCGGCTGGGACGACACCGCCGAGGTGCTCGACCACCTGGCCACCGCCGTCCGGGCCCGCCGGGCCACCCTGCCGACCCCCGCCTGACCCGCCAG